>DATLUX010000024.1:0-12294 GCA_035577805.1 Verrucomicrobiia bacterium
GCATGGCACTGGCGGCGTTGCGCAACGTGGTGAGCCGGGTGGCGGCGGCGTGGCGTCCGGCCAATGCGGAAGAGAGCTTTGAGATTGTGCGGCGGCGGCTATTCCAGCCGTTGCCGGAGCCGAATTACGTCTCGCGCGACAACACGGCGAAGGCGTTCTGCGATCTCTACCGGAGCAATCACCAGGAGTTTCCGCCCGAGTGCCGCGAGGCGGATTACGAGCGAAAGCTCAAGGCGGCGTATCCGATTCACCCCGAGATTTTCGAGCGGTTGTATCAGGACTGGTCCGGGCTGGTGAAGTTTCAACGCACCCGCGGCGTGCTGCGCCTGATGGCGGCGGTGATCCATCGCCTGTGGGAAGGCAATGATCGCAGTCCGCTGATTGTGCCGGCGAGCGTGCCGCTGGATGATCCGGGCATCGTTTCGCAACTGACGGGTTATCTGCCGGGCGGGTGGGAGACGGTGATTGAGAAGGACGTGGACGGCATGGACGCCCTGCCGCGCAAGCTGGACGGCGAGAAGCCGAACCTCGGTCGGTATTCGGCGTGCCGCCGGGTGGCGCGGACATTGTTCCTCGGCTCGGCTCCGATTGCGGGCGCGGCGAACCGGGGCGAAGAAGACCGGCGTATCAAGCTGGGATGCGTGCTGCCGGGCGAAGCCCCGGCGGTGTTCGGCGACGCGCTGCGGCATCTGGCGCAGGCGGCGACGTATCTGTATCAGGACAACGCCCGCTACTGGTATTCCACGCAGCCGACGGTGACGAAGCTGGCCGATGACCGGGCGGAACAATTGCGGCGCGAACCGGACCGGGTGGGCGAGGAGATCCAGCGGCGCGTGCGGGAAGACCTGCGCTCGCGGGGGGAGTTCCCGAAGATACAACCATTCCCGAACAACTCCGGCGACGTGCCTGATGAAATGGAAGTGCGACTGGTGGTGTTGGACGTAGAGACGCCGTATGCGAAAGAGGGAACGAATCATGCACTGGAAACCGCGAAGGAGTTCTTAGCCCAGCGCGGGAACAGTCCGCGCATCTACCAAAACACGCTGGTGTTCCTCGCGGCGGACCGGAGCCGCCTGGACGAGCTGGAGCAGGCCGCGCGCTATTACCTGGCCTGGCAATCCATCACCGAGCAGGAGACTGAGTTGAACCTGGACAAGTCCCAGTCGCGGCAGGCAGCGACGCAGAAGGCGACGTGGGATCGGACGACGACGAGCCGGATTGGCGAGACCTATCAATGGCTGCTGGTGCCGACGCAACCCGGCCCGCAGGCGGCGCTGGAATGGCAGCAGACGCGATTGACGGGAGCAGACGCGCTCGCGCCCCGGGCGTCGAAGAAGCTACGGAACGACGGGCAGATGGTGACGCAGTTCACGGCAACGTTCCTGCGGCAGGCGCTGGACACGATCCCGCTCTGGCGCGGCAACCATGTGGCGGTGAAGCAACTGGTGGAGGATTTCGCGCGGTATCCCTACCTGCAACGGTTGCGCGACGGAGATGTGTTGCTGGCGGCGATGCGAGAGGGCGTGTCATCGGTCACCTGGAGGACGGATGCGTTCGCATTTGCGGAGGGCTTTGACGAGGCCAACGGTCGTTACCTTGGGTTGCGCGGGGGACAGATTCTCAGTTTTGGCTCGGATGCCGTCGGCCTGCTGGTCAAGAGTGCTGTGGCGGACGCACAACTGGAGACCGAGAGACCCAAGCCCGCGCGGGAGCCCGGCGGTGCGGCAACCCTCCCCGGCGACGGCACGCCGCAGGGAGGTACGACAGCCGCGACGCCCGGACCGGGCGGCGGCCCGACACCGACGGCGTTACCGCCGACCCAATTCTTCGGGAGTGTGAAAGTGGACGCAGCACGCATCAGCCGGGATGTGGGACAGATTGCCAACGAAATCATCCAACATCTGGCCAGCCTGCCGAGCAGCGAGA
Source organism: Verrucomicrobiia bacterium (assembly GCA_035577805.1). GTDB lineage: Bacteria > Verrucomicrobiota > Verrucomicrobiia > Limisphaerales > JADJPG01 > DATLUX01. The sequence continues at coordinate 1,927 of DATLUX010000024.1, forward strand.
TCTCGGTGACGGTGGAGATCCAGGCGCGGGTTCCGGCTGGGGTGCCGGACAACGTGGTTCGGACCGTGTCGGAGAACTGCAAGACGCTGAAGTTCAAGAGCCAAAGCTTCGAGGGAGAGTAGCCGTGATTCGGTTGTACCCTCGCTTCGATGTGCTGGTCCGCGGTTGCGCGGCCAACTCCAACGATTCATCCGCGTTCAGCAGCAGGCCCACGAGTCCGACGTTGCTCCGTCGGCACAGTCGGCGTAGCGGGATGGGAGGGTATCGTCATCCGAAAGAAAAAATCAGTTTGTTACCTTTAATCGTTCCTCGAAATGGTCGAGCTCGAAACAAATGGTTGGCATGGGGTCATTCAAAAACCACTCAAACAAGGTAGGCCAGTCGGCCATCCGAGAGCCGGATGCTGGTTTGATAAAGGCAGCAAGATCGGCGACATTACAGGGTTCCCAAGGAGACCCTGAAATGGCCAACTACAATTACGGATTAGCGTTCGTCGAGTTCTGTCGCGGAATCTCGCTCGAAGACATTTCCTCCATCCTCAACATCCCGCTCAAGACCCTGCGGACCCACGCCCGGCAGAACGGGTGGCGAAAGCTGGCCGATACCCTCGCCAGCCGGCTTGCGCAAAGCAGCACCACACCTAAGGCGGAGCAGGAAATCCAGCGCGTCCGCGAGAACCGCGAGCGGAACTATCAGACCGCGCAGAAGCTCCGGGAGGACCTGGACCGGACTGTGGACGCCCTGCTGGACGGCTCCCTTCGCGTTGGGAAAGTGCTCAGCAACGGCAGCCAGGTTTTCGTCTTGCCCAGCATTAAGGACCGCCTTGAGCTGGCGACCTACGCGAAGCACGTCGCTGAGTTAAGCTACCGTGCCCTGGGGGACACTGTCTCCGTTCCTGGACCGGACACTGCCCCCCAGCCTATGCCCACGGTTCAAATCAACCTTCCCGCCGCCGTGGCACTGCCTCGGCTCCTCCGTGCTCTACCAGAGAGGACTGAGGGCGCAGGCGTGTCTTGAAGGCGACTGGAAGGGTTTTGGAAGCCTGAAACCCCGCGGAGCGCGCTTTCCGCGCCATTGTCCCCCTGTTCGATTGCCTCTCGACTTGCGCTAACGATTTCTTAGCAGCGCGGCAAACGTGCAATCCCGCCTCCCGATCTGATACCGAAATCTGATACCGGTCGTGGTTTCGTGGAGCAAAGAGGGATCAAATGGGATGTCCAAAATGCGGGGATTTCTGAGTTTTTCTTGAACCTGATCATGTGAGCGAATGTCAGATCCAGTGAGAAAGTAGCTCAAACCATTTGGAAGGCAGGGGCTCTACCATTGAGCTACGCCCGCGACGATGCGCACTCTAAGGCGCGCGTACTTGCCTTGTCAATTCACGTGCGTGTAAACTCGGGCTCCATGAGCTCCTTACTCCTCACGGGAGGTCGCGTCATCGATCCGGCGAACCGCCGCGATGAACTGGCGGACGTGCTCATTCGCGACGCTCGGATTGCGGCCATTGGCGCTGGGGCGGCACGGCAGGCCGAGTCCGATACGGCCCGGTTGGATGTGAGTGGATGGGTGGTAGCGCCGGGACTCATCGATCTGCATGTGCACCTGCGGGAGCCGGGGCAGACCGCCAAGGAAACCATCGCCACCGGAACGCAGGCGGCGGCCCGGGGTGGGTTCACCACTTTGGTCTGCATGCCCAATACGGAGCCGCCGGTCGACAACCCCGGCACGGTGGCTTTGATCCAGGACAAAGCCAAACGGCATGGGGTGGTGAATGTCTATGTGGCGGGAGCCATTACCAAGGGCATCGCTGGCGAAGAACTGGCGCCCATCGGTTCGCTCAAGCAGGCGGGGGTGGTAGCCGTTACGGACGATGGTCATTGCGTGCAGAACAACGAACTGATGCGCCGCGCCCTCGAGTATGCCCGCATGGTGGATCTGCCCGTGATGGATCATTGCCAGGATTATTCGTTGGTCAACGACGGCGTGATGCACGAAGGCTTCTGGAGCATCGTCCTGGGTCTGCATGGGTGGCCCTCCGCCGGGGAGGACCTGATCGTGGCTCGAAACATCCTCCTGGCCGAACTGACCGGCGCGCACCTGCACTGCCAACATCTGAGCACCGCCCGCAGCATCGCGCTTTTGAGGGAAGCGCGCCGCCGCGGGGTGCCGGTTTCAGGCGAAGCTTGCCCGCATCATTTTACCCTGACCGACGCCGCGCTGGCCGGCAGTGACAAGTTTTGGGCCAAAGACGGCCGCGGCGTCTTTGGCTACGAATCGTTTGGTTCCTCCCGGCCGTCCTGGCCGGTCTACGATACCAATTTCAAGATGAATCCACCCTTGCGCTCCGCCGAAGATCGCGAAGCCATTCTGGAGGGCCTCGCGGATGGCACGATCGAAGTCTTATGCAGCGATCACGCGCCCCATTGCGGTTACGAGAAAGAAGTCGAATTTGACTATGCCCCGTTCGGCATCACCGGGTTGGAGACCGAACTTGCCCTCTCCCTGATGCAGCTTTATCACGCCAAACGCCTCACTCTGCCCGAACTGGTGGCCAAGTTTACTACGGCTCCCGCCCGAATTCTTCGGTTGCCTAAAGGAACCCTCAACATCGGAGCAGACGCCGATGTCACCATGTTCGATCCGGACAAGGAGTGGGTCTATCGCCGCGCCGAGTCGATCAGCAAATCCAAGAACAACCCGTTCGACGGCTGGCCGATGAAGGGCCGCGCGATGGCCACGATTGTGCAGGGGCGCGTGCGCTGGAATGAGGAACCCGCTCGACTGCAGGAACGCGGGGCTCCTTCCCCGCTGGTGGCCAAGTCACCGCAACCAATAATTACCTGAGCGGCGCGGGCGCCCGGTCGCGGGCAGTCGACCGGTTCTGGTCCGGTGGAGTTGGTCGGTGCCAACCCATTCGCACCAGCGCGCCGGCGATCATCAGAAGGAGTCCCAGAAAAAAACAGGGCAGCCAGGGAAGGCTGAACGGCCGCCCATCGTTGGTATAAGAGCCTCGTCGCATAAGGAGTGGCATACGATTTGTGCGCGTGAACCGGTCGCCGTGGCCTTTGTTGCACCCCGTTGACTACTCCACGCCTATCGTGCCGGAGGATTCTTTACGCAACCGGCTTGCCAGTTTTCCCCGGCAGTGGAACCCACGGCGAGAAGCGCCCGCGCAAGTCGGAGGCGACCGCATCTCGAAGGACCGAAAACCGTCGTCGGAACCCCTTATCGATTCAAACGGCCCTGGGATGGCATCAGATTGCATCAAGTTGAGGCCCATGGCATAACCGCAGCCCATGATCTACCGGCGATTTGGACGCACCGAACTGGCCATGCCCGTCTTTTCCTGTGGCGGCATGCGTTACCAGTTCAAGTGGCAGGATGTCTCGCCACAGGACATCCCCGCCGATAATCAGGACAACCTCGAAGCCACGATTCGACGGGCCTTGGAGCTCGGGATTAACCACATCGAAACAGCCCGTGGTTATGGTTCCTCCGAGATGCAACTGGGACGCATCCTGCCTACCTTCCCGCGCCGGCAATTGATCGTGCAAACCAAAGTCGCGCCCAGGGCGCGTCCGGCCGAGTTTGTGAAGACCTTTGAAAAATCGTTGCGGAATCTGCGCCTGGATTACGTGGACCTGCTGGCGCTCCATGGGATCAACAATCGGGAATTGGTCGATTGGTCGCTGCGCAAAGGCGGCTGCCTGGAGGCGGCCCGCCACTTGCAACGCGAGGGACGCGTTGGGCACGTCGGCTTTTCCACGCACGCCACCACCGACTTGATTTTGGAAACGGTCAATAGCGGGTTGTTTGACTACATAAACGTCCATTGGTACTTCGTGAACGACTTGAATTGGGCGGCGATTGAAGCCGCGCATCGTCTCGACATGGGGGTGTTCATCATCAGTCCCAACGATAAAGGCGGGAAATTGTATGAGCCACCCCGCAAACTGCGGGACCTGTGCGCTCCCTTGAGTCCGATGCAATTCAATGACCTCTACTGCCTGGCGCGGCCGGAAGTGCACACGCTCAGCTGCGGAGCGGCGCGACCATCCGATTTCGATGAACACGTGCAAGCCCTTGAGCAGGCCGAGCGTCTGGCCCAAACCGTCGGCCCGATCGAAGAGCGGTTGCGCCGCGAAATGGCGGCGGTGCTCGAGGAAGACTGGTGCCGACGCTGGTTCGAAGGCCTACCTCAATACGTGGATGTTCCTGGTCAGATCAATATTCTCGAGATCCTTCGCTTATGGACCTATGCGAAGACCTTGGATCTGGTGAGCTGGGGCAAAATGCGATACAACCTGCTTGGACAAGGTGACCATTGGTTCCCCGGCGAAAACGCCGGCTCGGTGAGTCAGGTGGACCAGAATCGCCTGGCCCGTTGTTTGGAGCGGTCTCCCTTCAAGGCGAGGATTCCCGAAATCCTGCGCGAAGCGCACGAACTGCTCTTTGAGGGGCCCAAACGCCGGCTGAGCCAGGAGTGACAAAACCGGCTCGGGCGGGCCAATCAGCATCGGCGCATTCGCGCACTGCCCCCGATGCATCAGCTGTAAGCGGCGGTCTATGACCGCCGCTCTGAAGTTTGGACATTTTGGCGCGTTTCCAACCGTCGTTCGATTCAAGTCGATTGCTCATTGCTCATATCTGGAATTGGTTATTGCGAGGAATGCATGAACCCAGAGGAATTATCCAATCGCCTGTGGCGCTTTGCTGCTCGAGTAGGGAAGGTAGTCGAGGGGAAGTGGGGAAGAACGGAAAGCGGAAAGCGGAAAGCGGAAGCTGAGCGCTTGTGGACGCACGGGCGTCCAGACACTGCGCGTGCAAGATGGAATGCCATCGCGGAACTTTGCTGTGTTGGCACTGGCTTTTGGCTTCGAATTCCCTTGCCCCAAATTCCTGTGCCCAAATCCCCTCGCAAAGGTGCCATCGGCGCTCCTCGCGACATGGCCAGGCGACACCACGCCACCACCACGCCACCACACACAATAGGTTCTGAAGGACGTGTCGATGCTTCCGGCAGGGCATACGTCGGCCGCTCTCCCAGTCCCGGATGGTTTTGATGGATACGCCGAGCTTTCGGGCACAGTCAGTGAGCGTCAATTTCAGCTCCAGACGGCGCGTGTGGAGCTGCGGGCCGCGGGCATCGGGCGGTATAATGGCAACGAATGGGGATGTTATACCTGTTAAGTTTCCGCCTCGCGAAACTGCAACAAATGCTTTGAAACCCGAGAGCAGGCCAAACGCACTGCGCCGATCTTCTCACTAGTTGGACCGTCAAGGCGCCCGCGGTGTCACTAGCCTAAAGGCTCGTGACTCTGCGCCACCCGGCAACGAATTCGTGAGCGTCACGAACCGATTCGAGGGATGGGCGACAACGTCAACCCAGCGGGACCACGGACCACTGTCGAAACGGTCGAGGGACTGCACGGTGTAGGTGTGGTTCGACACGGCGGTGAAACTAAGGAGCAATTCGCCGTTTGATGCGCCGCCAAGTATGACGGACTCAATCCGCAAATTACTCTGTGGGTCCGCCGGGTTCGTGCCCGCATCAAGCTCATCGCCGTCATACATGCCGTCGCTGTCACGGTCGATGCCAAGGCGCTGGCCGGTGCCTTGGGCGACGAGGGTAAACGTGAGTTCGCTGTCGGCTCCAGCCAGGCCAATCAGGGCCTCGGCCGAGAGAGTCTCGTTCCGGCGGTCAGATTGAAAGACACCCGCGCTGCGGTCGTAGAACCAGCCACGCGCCGCGCCATCTTGCGAGCCTTTCGCGATGAGGTCCAGGCGGCTGGTCGGCGAGTAGGCCAGCGCCAGCATCGAGTCCAGCAGCGGCACGTGCTGGGGCGCATTGAGCGTGAGTTGCCTGCCGACGCCGGCGGGCACGTCCTGGCTGGCCGGCCCGGGGCGGAGCAACCCGGAATTGGTGGCGGGCGCCAGGTCCGAGCCGGAGACTGAGAGCAGGAAAGACACTAAGTTGGCCACGAATTGGTCGGTTTGGTTGGTAAATCTTCCTTCAGCGATCACGAATCGCACCAGGGTATCGGAACCTCCGTCATGCCCAAAGCCGAAGCCTGCCCGCGACTGGGTGCTGGCACCATCCATGCCGACTTTGTCAAGTATGTTGCGGAACTGAGCGGTCTTGGCAGGCAGCCCGCCTTCCAGCCGTGAGACCAGCGCCACGTGGTGCTCGCCATTCGTGCCAATGAACGGGACGGTCGAACCGGTGGCGTTATTGGTGTACTCGATGCCCAGCCCGGTGGGCAGGGTGTGGCAACTAATGCAGGAGCCGTTGTTGCTGCGAAAGCTCAGGTAGCCAGCCGTGGCGTTGCCGTTAGGAAGTGGCGCGCCGACCAAGGACCGGTGGCCGGGCAGAGGCACGTTCGTGGAAAGGCCATTCTCCAGGGTGCGAAACGGATTGGGCGGGATTCGGACGCTGGCCAGGAAATCTCCCAGCTCGCGCAGTTCATCGGGCGAAAGCGCCGTCGGCGCCGCGAGGAGATTCGTGAATGTCTGGTTGAACTCCCCGATGTGGGACCGGTCACCGCGCCAATGAAACGGTTCGTGTCCTATGATGTCCTGCAAGGTCTGAGTCATCATGACGCCTTTCATCGGATGGTACGTGACGGGAACCAGGGAACCCAAAAAGTTCATGGTCGTTTGCAGCACTTCTCCGGAAGGATCGCCGAGATCCCAGGCCAGCCGGTCCATGCGCCCATCCGGATGGCACGACGCGCACGAGGCCTGGCCCAAGCCCGAGGTGAGGCGCGTGTCGTAAAGATGGCGCCGGCCGTCTTTGACCGTGCGAGGCGTCGGGTCGAACAGCGGCACGTCGGCCACCAGCGTTTCCGACTCCGTGTCGACCGTGGAGAGGCTCGAACTAAAGCGGTTCAGGACGTAAAGCCGGCTGCGGCCTTCGTCCAGGGCCAGGCCCAACGGACCTTCCTTCAGTTCGATTGGCACCGCGCGCGCACGCGCGCCGGACGCATCGATGACGACCAGGTTGCGCGAGCCCATGCCGGTAACGTACCCGCGCGTGCCACTGGAATTCCACACGATACCGCGGGGTTCGCCGATCGACTTGTCGCGCTCGGACTCCGGGAGCGTGCGGCTGACGTAGTCCAGGTGCGGATTCAAATCTTTCACCGTTTTGTCGAGCGTGAGCGGATCGACTAGCCCGATTTTGGATCGAATAAAGATGCCGTTAAGATTGGGCTCAAATCGCACCTCGTTGATGGCCTCGGTGCCCACGACGGTAATCTGCCCGGAGGCCGGGTTCACTGCGATGCCCATGCACAAGTTCATCAAGCCCGTGGCGTAGGTGACCGAGAAATCCTCCGTATCGATGACGGCCACGTCACGGTCGGGCAGGTCCCAGCCCTGCACCCGGTCGGTCAGCGGTGCGTTGATGCCCGAGACAAACTCAGTCCAGTCCCCGGAGTTGTCGTCCATCCAGCGGCCCGCGGAATTCTTGCGAACGACCACGCTGGTCGTCGGCAGCGGAGCACTGGACTGCGGCTTGATCGGCGGGCTGAAGTTCATCCCGCTGTTTGGCGGCGGGTTTTGACCGCGGTAGGGACCGTTCGTATTGCTCACGACATTCTGGGAGTAAACGGGGCCGGAGAAGTTGGTACCGGGGATAGGGACGCCGCCGGGGAAGCGGATGGGGGAGCCGGAGAGCTTGGGGCCGAGGACCGTGGTGCCATTGCCCGACTCGAAGATTGCGGCGTACACTTTGCGGCCGTCGGGACTGGCGGCCAGCGCTTTGGGCCGCTCGGCTTCAATGACCAGGTTCGTCACGAGCTGGCGCGTGACCGCATCGAACACTTGCACCGTGTTCGGCGTCGCGCACGACACAAACGCCCGGCCCGCCGAGCCGGCGAAGATCACATCGGCCGGGGTGTCGAGGGTTTGGATGGTCGCCACGACTCGGCGGGCCTCGACGTCCACGACGCTAATAGAATCGGAGATGTGATTGACGACCCACGCTTCACTCGTCGTGCGATAGCGGACCGAGACCGGATCCAGCCCTACGGGCACACTTCCGACCGATACCGCCGCGCCGGAGCTCACGTCGAAGAGCTCCAGCCGTCCATCGGCGAGATTGCAGACCGCAAGCTGGCCGCCGTCGGGACTGAGCGCAATGGGATGCACTGGTGGAGTCTCGAAGTTGACGAAGGAATCCGCCGCTCCTCGGGCGGCCTGGTTGGAACCGGCGATGAGTATCGCCAACAGAAGAGCCATCGAACGAGTGTGCGCTTTCATAATAAGTTGCAAGCGGACCGCAAAACAATGGCCAGGCAGTGACGGGTTCATACGGGCACCTTTCTATGCGTGGTTGATTCATATGAGTTGAAAATGAAATTGCGTTCTGGAAGCTGCGCGGTACACGGCCCAAGAGCCGGCCATGGGCGGGCGGCGAAGGAAGGATCTGCCGGCTTCAGGGATGGAACAAACACCTCTCGTCCATAGGGTTTCACGGTCGCATCGTATACCTAAAAAATCTCCCCTTGTCTAGTGTCCAGATGCAGATGCAAGCCGGAAAGTTACCTGACAAGTCGTAATGTAGTTGCTAACACGCTAACACATGTTAAGGAGGACCAAATCGAGGTCGAAGAACAGCGCTGATCGGTATTTGTGGTTGGGACCGCCGAAGGTTCGATGCTTTGGTCCTGGCAGAGTTTCCTGAGATAGCGCCACTCGAATCCGGGCGGCTGGCCAGGCGCGGGACGACTGGCATCAATTAAATCGTTGGCTCGCTGGAGATCGCCTTCCTCCCAGGCCTGAAGGGCAAACTGCATGTCGGCGAGTTTTCGCTGCTCGACCGCGACGTTGCGTTGCGCTTCGGCGGCGATCCGTTGGGTTTCCGCGAGCTTACGCTGCACCGCCTCGCTGGTGCCGGCGCGTGTCGCGCGGATTGCCTGCCAGGTGCTCACAACAATTCCCAGCACGAGCACCGTCGCCACAGTTGTGACCGCCGCGAAGGTGAGCTTGTTCCGCCGAACCAGTTTCTGAAATCGATACGCCGTGCTCGGTGGACGGGCGAGGACGGCTTCGTTATTGAGGTGCCGTTGGATGTCACTCGCGAGACCGTTGGCCGTTTCGTAGCGGCGGGACCGATCTTTCTCCAGGGACTTCATCACGATCCAGTCCACGTCGCCGCGCAGGAGATGAATCAGCTTCAGCGCGTCGGATTGCCGATGACTGGCGGTGGTGGTGAGTTCGCCCTCCAACATCGTGCTCAGGCGCGTTGAGGGCCGCACCGGTTCCTCCTCGCGAATGGTGCGGCGCATCTCGTCCAGGCCGGACGCCAGCAGTTCTTTGGCATCGAAGGGTGTCTTGCCGGTGAGCATTTCGTAGAGCAGCACGCCCAGGCTGTAGATGTCGCAGCGGGTATCGATGTCCAGGCCGCTCATCTCGGCCTGTTCCGGACTCATGTAGGCGGGCGTGCCGATGAATTGCTCCAGCGCGGTGAAGAGCGTCTTGTCGGTCAGGCGCTGGTCGGTCGTGGCCTTGGCAATGCCGAAGTCGATGACCTTGGGCACCGCCACGCCATCATGCAGGGTGATCAGAATGTTCGAGGGCTTGATGTCGCGGTGAATGATCCCCTTCTGGTGCGCGTGCTGGATGGCCTGGCAAACTTTGATGAACAGATCGAGCCGGGTGCGCGTGGAGAGATTATGCTGATCGCAATACTCAGTGATCTTAATGCCGCGCACCAATTCCATGACGAAGTAGGGGCCACCCGCTTCCGTCGCTCCCGCGTCCAGCACCTTGGCGATGTTGGGATGGTCCATCATCGCCAGCGCCTGGCGCTCGGCCTCGAAGCGGGCGATGACGTTCTTGGTGTCCATGCCCAGCTTGATGACTTTGAGCGCGACGCGGCGGCGCACCGGTTCCTGCTGCTCGGCCATGTAAACGACACCGCAACCGCCCTCGCCGATTTTCTGAAGCAACTTGTAGCGGTCGATTACACTGCCTGAGCCTTCGGAGATCACCTTCTCCCCAATGAACGTGGACGGTCCGTCAATGGCGGGCATTTCCAAGAAGGAATCCTTCTGATGACTCTCCAAGAGAGCCTCCACGCGAGAACGGAGAGAAGCATCGCGCTGGCACGCGCCCTCAAGGTAGGCCGTCTGTGCCTCGCGCGACTCAATCTCGACGGCGCGGAGAAAAATGTCCCGCGCCTGTTGATCGCGTTGGGTCTGGTCCTGATCTTTCATGGGACTTTCTAGTGTAGTGTTTCTCAAATAGCTATACATATTATCGGCGCTTTTTGCGACGTTTCCGTTTCGCCCAGCCAGGTTTAATCTCGTCTAGAGTCGCCCGTGCTCGATCAATTTTTTCCATGATCGACTCCACGGTGGCGGT
>DATLUX010000025.1:0-12047 GCA_035577805.1 Verrucomicrobiia bacterium
AACTGTTTCTAGTGCCGCGCTGGCCCGCGGACTGAACAAGCAGAAAACGCCGCTCAACAACAGAACCAATGACGGCACGCCCGCGAACGCTGCACGCGATCTCAAGCCAGCATTGGTTCTGCGGCGACGGGTCCGAGTGAAGCCTAACCGGGGGGAAAGAAATTGAGATCTCATATGCCTCGATCCAAGTTCTTTCCGAAGCAAGACAGAATCGCTCAACGACGTCAAGCGAAAGCCCGTTGCTTTCAAACGGAAAGTGGAACCTGCTGATGCATGCGCATTGGGACCATGAACCCACCAATCTAACGTAGCAGCCGAGGTAACGAGGCTCTGATCTTTTTCCGACGAACGCGTTGGGATAGAGTGAGCCTCCTTACGTCGGCTGCTACCTGAGAGGGTCGGTTCATGAGTAGCCTCCATCTGCTTTTGCATGCGCATTGGGGCCATGAACCATTCGTTCCCGAAGACGCCGCCATGTTTCCGCTTTCCGCTTTCCCGCCTTCGCCCTGAGGGCTACGGCGTGGCAGGCCGCTTTCCGCTTTCCCCCCCCGGTTCATGGATAGACGAGGCGGTAGAAGACGCAACCAGCGAGGGGATCCAAAGTGAAGGTGATTTGATTGGTGACAATGGAGTTGGGGACATCCCGCCAATTGGTGTTCAACCCGACCGAGTTGGAATTGGTTTGAATCTGGAGACGCCAGCCGATGTGGTCGGAGGGCCACAAAAGAGTAAGGCACGAGGACGGCGGGCACGGAGTGAGCCCTCCGGTGATGGGAACGGGCGAGGTGCTGACGATTCGCAGCGTTCCGTCCGTGGTGAGGGTGTTGGTATTCCAGGCCAGACCGGGCCCCGGGCTGGCTGGGATGATCGTCGCGAAAGCGCCACGATAACTATTCGCACTAAAAAGTTTGAAGGCGTTGGAGGAGGTGATGACTCCGGCCCGGTTGGACAAAGTGAGGGTGCCTCCATAAGTGACGCTGGTGAGACCGCGCACGAGGTCGTTGGTGCGGGCGGCGGGAGCAAGTTCCATAAACGTAAGACCCGCCAGGCTTAAGGAATTGTTGATGGTCAAGGCGCCAACGGAAGTGCCCGGAGCCAGGCTGCCACCGGATTGGATGGCGACCGGGCCTTTGATGACACCATTGCCGCCCAGCGTACCGCCAGTGACGGTGACAGCGCTGCTGCCAAGGTCGCCATTGACGAGCAGGGTACCCGCACTGACGGCGGTGACGCCCGTGTAAGTGTGGGTACCGGTCAACACCAGTTTGCCTGCCGCTTGCTTGGTCAGCGCTCCGGATCCGTTGATGGCACCGGCGTAGGTCGAGTCCTCGACGCGATTAAATACCAGGGTTCCACTGTTGTTCACGAGGCTGCTGACGATCGATCCTGGCTGGCCGGCATTGCCCTGTCCGATCATCAGCGTGCCAGAGGTGATGGTCGTCGGGCCGGTATAGGTGTTGTCAGAAACAAGTCGCACGATGGCCGTGCTGGAGTTGGCGACGGTAACCCCGCCCGCGCCCGAAAGGATGTCAAAGAAGGATTTGCTGGAGCCGCGGTTGAATTTGAGAGTGGCGCCGGCATAGATCAGCATCGTGGAAGGATTGCCGAGGGTTCCAGGGAGCAGTCCGTTGGAGCCGCCCCGGCCGAGTTGCAGCGTGCCGTTGCGGATCCTGGTGCCACCCGTCCAGGTGGCGCTGGGGTTATCGATGGTAAGAATTCCGGTGCCTTCCTTGGAAAGTAAGCCGGAACCGGAAACGGTCCCGGTGAAGGTTTGGTCCCAGGCGCCCACATCAAGGCTGCCGCCACCCGGGCCCAGGATAAGGTTGCGCTGGAAAAAATAGCCACCCGACTCGGATCGGATTTGGCCGTTGTCGAGCTTGATCGCGAGCACACCGCCACTGGTGTTGGTTTCGCTGCCCAACTCTCCGTTGGTGGGCGTGACCGTGCCGGACGTCTGGACGATGGCGCCGTCCTGGACGGTGAGGTTGACGGCGCCGGCGGGCAGAACACTGCCGAAAGGATTCACGCTGGCCTTGTGATCGGTGCCGAGGATCAGCAAGCCCGGAGTTCCTCCGGAGTTAATGACGCGCAGGGAGCCGGGCCCACCCTGGAGGGAGCCGTACCACGCGAGCACATTGCCGTGCGTGTCAATGATGGCGTCACCGCGATTGGTGGAGGAATTGGTGTTGATCTTGGTTCGGCGATTGATGTCGAGCTCGAAGGATGCGTCTGCCTGGATGGTGGACTGGTTGAGCTGAATGTCGGTGACGGTATTGCGGGCGGCATCGGGGAGCGGCGCGCCCAGGCAACCATCGGCGCTGATGCGCAGCGTGCCACCGCCCTCAATGCGCCATCCGCCAGCGGAAGTGTTGGCGGTGTTGAGGTTGGCGGGGTTGGATAAAATGAGTGTGCCGGCCCCAAGCTTCTGCATGGTGTTGGTGCCGGCGATGGTGGAACTGATAGTCGCGGTGAGGCCCGAATCCACGGTGAAGGATGCAGCGCCGATCATGGTGAGCGTGCCCGAGTTGACCAAGTAACCGGTCGTTTTGAAGCCAACTCTGCTGGCCGAAACGGTCGAAGCGATGACCGTGCCTGCGGCCCCCCAGAACAGGGCCTCATTGCCGTCAGTCCAGACTTGAAGTGTTCCCAGGCTGGTCACCCACCATTTAGCATCGGATGTGGTCCAGATGTCTGAGCCGCCCACGTTCGCGCCGGTGGACGCATTGTTGCCGGCGGTCGAGCCGTCCGTGTCCCAGAACATGGTCGCTGCCTTCAGGCTGCCAAAGCCAGGCGTGGTCAGCATGGCGAAGGCTGTCAGAGCCAAAGCCGCGGTCATGCGCAGCGCGCGCGTCCGAACCGCGCCGATCCCATGCAGGCACGTGATTATCTTTAGCGCCGTCTTTGTTGAGCGCACTCTAAAGACATAAAACTGGGGTGTGCAGAGTGTGGACTTCACGACTTCACGAGATCCGCGGTTGGTCTCAGAATATTATGATCAAGCAGCGGAGGATTGCAATCAGCGTGAGAATAATTCTGATCTGCAGCAGGGTGATGACGGCCAAAAGGCTCAGAACAGGCACAATCAAGCGAGGCTTAATCGGTGGGTCTAGCACTAGCGTATCACGCGCCATCACCGCGCCTAGGCCCTGCCGGCTACCGACGAGAACGGCCAAGCAGCAGCCAACCAACTTCACGGCGCGACCTCGAGCCGATAAAAACGCATGGCCGTTAGTGGCGCGTCGATATGTTCGATGGCGCCGTTGGCGGGGGCCGTTGCCGTAACGATGGTGTCCCAGGGACCCGTGATGGCAAAGGCGCGCTGGAGGTAATAGCGGTCGCCGGGTTTGCCGGTGAAGCGGAGGAGGGCGCCGGCGTCAATAAGCGAGATGAACAGCGGCGACGGAAGCTCTTGATAAAGGACCGTCGAGTAGTCATACGACGCGAATGAAAACGGCCTGCTTTGGGAAGTGCCGGTAACGGCAACGCTCCCGTTGGGGCCAACCGCGAGACCGCCTGCGAGATCTGGCCCGCTGTCGGGACCATTGTAACGCTTTTCCCACAGCAACGCGCCATCTGCCGCCGCATATTTGGCTGTGTAATAGTCTTGGCCGGCACCTGCGGCTCATCGATGTTCCGGCCACCACGACGTTACCGCTTTCGTCCAGGGCCAGTGCTGTAGCCGAGTCATCCGCACTGGCCGGCCCGTTGTAGCGTTTTTCCCAGAGCAACGCGCCGTCGGCGGCCGCGTATTTGACCGTGTAATAGTTGTAGAGGGTCTGCGGATCAAAGGAGATACCGGTCACAGCCACATTGCCATTGGCGTCGATCTTGATAGCTTGGGCCCGATCGTCGCCACCGGCGTCACCATTGTGCCGTTTCTCCCAAAGCACGGCACCGTCAGCGGCCGCATATTTGACCGTATAGAAATCGTAGAGATCATTGCCGGCACCCGCTGAATAACCGGTCACGATGATGTTGTCGTTGGCGTCAACCGTCGCTCCGGCAACCATGTCGGGTCCATGGGCGGGCCGATCGTAACGACGCTCCCAGAGCAGTGCGCCGTCGGCGGCCGCGTATTTGGCGGTGTAGTAGTCGTAGCCGCTGCTGCCGCCAAAGGCTGTCCCGGCCACCGCCACATTTCCTTTGGAGTCGATCGCCACGGCCCACGCTTCGTCGTTGCTCTTTGCTTCGTTGTGATGTTGTTCCCAAAGCAGGGTGCCGTCAGCGGCCGCATATTTGGCGGTATAAAAGTCCCACCCATTCGTTTTGCTGGTGGTATGTCCGGCCACCACGACATTGCCGGTGGCGTCTACGGCCACGGCTCTAGCAAAGCTATCGCCTGGTCCGATGTAGCGTCGTTCCCAGAGCACCGAACCGAGGTCGGCGGAATACTTGACCGTCACGATCTGCCCTGGTCCGAAACCGCCTTGAGAAGAGCCGACGACAACGATGTTGCCTTGGGGATCGAGCGCCATCTGGATCGCCTCATCCTGAGCATTGGTGACCAGGTTGTCATAACGCCGCACCCAGACCTCGGTCATCTCCGCTCGTGCGGAATGAAGGCTAAGTGCGAGCACAACGAACCGCCGCAGCGAGCGGACTTTGGTTCGCTGGGCGAACCCGTGAAGGACGTCGATCGTGCTCGTAACCGAACGCATGGGTTCAGGCCGGGACATCCTGTCTAATAGCCAATAGCCAATAGCCAATGACCAATAGGCAGGAGACCAGAGGGAAAAGCGGAACGGGGAAAAGCGGAAAGCGGAAAGCGGAAAGCGGAAACCAGGACCCAGGAACCAGGAACCAGCAACCAGGAACCAGCAACCAGCAACCAGCAACCAGCAACCAGGAACCAGGAACCAGGAACCAGGAACCAGGAACCAGGAACCAGGAACCAGCAACCAACAGCTCAGGCGGCTTCGGCCAGCACGCGGTGAACGGTGGTGAGCAATTTCTCCGCAGTGTAGGGTTTCATCAGGAAGGCGATCTTCTCCAGGCCGGTGGCGTCCTTTACTTTCTCGCTGTCCATCAAGCCGCTGGCGGCGATGACTTTGACGGATGGATCCAGTTTCTTCAGCACGCGGATGGTGGAAGGACCGTCCATGTGAGGCATGAGCATGTCGGTGAGGACAGTGCGGATATCGTTGCGATGAGCGGTGAACAAAGCGATGGCCTCGGCGCCGTCGCGGGCGGTCAGGACGCGGTAGCCGAACGCTTCGAGGGTTTCCTTGGTCATGGTGAGCACCGCCGATTCGTCGTCGACGGCCAGGAGCAGTTCGCCGTGGCCGACGGGCATTTCCCGCGGCTCTGCATCGACGGGCAACATTTGGGCGCCTTCCTGAGCGGGGAGATGGACGAGGAAGGTGGTGCCTTTGTTGAGTTCAGTCTGGACCTGAACAAAACCGCCATGGCTTTTGACGATGCCCAGGACGGTGGAAAGGCCGAGCCCAGTGCCTTTGCCGGGTTCTTTGGTGGTGAAGAAAGGATCGAAGATTTTGTCGAGCACCTCGGGGCTGATGCCCGTCCCGGTGTCGGTGACCTTCACCAGCACGAAATAGCCGGGCAAAATCATGTTGCCATTGTGCTGGATATCGGAGTCGAGCGTGAAATTTTCGGCCGTGACGGTCAGGGTGCCGCCCTCGGGCATGGCGTCGCGGGCATTGACGGTGAGGTTGACCAGGACCTGATGCAATTGAGTGGCGTCGCCGGTGATGGGCCAGAGGTCATCGGGGATCTTGCTCTTGAACTGAATGGTCTTGGGGAAGGTGTCCCGGATCATTTTGGTGATGTCCTGGAGCAAATGGCGGGGCTGCAGCAGGACGCGTTCGCCTTCGACGCCGCGGGCAAAGGTGAGAACCTGCTTGACCATGTCGGCGCCGCGTTTGGCGCTGTTCTCGAGGATGGCCAGCATGCGCTGGCTGTGATCGTCGTTGAACTTGGTTTTGAGGATCTCGACCGACATCATGATCGGGGCGAGGACATTATTCAGATCGTGAGCGATGCCACCGGCGAGAGTGCCGATGCTTTCCATGCGTTGTGTACGCAGGAACTGGGCTTCGATCCGTTTCTTGTCGCTGACGTCCGTGTTGATGATCAGGATGGAGCGCGGCCGATTGAGGTCATCGGTGATCAAGGTCCACCGGCTCTCCACGGTCAAGGTTTCCTGGCCGCGATGGATCAGGCACCCGCCGTCGTGCCACTCGCCTTTTTGCAGGGTGTAAGCGCGGGCCCGTTCAAAGTAGGCGCGGTCACGGAACACCAGCTCCTCAAAGTTCTGGCCGTAGACGTTCACATTTTCCCAGCCGTAAAGGCGTTCGGCCGATTTATTCCAGTAGATGCAGCGCTGGTTCAGATCGATGACGGCGATGGCGTCCTGAGATTTGTCCAGCAACGCCGCTTGTTGCGCCACTTTCTCTTCGGCTTGTTTGCGCACGATGCCCTGGGCGACGGTGTCCGCCACGCAGCCCATCAGTTCCAGGGCATCGGAAGGCAGCTTGTTTCTGGAGTACATGGCGATGACGCCCACGAGCCGGCCTTCGACGAAGAGAGGGAACCCGACGAAGGCGGCCATGCGTTCGCGCAAGACCCAGTCTTTGTCGATCACATCTGGGTCCGTGACGAGGTTGGTGCTGAGCTGCGGGGCGCGTTCCTGGGCGATTTTGCCGACCTTAAAGGTGCCGACGGGGATGCGGCCGTGGGGTCCGTCGGTGTGGGTATAGATGCCGGCGCTGGCCTGGAGTTCGAGCATGTTCTCCTCGGCATTAAGAGTCCAGACGCGGGCGAAGGCGCCGTCGAGATGCTTGACGATGCATTGCATGGCGCGATGCAGAACGTTGCGCAGGTTATCGCCATTGGTGAGCCCGAACGCCACATCGGCGCGCAAGGCGTATTGACGGGCCTGACGGGAGCGCAGTTCTTCGGACTCGCGGCGATCGGTGATGTCGCGAAAGACCACGACGGAACCAATCAAGCTGCTGCCTTCATGGACCGGCGTGCTGGTGTATTCCACCGGAAAGGGTTTGCTGTCGCGCGTTTTGAATTCGTCGGTGTCGCCAATTTGCACGGTGCCATCGATGAAGGCCGCGCCGGTGAACAACTCGTCCTGGGCGGCCGCGGAACGTTGCACGCGCAATTGATGGAGCAGGCAGCTGACGGGTTGGCCGATCAGTTCCGGGGCTTCCCAGCGGGTCAGACGCGCCGCGGCGCTGTTCACAAAGGTGATGGCTCCCTGCAAGTCGAGTCCGAAAATCCCGTCTCCGGCCGCGTTCAAAAACAATTCGCTGCGCCGGCCGATGCGCCCGACTTCCTCCTCCGCTCGTTTCCGGGCGGTGATGTCCGAGGCCACGCCGATGTAGTGGACCAGTTGTTTTTGTTCGTCGAAGACGGGCGTCATGGTCAGCGAGACCCAGTAACGATGGCCGCGGCGATGCGAGCAGAGGGCTTCGACGGTGAAGATCTTGTGCTGACTGATTCCCTCCCTGATTTTTTGGGTGACGTTGATGTTCTGGAGCGCGCCGAGCAGGACGGCGGCTGGCTGTTTGCTCATGGCATCGACCAGCAAATGGCCGGTTACCCGAGTGAACCCTTCATTGACCCACTGGATATAGCCTTCGGCATTGGTGAGGAAAACGGCGTGGTCGGTTTTGTTGGCCACCATGGCCAGGGTGGTGAGCTCCTCTTGCTGCGACCGAAGCAACCGAACTTCGCGCAGAAGAAACCAAACCATGGTCAGGAGCAGAGCGAAGACGCCCAGCAAAGCGCCCAGCCCGCCCAGCACCGGCATGGTTTGCTCGAATCCGTGCACCCCGCTGCGCGAGGCCGAGCGGACCGCTTGCAGCAGGAATACACCGCCGGCGGCGGTGAGGGCCGCCGCCAGAAGGACGGATCCTACGCTTGTCAGCCAGGCTTTGCGCCCCGGCTTCTTACGATTTGTGCTGTGCCAGCTCATTCGGCCGCCTCGCCTCACGCTCACTGCTCGCGTCTCCAAGCGGAGACGAGGTTATCCTCTTAGTATTTCGGGCGGAACGTCCGCCGCCTTGAATTAAAAAACCGTTTTGATTGGGTCATGGCCTGTTGCCCTGGCGCGTTGGCCTTCGGCTATTGGCTATTGGCTATTGGCTTAGCCGG
This sequence comes from Verrucomicrobiia bacterium, assembly GCA_035577805.1. Classification (GTDB taxonomy): domain Bacteria; phylum Verrucomicrobiota; class Verrucomicrobiia; order Limisphaerales; family JADJPG01; genus DATLUX01. The sequence continues at coordinate 8,125 of DATLUX010000025.1, forward strand.
AAAGTGATAGGAACGCGGCAGTAACAATGCTTGCCAATGCCGGCGGCCCTTTCCTATTGTCCGCGGCGATGGAAACGCAACAATTGCGGGAATACGTGCCGGTGCTTTTGCTGGGATTGGTGGCGTTGACCTTTGCGTTCGGGGCCCTGGGAGTGTCCGTGTTGTTCGGATGGCGCGGGCACCGGAACCGGATTAAAGACACGGCCTACGAGTGCGGCATGCTGCCGGTGGGAGAGGGGAATACGCGGATGTCGGTCAAGTTTTACCTGGTGGCGATGCTCTTCATCCTGTTCGACATCGAGGTGGTTTTTCTTTATCCGTGGGCGGTGATCTATAAGGAGATGTTGCGCGTGCCCGCGATGCGGAACTCGATCTTGTTCTCCATGATCTGTTTCCTGGGAGTTCTTTTCGTGGGCTACCTGTATGCTTTGAAGAAACGGGCGTTCGACTGGAAGCGTTAGATCTCCAGGACCTTTTCGAACTTGGTGAGGTTGCGGGTGCCGTTGGTGGTGACCAAGGCGATATCCTCCAGTCGCACGCCGCCGCCGAGTTCCCAGTAATATAAGCCGGGCTCCACGGTGACGACGTGGCCGGCCTGCAGGGTATCGGTGGAATGCTGGCCGACGCGCGGGCCTTCATGGATATCCAGGCCGACGCCGTGTCCGGTGCCATGGAAGAAGCCTTCCATGCGGCCGTGGCGTTTGCCGGTTTTATAGCCTTCGCGGTTGAAGAAATCGGCGATTTGGCCGTGGACTTCGCGGCCGCGCGCGTTGTGTTGGATGGCTTCGAAGGCGATCTCCTGGGAACGCTCAATCGTGTGATAAAGCTTGCGCACAGCTTCGGAGGCACGGCCGCGCACGACCGTGCGGGTGATGTCGCCGAAGTAGCCGGTCTTTTGGGAACGGGGGAACACATCGATGATGATGGGCTCGTTGGCTCGGAGCAGGCCGTAGCCACATTCGTGGGGATCACAGCTCTGGCGCCCGCCGGCCACGATGGTATGGGAGGATTGGCCGCCGGCCTGGACGATGGCGGTCTCGACGATGGCCCGAAGCTTCTCGGAGGTGAGTGGATTATTGCGATAGATCAGCCGGCGTTTGCGATCGATCTTGCACGATTTTAATGCCTGGATGCCCTCGGCCAAGCCGACCTCCGCCATCATCAAGGCCGCGCAGATCTTTTTGACTTCACCAGCAGACTTAATCAGGCGCTGGGGGAAAAAGGCGCCCTGCCGTGGTTTGATCTTAAGCTTGAGTTTGCGCAGCTCGTTGGCCAAGCCGAACGGGAAATGATGCGGAACCACGGCCTTCTTCAAACCCCGTTCACTGAAGAGGTGGCGGATGACCTGGGCGAAGCCGATCTTTTTGAGCCCCTTCTTCTGCAGATGCCGCTGGATGCGGCTGAGCGAAAGCACCCGGCAGTGTCGCGCCTCCTGACGGGCGCGGTCAATCTCCAGGTCGCTCATCACAATATGCGCGATGCCGTGCGTCTGAAAATAAATGAACGGATCCGGTACGAACGTGCCGACGGCATAGAGCATGTCGGAGTTATGTTCGCTATCGCCGACCAGAAGAAGGTTCTCGCGTTTCATCCGATGAATCTGCGTCGACCACGACCCACTGCAGAGCCATTGGGACCGTCGACTTAACGGATCCCAAAAGACAGATCCCAAAGACAAAAGACAAAAGACAAAGGCTAGCCAAGCCAAACAAACTCCGATCTCAACACCGCCAAGGTTGGGGGGGCCCGCCTCAACCTCAGGCCGTCCCGTCACGGCCCCGCCCACTCCCCAAACCCACTATTTTCACTTTCCGCTTTCGATCCGATCCTCAGATTCCAAACAGCCTTTCCCCGGCATCGCCCAAACCCGGAACAATATACCCGCGGTCGTTCAACCGCTCATCAATGGCCGCGGTGATGATCGACACGTCTGCAAAGCGCCGCTGCACTCGCGCGATGCCTTCCGGCGCGGCCACCAAACTTACCAAGCGCATTCGCTTCGCTCCCCGCCGCCGCAACAAACCCAAGGCAGCGATAGCACTGCCCCCAGTGGCCAGCATGGGATCGATGAGGAGAATTTCAGACGAGCCGGCATCCGCTGGCAAGCTTTTATGGTAAACAGTTGCACAAAGGGTCCGGTGGTGGCGCCGCACTCCGATCAAGCCCACGCGCGCTTGCGGCAAGAGTTGAAGCAGACCCGGCAGCAGCCCCAGGCCCGCCCGCAGGATCGGCACCAACAAAATCGGCCGGCGCAGCCGCAGGCTCCGTGCCGCCGCCAGGGGAGTCCGCACTCGCGCCGCGCGCGTCTCGAACTCGCGCGTGGCCTCGTAACCCAACAGCAGTGACGCCTGGCCCAGGCTGCGTCTGAATTCAATCGGCTCGGTCCGGGCATCCCGCAAGCGGCTCAGAGCCTCTTGCACCAATGGATGCTCCACGACGGTGATTGGTCGCGGCGCTAACGGTGTGTGATGCACAATCAGACGGAGCGCAACTGGACCCGGGCGTGGGCGCCACGCTCGCGCATCCTAACGAAGAAAGGCGGGAGCCAGATAAAAAAGGCCCGCCCCGAGCTTAGGGAAGTCGAAACCCAAATCGATCTTCACGGTCTTGGCATCGGTTTTGCCCAACAACCCCAGGAGCGTCCCTAAATTGAATGGCACCTGGTAGGTGACCAAATCGGCTTTATCGATGCCGGCCAGCCGTTGCGCCCGCTTCACAGCTGTCTGCCAGTTGCCCAATTCATCCACCAAACCTTCATCCATGGCCTGTTTGCCCGAGAGAATGCGTCCATCGGCCACACGTGCCCACTGTTTGTTGAGGGGCCGGCCCAGTGCGCCATCTTTGTTGGTTTGATTGCGTTCGCTGGCCCGGTTGCGGCCTCCAGCCACCACCGACTTAAATTTGTCGTAGGTCTCCGTGATCATCTGTTTGACCATCGACTCTTCCTCCTCCAAGTCTGCCTGCTCGCTTGAGCTCAGCTTGTCGAGGGGCTTTTCCCCGCTGAGCATGTCTTTAAAACGGCCGCTTTTGTAGACCATCGGTTTCAGGCCGACTTTGTCCATCAGCCCGCGATAGTTATAGCCGTGCATAATGACGCCGATGCTGCCGGTGATGGTGAGTTCATTGGCGACAATCCACCGGCAAGGGGCCGACACATAATATCCACCCGAGGCGGCCAGGCTGCCCATGCTCGCGACGACCGGTTTGTCGTGCTCATCCTGGAAACGCACAATCGCGTTGTAGATGTCGTCCGAAGCCAGCACTTCGCCGCCCGGCGAATTTACCTTGAGCAGCACCGCTTTGACGCTGTCGTCCTTGGCCGCGAGCTTCAATTGGTCTTCGATCAAGCGCACCAGGTTGTAACCCACCCCTTCGCCCTCCGAGCTGGTGATAATTCCCTCGACCGGAATGACCGCGATCTTGTTGTTCGAACGGTTATGTTCCAAGGTCACCTCTTGCAGGCGACTGTCGCTCATCGCCCCCGGCGCTGGCCCGCTGAAGAGCACTCCCAACAAGACGCTGCCCAGATTAGCCAAGAGACTGAGGCCCAGCACCACCGCCAGCACCAGCGTGGCGATCTTCCAACCGCGTCCGCCCGTATTCCGCGACGGCGCATGGCCTCGGTTCGCCGAAAGCAAAGGAGGCGGCACGGGCGTTCCGGATGGCATCACTGGCGGAACCGCCGAAGAAAACGAAGAAGCGCCTCCTGCCACACCGCTGTCTTGCCCACCGCCTGCGGCAGGCGCTGGGGCAGGGGCAGCCGGCGCGGGCGCCGATGGCTTGGGCGAAGACGAAGGAGTCGCTCCGGCAGCTGGTGCTCCGGACTGACCTTCGGGCGGCGGGACATCATTTTCCATATCGGCAGGCAGGCTACTCGATGACATGTCCCCGCGGCAAGATGATAGGCGCCCCGCAGATTGGCG
>DATLUX010000026.1:0-9560 GCA_035577805.1 Verrucomicrobiia bacterium
CACGCATTGGGACCATGAACCCACCAATCTGACGTAGCAGCCGAGGTAACGAGGCTCTGATCTTTTTTCCGACGAACGCGTTGGGGTAGAGTGAGCCTCCTGACGTCGGCTGCTACGAGACAGGAAAGGTTCATGGGTAGAGAACGAACGGCGGTCACAGACCGCCGTTACAGTTGATGCATCGAGGGCAGTGCTCGAATGCGCGCATGTGATTGAAACTGGCGGATAGGAGCGCGGCCTTTCAGGCCGCTTCAACGTCCGCCCCGGCTAGGACTTTATGCCCGACCAGCACGTTCATGGCCGGCAGCACTGAAGCGGCGTAAACGCAGCGCTCGTGCGCTTGAGAGAGCGTGCATGGGAGGCGCGCGGTCGGAACGGCTCGCTGCGACAGACCCGTCTGCGTCGCCTGCTTTCTCCTTGGCAAAAGTATGCGTCAATGTTTCCATATCAGTGTCACCAGGCAACTCCAACCCTTAGCGCATGGGCTCCTTCTATGAAGACCCGACTTACCACGCCCACATTCCTCATCGTTTTGTGCAGCACCTTCGCCACCACGGCTGTGTTCGGTCAGGCGACGTTCACCTGGATCGGAGCAGGCGATCGAACGAGTCTCACCGATGCCAACAATTGGAATCCCAATGGTCTCCCTAACGGTGCCACGCAAGACTCCGCCCAATGGGACGGCGTGACCACCAGCAATCTAGTGATAAATTACGGCAGCACCAGCTTGCCCGGCACCGGTTTCGGCACGTCGGGAATCAATTTTGTGCTCACGCCGAATCAAACTAATTCGGTGACTATTATCGCTCCCGTTTCTTCTCAAAATGTGGGCTTTTTTGCGGTGATGAACAACAGTGCCTCCGCGGCGCTCACTTTGGGGGATGGAACGGCCAATCGGCTGAATTTTGTGGGGCGACCAGCGGGGGCCGTCCACACTTGGGTGAACAATTCCACGAACCCGGTGACCATCAATCCAAGCGTGCGATGGCAAGCCGGCGGGGGCAATGGGTATACGATGGACTTTGGCGGACCGGGAGATTGGGCCGTCAACAATTACCTTCGGGACGACAACAACGCCGGCCCCAAGACGATCACCGTCACGGGGCCCGGGGCGATGATTTGGACGGCGGCGGGCCTGGTCGGCAACAGCGCGATCGGCTCGGTCAACATCAACGGTGGCACATTGGTTCTGAAGAGTTCCGGCCTGCTCGCCAACCAGCCCATCGTCAACGACGCCACGCTGCAATACGATGCGGCGGCGCAAGCGCATACTCTCGGCGGGGCCATTTCCGGCAGCGGCCTGCTCAAGGTGAGCAACGGCACCCTCACGCTGGCAGGCGTGAACCTCTACACCGGCAACACAGAGATTCACAACAACGGCACGTTGATCGCCGGCAGCGTCGAGAACGCCGGTGTTTCCGGCCCGCTTGGAGTCCGCGGCGCGATTTCATTCCTCGGCGGCACCCTGCAATGGAGCGTGAACAACGCCTTCGATTACTCGGACCGTTTTAGCACGGAAACGGGCCAGTTGTACAAGTTTGACACCGCCGGACAAAACGCCGCGCTCGCGACCGGATTGATCAGCATCGGCGGTACGCTCACCAAAGTGGGTTCGGGCACTCTCACACTGGCCGGCGACAACACCTACGACGGAGCGACCACTGTCAGCGCCGGCAAACTGCTACTGCAAGGCCTGAAGGTGGGCGCTGGCGCCATCACCGTCGCCGACGGCGCGACACTCGGTGTCACGGACACGGGCCTGCCAGTCACACCGGGCACCCTGACGTTGGGAACGAGCAGCGGCGCGGTCCTGGAATTCGAGAACGTGATCAGCAAGACCACCGCGCCGCTGGCCGCGGGCGCACTTTCCTCCGCGGGCACCGTCACCATTAACATCAATAGTGGCACGTTCGCTGGAGGGCTGAGTTATCCGCTGTTCAGTTGGATCAATGGTCCGGCGCCGGCGGTCAGTATCGGAACGGTGAACGGCGCGGTCGGTACCCTTTCCACCAACGGCAACACGATCCAATTGAACATTATCGCGGTGGCGCTCACCTGGAGCGGCGCGAATAACGGCAATTGGGACACGACCACTCCGAACAACTGGCTGCACGCCGGCAGCCCAACCACCTATTCCGATCTCGCCCCCACATTGTTTGACGACACCGCTGCGGGAACGATCTCCGTCACGGTGAACGAAGTCGTCCAGCCCGCCACAGTCACGGTGAACAACAACACCAAGGCTTACAGCGTCACGACGAGTTCCGGCAAAAACATCAGCGGAAGCGCCCGCCTGATCAAGAGCGGCAGCGGCTCGCTCACGCTCGCGGGCGGGGCCAACGCCCACACCGGCGGCACCACCCTCAGCGGTGGCCTGTTGAGTGTCGGCGCGCTGGCCTCGGGCGGTTCGGCCAGCGACATCGGGGCCTCGAGCAGCAGCGCGGGAAATCTGGTGCTCAATGGCGGCACGTTGCAATACACCGGCGGCGGGGCCAGCAGCGATCGCTTGTTTACCCTCGGCACCGGTGGCGGCACGATTGACGCCTCCGGCTCCGGCGCGTTGGACTTGAATAACCCCGGCGCGGCCGGCTTAAGCGGCCCCGGCGCGCGCGTGCTGACCTTGACCGGCACGAGCGGCGCCGACAACACCGTGGCGGCCGCGCTCGGTAACAACGGCGGCGCGACTTCGCTGACCAAGAGCGGCGACGGCAAATGGATTTTAACCGCAAACAACACCTATTCGGGCGCGACCACGATTGCGGGCGGGACGCTGCAAGTTGGTACGGGCGGCCCCAGCGGGTCCCTCGGCGGTGGGAACATCACTGACAACGGGGCTCTCATCTTCAACCGCAGCGGTACGGTGACCAACGGCGTCATCAGCGGCAGCGGCTCCCTCACTCTGGACGGCACCGGCACGGTCGTCCTTCCTGGCAACAACACTTACTCGGGCGGCACGACCATCAACGCGGGAACGCTGCAAATTGGCACGGGCGGTGCCACTGGCCAGCTCAACGGCAACAGCGCGATCGTCAACAACGGCACGCTCATCTTCAACAGCACGGGGCCTTTCGCGTTAGGCGCGGGCAGCACCATCAGCGGAACAGGGTCCTTGGTGAAACGAGGTTCCGGTCTGCTCAAGCTCATCAGTGCGAACACCTACACGGGCGGCACGATCATTGACCCCGGGGCCCAGTTGCAAGTTGCCGAAGGCAACCAGGGTTCCATCGTGGGTGACATCGCCAACAACGGCACGCTCATTTTTGTCCGGCAAGACAACGGCGCTTTTATTATCAGCGGCACCATCAGCGGAACGGGTTTAATGGTGAAAGACGTCAACAACCCAAACGCCGGCGACGTGACGCTGACCGGCAACAACACCTATTCCGGCGGCACGATCATTCGCGGTGGAGCGGTGATTCTGGGCGATGGCTTCACCCCCGGCACCGGTTCGATCGTCGGCAACGTTTTGATGACCAACAGCGCGGTCGCCGACACCCCGCGCACGCTCACCTTCAACCGTCCTGACGACCTGACCTTCGGCGGCGCCATCAGCGGATCGGGCGCCGTCCTGCATAACGGCGCCGGCACCGTCACGCTCACCGGCGCCAACACCTATACCGCCGGCACCACCATCAACGGCGGCCTGTTGCAAGTCGGTGCGGGCGGCCTGGGCGGTTCCCTCGGCAGCGGGGATATTGCTGATAACACCCTGCTCGTCTTCAATCGGTCCGACGAGCTGACGGTCAGCGGCGTCATCAGCGGAGTGGGTTCAGTCGTGCAACAAGGCCCCGGCACGCTGACGCTGGCCGGCGCGAACACGTATACAGGCACGACCACCGTCAGCAACGGCACGCTGATCGTGCACAACAACAACTCGGCCGCTATCACCATCGTTTACGGCGGCACCCTCGGCGGCACCGGCACGTTCTTCGGACCGGTCACGCTCGACGCGGACACTACCCTCGCCCCAGGCCCTGCCGTCGGAACACTCACGATCAATGGCGACCTGAACATCGGCGGCAATCTCTCCATCGACGTGAACAAATCCCTGTCGCCGCCCAACGACTTTGTGGTGGTCGGCGGCGCGCTGGCCAATACCGGCCTGGGAACTCTCACGGTAGCGAACCTCGGGCCCGCCTTGGCCGTGGGAGACAAGTTCACTCTGTTCAGCAAACCGGTGCTGAACGGAGAAACGCTCACCATCACCGGCGCGGGCGCGACCTGGAGCAACAATCTGAACGCCGACGGCAGCATCACCGTCAGTGCGCTCGTCGGCGGGCCGACGCTGAACTTCACTCAAACCGGCAACAGCCTGCAATTCTCCTGGACTGGCGACCTGAAGCTCCAGTCGCAGACCAACAGCCTCAACGTGGGCCTCAGCAACAACTGGGCGGATTATCCAGGCGGCAACACCAGTCCGATCACCGTGCCGATTGATGTGACGAAACCGACGGTCTTCTTCCGACTCGTTTCCACGCCCTAATCACGTGAGGGTTCTCTTGCGTGTAGGTTCATGGCCCCAATGCGTGTGCATAAGCAGACGGAGGCTACCCATGAACCTTCCTGTCTCGTAGCAGCCGACGTAAGGAGGCTCACTCTATCGTGGCGCGTTCGTCGGGAAAGAGATCAGAGCCCTTCGACAGGCTCAGGGTGTACCTCGTGACCTCGGCTGCTACGTTAGATTTAAGTTCAAGGCCCCAATTCGCGTGCACAAGCAGATGCCAGCTACCCATGAACCTGCCCCTCACCCGGCCTGCGGCCACCCTCTCCCACTCGCCTCGGCGAAGCCTCCGGCGTAGCCAGGGTCGGATGGGAGAGGGTGGCCGCAGGCCGGGTGAGGGTCAGGTTCATGGGTAGCCTCCATCTGCTTTTGCACACGCATTGGGACCATGAACCCACCAATCTGACGTAGCAGCCGAGGTAACGAGGTACACCCTGAGCCTGTCGAAGGGCTCTGATCTTTTTTCCGACGAACGCGTTGGGGTAGAGTGAGCCTCCTGACGTCGGCTGCTACGGAGGGAAAGGTTCATGAGTAGAACGAACGGCGGTCGCAGACCGCCGCGACGACGCTAAACCGACACGTTTTTAAAAAAACGGGTTCACATTCACCGATAACTATGACCTGATTCTCCCATGAGCACCGAAGCCAAGATCGCAGCGTTTCGCCAAACCTGGGACGCACTCCGCGCCGAGATCGGCAAAGTTATCGTCGGCAACGATGACATCGTCGAGGGCACGCTCACGGCCATCTTCGCGGGCGGCCACGTTTTGTTGGAAGGAGTCCCTGGCTTGGGCAAGACCTTGCTGGTGCGCACGCTCAGCGATGTGCTCGACCTTTCCTTCAACCGCATCCAATTCACCCCTGACCTGATGCCGGCCGATATCCTCGGCACCAACATCGTCATGGAAACGCCGGACGGGCGGCGTGAGTTCCAATTTCAGCGCGGCCCCATCTTCGCCCACATTATTCTGGCGGACGAAGTCAACCGGGCCACGCCCAAAACGCAGTCCGCCATGCTGGAGGCGATGCAGGAGAAAAGCGTCACGGCCGGCGGCGAGATTCGGAAGTTGGTCGAGCCGTTCTTCGTCCTGGCGACTCAAAACCCAATCGATCAGGAGGGCACTTATCCGCTGCCGGAAGCGCAATTGGACCGTTTCTTCTTCAAGTTGCTCGTGGGATATCCCACGGCCGCCGATCTGACCGAGGTGCTCAATCGCACCACCGGCGGCGCCAAGCCGCAGATCGGCAAGGTGCTGGACGGCGCGGGTCTCGTCGAGCTTCAGCAGTTGGTGCGGGAAGTCCCGGTGGCGTCGCATGTCAAGGATTACGCCGTTCGGCTGGTGCTCGCCACCCATCCTAAAACCAACACCGCGGTGCCGATTGCCAACCAATACCTGCGCTTCGGCAGCAGCCCGCGTGGCGCGCAAGGATTGGTTCTGGCCGGCAAAGTGCGCGCGCTCACTCAAGGTCGATTCAACGTGAGCTTCGAGGATCTGCAGACCGCCGCTCCCGCCACCCTGCGCCATCGACTCATCTTGAACTTCGAGGCCGAAGCCGAGGGAGTTACCACCGACCTGATCGTGGCCCAGGTGCTCCGCGACGTGCCCAAGAATGCAGAGACGGTTTCAGCTTGAGACCGTTTGCGACAAGAGTTGCCGACGACCGTTTGCGACAAGAGTTTGCCCGCTTGCCGTAAGCTCCCGTAGCCTCCCATCTGCGCTCATCTGCGCCCATCTGCGCCTACCTGCAGGGCCCTTAGCGGTTGAAGGACTTTGTGAAATCTTCCGCAGACACGGCCACGACTTTTTTCTGAATTTTGGAGGTGGAGATCAGACGCTCCAACTCGGCGGCGAAGGCCGCGCCGTCGAGGGGCAATTCGACTGTCCGCCCGATCAGGGAGGAGTAAAGCATGGCATTGGCGAGTTCAACGGAGTGGAGACCTTCGGCTCCCGGCACCAGCAACGGCACGCTATCCAGGATGGCATCGACGAAGTTTTGCATGAGTGTGGCATGCGGCGCGGGCGCGTTTTCGATCGGGATGTCCACATTCCACACGTCCGGTTTGGTGAACCCTGATTTGGCCTGCTTGCTGAACTCGATCATGTCCGCGTCGTTGCGCGTAAAACCAAGCCGGTTGTGTTCCAGCACCACCTTTCCGCGCGTGCCGCAGATTTCGAAGCGGTTCGTGCCCGGGGCCTCGCCGGTCGAAGAGATGAAAACGCCGGTGGCGTCGTTGGGCCATTCGAGGTAAACCGTGACGTTGTCTTCGACTTCGATGTCATGGTAACGGCCGATCTGGCAAAAGCCGCGGACGCGCGCGGGTTTACCCACCAGCCATTGGAGGGTATCGAGTTGATGAAGGCATTGATTCAATAGGACGCCCCCGCCTTCGCCTTTCCAGGTAGCGCGCCAGCCGCCGCTCGCGTAGTAGGCTTCCGTGCGGTACCAGTCGGTGATAATCCAGCTGATCCGGGTGATGCGTCCGAGCTCGCCGTCCTGGATCAACTTGCGGATCTTCGCGTAACGCGGTTCGGTGCGCAGCTGGAACATGGCCGCGAAGATTTGCCGGGGATGCCGCTGCGCGGCGGCGATGAGCCGTTCCCCCTCGGCTTTGTGGGAGGAGATGGGTTTTTCGACCATCACATGCAGACCCCGTTCGAAAGCGGCGATGGCCTGGCTGGGATGCTGGGGATGGGGAGTGGCGATGACCACCGCGTCGACTTGCCCCGAATTGATCAACTTTTCCGCACTATCGAAGAGGTGGAGCCCCTGATAGCCGGCCAACTTCGCCGGTGAGGTGCTGCAGATGGCCGTGAGGCGGGCCCGGGAAACCTTGTTGGCGAGCAAGTAGTCCGCGTGGAAACGGCCCATGTTTCCCATGCCAATGATGCCCAGGCGAACTGCATTCATGCGTCGTGTTATGCTCTAAGACTTAAGATCAACTGTCGGGGCTCCACAAAAACACTGGCAAGCACTCATTCCCGACGCCTTCATCCGATCAAAACCGGCCGGCTTAAAACCGAAAGGAAATGCCCAGGAACGGGTTGACATCGGCGGCCACGCTGGTCACCCCGATGTTCACGCCGGCATCCAACTGGATGTTTTCGGTCAAGCCGTAGGTGAGCCCCAGATCGACCGTCCCCACCCAATCTAAATCAGTCTCCGCGCGGACCGCGCTAAAGAACTCAAGGTAGCCGGCCAGTTTGCCCACCAGGTCGTGGCTGATGGTGACGCTGTTGACAAATTCCATGTGATAACCGGAACCCACTACATCCCGGCTGTAGTCGAACTCGGTCATGAAGCCCAAGTCGAATCCGGCGGGCAGCTCGACCGCCAAGGGAAAAATGACGCCCCCTTCCACGCTGTTATTGCCCAAGTGCTCCTGGCTGGTCGGGAATTTCACAAACGGCAGCACGGCCAGCGCCGTCGGACCCCCATCATTGCCCCACAGGTTCGCCTTAATCCGACTCGTGACGTCGCCGAAACCGGACTGGCGCACCGTCTGCCCTGTCGTGCTGTCCTCGATGGTTGAATGGTTGTAGCTCTCGATCACAGTTTGCAGATCCATCCAGTTCAACAGGCCGACCTTAAAGTTCACGGGCACCACCGACCAGGCGTTAACTCGAACGTCCTGGGCGCTGGAAGTCTCATGGTCATGCGCGTAAGTGATGAGATCTAGTTCGACCTGGAAATGGCCGGCATCCACCGTGTAGGGGCTTTCCGTCTTGTCCGGACGATCGGTGGTAAACTCCCGCATCACTTCCCGAGGAGTTGGATTGAAGAGGGTGTATTTGGATTTATCGACGTTAGTCGAGTCGGCAGCGCGTCCAGACAGGACAGCCGGCCAGATGCCGACGATCGCGACCAGCAAAACGGCTAAAATAGCATGCCGCATGAAGGAAAATCGCAAGATGCCCAGGACCGCAGGCCATGGTCAAGGGGAATCCGGAAAAGCGGAAAGCGGAAAGCGAACCGACGATTACTTAGCCGGTTTGGGCTCGGCTGTGCCGTCGGTGCTGGTGCCTTCGTCCTTCTTGGGGGCGTCCTTCTTGGGCTCCACCTTCGGCGGCTCCACCTTCGGCGGCTCCACCTTCGGTGGTTCGACTTTCGGCGGGACGAGCTTGGGCGCTTCGACCTTGGCGGCTTCTTCTTTCTTGGGTTCCTCTTTTTTCTCGAGGAGGAGATCTTTGCGTTCCTTGAGGACGGGATCGACGGTCCATTTGGACACGACATAGGTCCATTTCTCGAAGGCCTTTTCGGTTTTCAGTTTTTCATCGAGCTTCTGGGTCTTTTCCTTGAACTCTTTGTCGAGGCGTTCCTTGTCTTCGGGCTTCTCGTCCTTGCCGGGCGTGCGTTCCTTGGGAAGATCGCCGGCCACACTGAGCTGGAAGTAATAATTTTCCTCGCCGCTTTTGCCGCCGATCTTGGCGGTGTAGGTGAAACCGTCGAAGGTTTCCACCTTGGCGATGACCGGTTTATCCAGGCCGGTCACGTCCGGGCTGGAATTGGTGGCCAGGTCAGTGAAGGACGGGTAGGAAAACACGCTGCCGGCCCCTGAACTCTTGCTGGAGTCGAGCTGTTCATCCTTTTTGGCGTCGGCCAGTTTCCATTCGCCGGTCTCGGTTTCGCGGGAGATTTTCCAATTGTTGGTGGCCTGCAGCGCGGTCACGGTCACGGCTTTGAGTTTTTCGGCTTTGAACCAATCCTTGTTGAGCCACTCTTCCGGCTTGGGTTCAACATTGCTGAAGGGTTCGGTGACCAGAGCGACGGTTTGGGCATCGGACCCGACCATGACGTAACGGCCGTCGGGGTAGCCGCCGCCGCCAAAGGGGGAATCGGCAGCCGCCTCTTTCATGCTTTTGGCGCCGAGCAGGACGGAGGTGATGGGCTTGCCGGCTTTATCCTTGAATTCCACCAGGGTGCCCGGGCCTTTATCGGGCGACACCAGTTCCAGGACCGGAAGGCGGGAGGGGGCGGTTCTGACGGGTTTGACCACCTTAAGCTCCCAGAATTTCCGGATGAGGTCGCTGATATTATTGAAGTTGGCGGGGTAATCTCC
>DATLUX010000027.1:0-2337 GCA_035577805.1 Verrucomicrobiia bacterium
ACGGGCCGGCCGGCGTCCACCTGGCTCCAATCCTGACCAGCACCGGCACCGTCCGCCACGCGACCTTCAGCCCGAATGGGCGTTGGCTCGCGGCGGGTACCGCCGAAGGTTGGGCCCAGGTTTGGGACCTGGCCACGGGCGCGCCCGTCTCACCGCTCCTGTTCCATACCGGTGCCGTTAACCATGTTGAATTCAGCCCGGACGGCACGCGATTGGCCAGCGCCAGCAGCGACGGCTCGGCCTGCGTTTGGGATATTGCTTCGGGCCGGGCGATCTGTCGGCTGCCCCATCCCCAGCCGGTGCGTCTTGCGAAATTCACTCCCGACGGTCAGGAAATCGTGACGGCGACGGTGAACGCGCACATTTATGCGTTGATCAATCAATTCGCTGTCTCAATTCACGATGACATTCGAGGAGAAGCGGTGTGGGTCGGTCGCTGGAACGCGCACACGGGCCGGCCCGTCGCGTCTCTCGTTCGACTTCCAGTGCGGGCCTCACGAGTGGAGTTCAGCCCGGACCGACGGCAGGTGGTGACCTCCGTGAATGGACTTGGCTTGGGCACCACCGTCACGCACGGACACTTGGTTCCCGCGAACGTGGAGACGCGGCAGGTGCAAGTGTGGGATGTGCTCACCGGCCGGCCGACGAGTGGGAGGCCTCTGCAGCATGCGGATCTCATCTCCTCCGCTGTGTTTAGCCCCGACGGCCAACGCGTTGTTACCGCCAGCGCCGATCATACCGCCCGCGTCTGGGACGTGCGGACGGGCCAGCCGCTGACTCCGCCCCTGGAGCACGAGGAGGAGGTGCGCGCGGCTGCCTTTGCGGCGGATGGACGGTTGGTGGTGACCGCTAGCGCAGACCGGACCGCGCGGGTGTGGGACGCGGCCACCGGCGAACCGGTCAGCCCGCCCCTCAAGCATCACCCCAAGCTCACCGGTGTTTTTGTTGGGCTCGACAGCCGCGGCTTTCTCACAACAACCATGGAACCATGGTCGCTCGTGTGGACGTTGCCGGAGGACACCCGATCGGTGAAGGAACATCTGCGCTGCGCCCAGCTGTTGGCCGGCCGGCAAGTCGATGACACGGGCGGGTTGACCTTCGTGACGGCCGACGCCATGGCCCGTCTTTGGCATGAGTTGCCGGCGACCGCCCGCAGCGAGGCGGACGCGACCGTGCAGCAAGTGAGCGCCTGGCAGCAGTATTGGGCCGACACGGTGCGCCGACAAGAGTACTTCAAACTCAAGAGGAGTGCGGCCGGGCACGCCAGGAACAACGAGTTGAACGAAGCGCTCGAAGGGTACAACCAGGTCATCGCCGACAACCCGGACGACTACGAAGCGTACGAGCTCCGGAGCGAGGTCCATCTCCGGCGTCGGGAAGCGATCGAGGCGGAGGCGGATCTCAAGCGGGCCATTGAGTTGAACCCGTATTTCGAGGAAGGCTACTTCAGGCTGGTGTTCCTTTATCTGGATCGCAACCCAGTCCATTCGCACGAACGGGCCTTGGAGGCCGCTTTGAAGATGGCGGCGTTAAACCATAGCCAGACGGCATTCAGCATGCTCGGGCAAGCCTACTATCGAGCGGGCCGATACCAGGAAACCATCACAACGCTCAACAACGATCTCAAGGTCGATATCGAAGAATTAAAGGTCATCGACTCGCTGTTCCTGGCCATGAGTCACCAGCGGCTGGGGGATCCGAGCAAGGCCGAGCAGTACTATGAGAAGGCTCGCCAATGGCGGCAGTCAAAAAAGGATTCTGACATTGCCACGAACGGCCGCGAGCGTTTCGACCAATGCTTGGCGGAAACAGAAAAAGTGCTGGGCAAACCAGCATCAAGGCCGCCGGCCAACAACCCGCCCGCCAAGTAGAACCCGGCAAGGCTCCGACGGAAGCGCCCATGAACCGACGCTCACCCGGCCTTGCGGCCACCCTCTCCCATCGGATGGGAGAGGGGCTGGGGGTGAGGGCTTTTTTTTGCGTGGAAGTTCATGGCCCCAATGCGCGTGCACGTCATGTGCAGGTGTTTGCTCTCCATGAACCTGACCTTCGGGAACTCGAAATTCTTGGCCTTCTCACCCCTCACCCTGGCCCTCTCCCCGTTGAGGGGAGAGGGAGTAGGTTCATGGTCCCAATGTGCGTCCGAAATTCGGAGGTCCGTCCTCTCCATGTGCAGGGGTCGGCGGTCATAGACCGCCGCTACAGCCTTTGTATCTTCTCCCTAGCATGCCCGGCCGATGTCTCACGCGGTGGTTAGTGATGGTTCAGGTTGGCTGTAGTCCTGGCGAGGATCGAATTCGCGGCACTGGACGATGGCCTTGCCGTTGAGTTCAGTGA
>DATLUX010000028.1:0-5164 GCA_035577805.1 Verrucomicrobiia bacterium
AAGGTGGTGCGTTTGAATCTCTTTGGCCAATTCGCCCGCACGCTGTCCACCTTGCTCGTGAATGGCGTGCCGGTGCTCACGGCGCTCAAGATTACCGAGGAGATCGTCCCCAACGTGATCGTGAAAGAGGCCATCGCACGCACTCGCGAGCAGGTGACCGACGGCAAGACGATCGCCCAGCCGCTGGCGCAGTCGAGGTTGTTTCCACAATTGATGCTCGACCTGCTTAAGATCGGCGAAGAAACCGGCGATGTCCCTGGCGCATTGCAAAATATCGCGGAAACCTACGAAAACGAGTTGGGCATCCAATTGCGGGTGCTGACCAACCTCATCGAGCCGGCGATGATCATCCTGATGGCCATCGGCGTGGGCGGCTTGCTCCTGAGCATCCTCTCCGCCATGTTCGCCATCACCGGAAGCTTGAGCCGATGAAAACCGCGCGAAAAGCGGCAGGGGAAAAGCGGCAGGGGAAAAGCGGAAGGGGAAAAGCGGAAAGCGGAAAGCGGAAAGCGGAAATGTCATATGGCGGCGGGTTTACTCTCATCGAGCTTCTGGTCGTTGTCGCCATCATGGGCATCATCATGACGATCTGCGTGCCGTTTATGCATAATTCGTTCGAACGCCGGAAAGGGATGAACGGCGCTGTCCGCGAGGTGCAGGAAGCCTGCCGGACAGCCCGCGACTGGGCTATTCTCCGACAAACCACTCAGGAGCTGAGGATCCACCCTCACGACGGTGTGTTCGAAGTCGGAATTTCCTCGGCTCCCGCCGAGTCTGACCAACCTCAGCGTTTGGGGAGCGTCGATCTGCATGGTGACGAATGGCGTATCGCCGATAACCGGCCCTCGACTCCCACCGCCACGCCCAAGGCCGGCGGCGGCAATTTTTCTGCGCGCCTGCCGGATGGCGTCATCGTTGAAGGCCTTGGCGTCAATGGCGAAGACTGGACGGACGACGAAGTGGCTCGGGTTCAGTTTCGTCGGGATGGCACCAGCGATGAGATGAGCGTGGTGTTGTATCGCGCTGAAACCAATGAGCGCCGCAACATCTGGCTGGAAGTGGTGACGGGTTTGCCCGAGTTGGAAACGGACCCCAGCAAGTTCAAAGTGCGATGAAAACCAGCCACGCAGTATTATTAAGCGGCCACGGGGTCAACGACCGCGACCTGAATCAGCGGCGTTGGAGTGAGGAAAAGAAACGGTCCAGATCCGGTTTGCGTCGTGCCTTCACGTTGCTCGAAGTCATCGTGGCTTGTGCCATCTTTTTCATGGTGGCGTTTGCGCTTCTGGAGTTGGTGACGCGCGGCCTGATCTCAGCCAAGGCACTACAAGCACGCGAGCCTGATCCGGGCATTATCCTGGCGGCGTTGTCTCTCACCAACGCGTTCGAAGAAGGCTCGATGTCCGGCAATTACGAGGACATTGCGCCAGGCATGTATCCGGGCCATCGCTGGGAGGCGTTTATCACGGAGGTGGGCAGCAACGGGCTGTTTCAAGTCGAAGTGATGACGTATAACGAGCGGAAGCATTCCCAAAACCCGGTCACCACCGTTGGCCTCTTCTGGCGCCCAGCCTCCAAACCAGGCAGCGCCTCCCGTCCGGTCCAATGAAACCCACTCTCCATAAACCTCGGGGAGAAAGCCGAAAGCGCAAAGCGGAAAGCGGAAACACGCGATCGTCCCTCCTTCGCCCTCGCCCTGCGGGCTACGGCGGGCAGGCCGGCTCGCGTGGTCTGGGGTTTACGATCCTCGAGTTGATGCTGGCCCTCGGGATCTTTGCGCTGGTCCTGACCGCCATCTACGCCATCTGGGTCGGCATCCTGCGTGGGACGCAGGCCGGAATGAAAGCCGCCGCGGAAGTGCAACGTTCCCGCGTGGCCTTGCGCGCGCTCGAAGACGCTTTCACCAGCGCCGAATATTTCATGGCTAACATGAAGTACTATTTGTTTTACGCCGACACCAGCGGGGATATGGCAGCCGTCAGCATCGCGGCCCGGTTGCCGGCGTCTTTCCCGGGAGTAGGACGTTATGGGTCGCAAGTGGTGCGGCGAGTGAGTTTTTATACGGAACCGGGAAAGGACGGCACTTCGGATCTGATCATGTCCCAACATCCGATTCTGCTGGCCACCAATTCGCAGCATCAGGCTTATACGATCACGCTGGCCCGGGACGTCACGTTCTTTCAGTTGGCCTTTTTTGATCCAATCAAGAACGAATGGCTCGATGAATGGAAGTCCACCAACACGCTGCCGAAACTGGTCCAGATCGCCCTGGGCCTGGGCAAGTCAGCCAGTAATGCCGGTAAACCTTCCGAGCTGGTTTACAGCCTGGTGGCGTTGCCTTCCGTGGGCGTCGGGCCTGATTTGCAGGCCGGGCGCATGTTCGGCAATCCGGGAGCGACCAATCTGGGCCCGGGAGCGCCCGGGACGCCCGGGACGCCGGGCATACCTGGGAATCCGTCGGGCTTCCCACCACCGGGTCGTCGAGGTCTGCAATGATCATCCAGTGTTCAAAAGCCAAGAAACGCTCCGGCATCGCGCTGATCATCGTGCTGGTGGTGATCGTGGTGCTGGCCATTCTCGCCGGGCGTTTTGCCTACTCGATGAATGTCGAGGTAACGCTTGCGCGCCATGCTGCCTTCAGCTCGGAACTGGATTGGATGGGACGTTCCGGAGTTGAGGTGGCCAAATGGGTGCTCGGCCAGGAAGCTCAAGGCCCGATGGGCCGCGTGGATTCGCTTAAAGCCAAGTGGGCCGGCGGCCCGGGCGAAACCAACAGCGCGGTGGCCGGGATCGATTTGAAGAATTATCCGCTCGGCAAAGGCACCCTCTCCATCGAGATCAAGGACCTGGATCGCAAGTTCAATATCAATGTGGCGGCCTCCGACGAGACGGTGTTGCGCCAGGCGCTCACGCTCATCGGCGTGGATGCCGGCAGCTTCGGCACCATCGTGGGGTCCATCCAGGACTGGCGCGATCTCGATGACAATCCGCACATGGGGGGCACCGAAACGGAAACTTACGAGCAACAAGACCCGCCTTACTTTTGCAAGAACGGTCCGATCGACGATCTGTCGGAGCTGTTGCTCATCCGAGGCATCACGCCGGCGATGTACTACGGCTCCGCCGGCGGGGAACTGCCGCAGATCTTTAACCGGCCGCAAGGCGGCCAGCGCGGCCGGTCCGAAGAACCTTCTTACGCCGTTGGATTGGTCGACTTGTTCACCGCGCTGTCGGCCGGACCGATCAACTTGAACACCGCGTCGGCTACGGTTTTGCAATTGATGCCGGACATCGACGAAAATATCGCGCAAGCGATCATTCAGGCGCGGGCGGGCCCTGACGGCCAGGATGGAACAGACGACGATATGCCCTTCCGCAGCCCGCAGGAGCTGGCCGGGCGCGTGCCTGGATTTGTGAATCCCGCCGCGATTGCTCAGATCGGCAGGTTCTTCGGAGTGCAGAGCGTGGTCTTCGAAGTGCACGTGAAAGCTTCCATCAGCAGCTCCACCCGCGAATATGTCGCCGTGTTGCTGCGGCGCAGTCCGAAGGATGTGCAGACGCTCAATCTCTACTGGAAGTAAGGGCATGCCCCGTTGCGCCGAGCGTTCGCAACCACGGAAGCCGAATCGCGGTTGAGCAAAATCATCTTCATCACTGGCACCGACACGGGCGTGGGCAAAACGTTGCTCGCCGCTGCGTTGCTGCTGGCGCTGCGTCGAGGGGGCGTGCGCGCCCTGGCCATGAAACCGTTTTGCTCGGGCGGCTGGGGAGACGTCGAACTGATTCAACAAGTGCAAGGCCCCAGGCCCGACCGGCATCAGGTGGCACCATTTTATTTTCCGCAACCGTTGGCGCCGCTGGCCGCGGCCCGCGCCAGCGGACGCTCCATCAGCCTGCACGAAGCAAAGCGCGCGATCATGATGATGGCGCGGAAAGGTGAGCGATTGATCGTGGAAGGAGTCGGAGGCGTGCTGGCGCCTTTGGGGACATCAGGGCCCGGATTGGAATTTGCGGTGGCCGATTTGATTGCTGAATTGGACTGCGACGTGGTGGTGGTGGCGCCCAATCGGCTTGGGGTCATCAATCACACTTGCCTGACGGTCGAGGCATTGCGGGTTCGCGGAGTGGAACGGATCGTCGTGGTGCTCATGGAGCAGGCCCCCCGATGCAAAGTCCCGCAGGAAAAGGATCTGGACGCAGATTATTCGGTTCGGACGAACGCGTTGTTGTTGAGGGAATTGTTGCGGGGGATCGTGGTTTTGGAGTGCCCGTTTTTGGGGCCTAACGCCGACAGTCTGGGGCAGTTGAAACAAAGTTTGAAAAAACTTAAAAAAACTCTTGCCTCAATCGGGAGCCCTGATAGTTTCTGCGCCCGTCTTCGGAACCGACGCGGGCCGCGGCAAAGCCGAGAAGGTGCGGTCGGGCCGAAGAGACTGAAAGCGAAAAAAGATCGTTTAAAAGATCGTTGACAGTCTAGGCGACAGGCAGCAACACTGCAGGTCGTAATAAATGAGTGACTCAGATGCCGAGTCGCTGAGAAGAGACCGGCACTGAGGCTTTTTTTCCCCTGGAAGGGGCGCCGGCTGGGGTGACCCGCGGCGAGCTGAGCTGAGCTAAGCTGTGATTTTTGAGCGGAAACGCTCACTGTTCCTTGAAAATTGAATTGTGCGATAAGTGAGAGCCCCTTCATGGGCAGCGAGTTAGTTCGCTGAACATGGAGAGTTTTAAAATTGTTAAAATCGTCCGGTTTAACCACCGGACAAGATTCAAACTAACGTTTTCTACGGAGAGTTTGATTCTGGCTCAGAACGAACGCTGGCGGCGTGGATAAGACATGCAAGTCGAACGCTAATCATGGGGTAGCAATATTCCATGGTTGGAGTGGCGCAAGGGTGCGTAACACGTGGGCAATTTGCCATGAAGCCCGGAATAACCCCGAGAAATCGGAGCTAATACCGGATGTGACTCCCGGGGGGCATCCTCTGGGATTTAAAGCTGGGGACCGTAAGGCCTGGCACTTCTTGATAAGCCCGCGGCCTATCAGCTAGTTGGTGAGGTAACGGCTCACCAAGGCTAAGACGGGTAGCTGGTCTGAGAGGACGACCAGCCACACTGGAACTGAGACACGGTCCAGACACCTACGGGTGGCAGCAGTCGAGAATTT
>DATLUX010000029.1:0-4649 GCA_035577805.1 Verrucomicrobiia bacterium
CACACCGAGATGAAAGAGATGCTCGATCGCCGGCTGTTGGCCTGGCCGCGCCCGATCCATGAATGGCCCAAAGAAGTCCGCGACGGCTGGAGCCAGGAGCGCAGCTGGGCTTGCCGCCTGCTTGACAAGGCCCGCAAACAACTCAACACCATCACCCTTTTAACCGACGACCAGGGCCGGCCGACGTGGACCCGCAACAACGCACGCCAGTTCGACGAGCGGGGCAAGAACGACTTCGCCTATGCGTCTCTTCACGCTGTCACGCGTTTTTTGGTTTGGCTCCATTCCTCTGGGAATACGGTGACTCTGTCGGATGAGGACGCCGCATTAGGATGGTAGGGAGTTTGACACGGCGGCACTTGTCGGGCATTAGTATTGCTGGTCGTAATGACATCAGAGGAGCATGCCCAAGAAACGCCGCAGTCAAGTCCCATTGTCCACGCGAGCTTTGTCCATTAACAAGGCCGGCGATGAAGCCGTTGCAGAGCACTATTCGGACTACGCCCGTACGGAAGTCCCCGGCGGGACTACGGCCACGGACACCGGCAAGAACGACGCCTTCATCAAATCGCGGCTGCTGGCGCGCACTCATTACTGGCTCAAGCCATACTTCGCCCTCAAGTCCAGTATCGTGAACTACGGCCTGCGTCTCGGCCCGGCCAAGGTAAAGAAGAAAAAGCCAGGTCAGCGCGAGATCGACCGGATCAACGATTGGCTCGACGAGGAAATGCCCCAGGTGGATTTTGAAGGCGACCGGACAACCGGTTTCCCCAACAAGGCGGTCGTCAAGCGCCGGGAGCGGGTGGAGAAGTTTATTTCCGAGGTGGTGAGCGAGTGGATCGTTCAGCGCAATGTGCTGGCCTTCTGGAGCGACGGCATCGAGGTGCCGGTTGTGCTCTCCCCGGAGCGCTGCCGCTACAAGGATGTCCTGGGAGTGGAGACGCTCTTCTACACGCACGGGCTTGGCGCAGCCGACATCAAGGAGCTGGACACCAAGCAGCAAGAGCGGTTCAAGAAGGCCGAAATTGCGATCGGCGAAGAGAACGGCGAGTTCTTCAAGGTGCTCAAGGACGAGCGCACCGGCTTCGGCCTGGCCTGGCCAAGCCTGCAGCCCATCTTCCGCGTCTGCTCAACAGCCGAGTCTTTGGAGATTGGCGAGAGTTCCTACGCGTTCAACGGCCGGCTTAAATGGCGCCACCACAAGGTCGGCCACCCCATCGAGGGCGGCAAAATGGAAGGCTCGCCCACGCACTTCGTCAACAAGAAGCGCGCCGACCAAATCCACAAGGTTTGGGACAACAAGCGCGGGTCGATGGGCGACTGGGTTGGCAACTTCGATCACGAAGTCAGCTTTCCCCATGAGCCAATCGAATTCTACAAGGCCGAGAAGTGGGCATCGGTCGAGCGGCGCCTGACCCTCTGGGGCGGGCCCACGGCCCAACTTATCGTTGCCCAGGGCCAAACCCCGATGGCCGGCCTGATGAAGCTGCTCAAGGCTGAAATTTCCGCGGAGCGTGCTGCGCTGAAAGGTTTCCTGCAGTCGGTAATCGACCAGGCCTTCGAGCCGCCGGCTCCGGTCGAGATCGGCTGGTCCAACATGATCTTCGTTGATTCGAGGATCGAAAGCGAGCTGCTCAAGTTTGGCGTCACGGCCGGCGCGATCTCCCAGGCCACCTACCGGGAAGAGTTCGGGCTGGACAACGCGGCCGAAGAGCTGCGCAAGGAGGCCGAGGCCGCCGAGGTTGAAAGCAATCCGCAAAAATTCCGGCCGGCGTTTGATGCGGCCCACGGCGATCAAGAAGACCAGGGCGGCAAGCCCGCCGGGACAAAGGACAAGAATACCTCCGTATGAATTGGATCGTAATCGCACTGAAATGGATCTGGGAACTGATTTCTGGCAGCAACGCCAAATCACAAGCTCTCCTGGCCACCGCAAGGGAAGAGTCGCGCAAAGACTTCGAAGCTGTGGGCGGGCAGTGGCAGAAAATTGTTGAAGCCGTGGAACACCGGCTGGAGAAGATGGCTAGCGTTCTGCAGGTCGTCGAGCAGCGGCTTGAGGTCTGCGAGAACGATCGCGCCGGGCTGCGCAACAACCTGAGCGACGTGCAAGATCGCCTGGGCAGCATGGAGAAGAAGATGAGTCGCAACAGCCGGAAGGCCAAAGCCAAGAAGTAACATGAGAACCGCTATCATCGCCGCCATCGTCTGCCTTGCCCTGTCTGGGTGTGTGCTGGCCCCGCTGAAGGGCGGGCGCAGCCGCGTTGTGCGCGGGCCCAACATCACCGAGACGATCCAGAGCCAAAACCCTAAAGACGCCACCAGCACCAAAACCGAGGTGACAACCGAAAGCGTTCTGCCGGCCGGCACCAAGATTTTCCTGCTCAGCCCCGACGGGACCACCAACGGCGTTGCCATCTTGAGCGAGCCGTCGCGGCAAGCCACAACCGATCGGACCGAAACCACCATCGGCGCATCCCAGAAAGATGTCTCCCGCGAGATCGGCGCCAAGCTGGCGTCTATGCGGTGGATCCAGTGGATCGGTGTTGTTGTCTTTCTGTTTGGAGTAGCCTCCGCGTTCTACCCGCCGCTCAGGCTGGTTGTGGGAAGCACGACGACAAGCGCCGCCTGCGCGGCCGCCGGCCTGGCCCTTACCGTGTTGCCGCCCCTGATCGTCGGACATGAGGTCTTGATTTTCGCCGTCGCCATCAGTGGCGTTGGCCTTTACTGGTTCGCCCATCGGCACGGGTCGGTCCGCGGACAACTCGAAGCCATCAAGGAAACACTCAAGTAACATGGACCGATTGACCCGAAAACTTCTGGAGGTTTTGCTCGACGGTGGAGCGCGGGAATCGGCTCTGTTCAGCGGTCAGGCCGTGGAGCTGGGGGGCCAGACCTTTACGCCTGACGAGACGAAGGGCTACTTCAAATTCTGTTTCAGCCACGCCTTCCCGGTCGTCACCGCCTACGGGCAGGGGCTTCATCCGAACGTCGTGGCCATCTCGTATAACAGCCTGCTCCATCAGCCGGTCAACTTCGAACACCAGATGGTGGCCTACGACAAGGACAAGATCGCCCACGACAAAGTGCTTGGGTCGGTCGTGGCCGTGGAGTTCCCGCGGACACCCGGCGGACGGTGGACGGTTTCGGCCGACAAGCAAAGCGCTCCGGCTATTACCGGGGTTGCCTCATTCGCCAAGCTGGCCCGCAGCATGGATCGTGTGGTGGGCAAGCACCAGACGGGCCGGCACAACTACTCGGTGAGCATGGAGGTGCAATATGCCTACGCCGATTCAATGTTCGCGGTGGAGTTAAAGCCCGGCGCCAAGGCTAACCGTGGAACCCCTGACGATATGGCCCGCGCCGGCTGGGAGGTTATCCCGATGACGGAGGCCGACGACGAGCTGCTGGCGACCTTCTCTGTGCGCAAGAAGCGCATCGTGTCGGACTACCGCGGGGCCCGCGTCTATCAGCTCATGGGCGGCCTGGACAAGCCCGTTCACTACGCCGGCATGGGCGTGGTGCATTATCCGGCGGAGCAGGAAGCCCAGATCTTGCAGATGGCCGCCTCGCGCACGCCGTTACTGACGGGGGTCCTGGATCCGCTCCGCAAAATTTCAGGGTTGCTCAAGCCCCAATAATAAATGCCCACAGCTCAAAAAACACTGACACCCCCTCGCACGTGCCCGCGGTGCGGCGGCACCGGAAGCGACATCGACCACCAAGCCATCGGCGCAGTTTTAAGCACGCGCCGAATGAAGATGGGCAAGCAGGCCAAGGACGTGGCCTCCCTTATGGGCGTCACGCCCTGGAAACTTTGCAAACTGGAGAAGGGAAACCGCAACTGGACAGAGGAACTCATTAGCGCCTACGAAGACGCGCTCAATGACATCACCAAATGAACTCACCTGCAGTCTCGGCCGTCGGCTCACTCCGGATGTTCTTTTGGGTTTGATTTCTGAAAGTTCTACTCACTGACTTCCTCCGTTGTGCGAAGGACGCGCAGGCGTACTCGATTGCCACAAGGGGGCAACAGATTTTTTTTGCAACGGTTGCGAACTGTGTCAATTTCAGCGCAGGAAAAACCTTAAAGGAGGTTTGAACCGCAGCCGGAAAATTCCGGTGAATCTTGGACCCGAGGCCAAGGCACCTGCGCGCCTCCATTCCATAAAGAACGACATGAAAGTTCCGTCCGAAATTTTGGATCTCTTCAAGGAGATTGGCACATCCATCAACGCCCTTGTCGAGGATCCCAACGTGTTGGGTGAGCCCTGGCGCAGTCAGCTCTTGGAGATCAAGGGCCAGATCAACGCCTCCCTACGGGAGATGCCCGACACCGATCGGGTGCCCGCCGCCCAGGTCGCGGCCAACGGCCTGGACTACCTGAAGAGTCAACTGCTTTGCGTTGGGCACATCATCAGTGCGCTCTCCGGCATCGTGAAGTCCAGCAGCGAGAAAACCACGACCGCTCTGGCCAGCATCACCCCCGAGGTGGAGCGCCAAGTGGCGGCCAAACTCGCCGCTGGCGACTATCTGGCCAAGGCCGACGCGGAGTCGCTCGCCGGTAAAGCGCGGCAAGAAGGCGACCTGACGGGCTTTGCCCGCGGGAAACAACTCGCCGACCGCCGATCGGCCTTGGCTGTCGCTGGTCT
>DATLUX010000030.1:0-2495 GCA_035577805.1 Verrucomicrobiia bacterium
CGAGTGAATGGACCGATGTAAGGAGATTCAGGAACGCAATCTTCGAACCGAAGGATACAAGGCTGTCTGCCGTAAGTGTGGGAAGACGCCCCAAGAGCCCGGTTGGTGCGACGAATGCGGCTACAATCGTGATTATGAAATGGTGAAAGACAGAACAGATCATTAAGGCCACCGCGCCGCCGTCCACCAGAGGAAAAGGCGACATGAAAATTAGCGCCAACTCTGTTCAATTTTGAACAGTCGAACCGCTCCCTCCGCGATAAGTGCTGCACTCCGAGAACAGGAGGCGAACCATGTTCAGCTTTGCAAATCCGGTGATGTGCAGGAATTGTGGCAACGAGATGCGGCTCGACTCCATCGAGCCCATGCACCGCACGACCCGCGGGGAGTTCCGTTGTGATTGCGGTCACGTCTTTGGCTTCGACATGCCGAGGCGGAATATGTCGGCGAAGGCGCGTAGACAGCGGATGATCTCCAGACTCAATCCGGCGGCGTAACCCCGAAACGAAAAAGCCCCGCCGGGAGCGGGGCGCGGGGTTGGGGTAGGTCTACTCCAACCCCAACCAATCACGGCCGCGGATACTCGCCATCAGTCACACGGCGAGGAACGAGCAACTGATTCAGAGTAAATTCAATGCGCCGCATCTGCTCTCTGTCAGCCAAGTTTTGCTTGTCCATCGTGTCCAGGCGATTGTCTTGTACGGCAACGGCGGCGAGCACCTTTTGAAGTTCGGCAACATTGGTCTTCAACTCCCCAATCTCCTTCGTGGTCTGATTGCCGACCATCTCGAATCTCGTCGCCAGGCTGCTGATCTTCACAAGGACACCGCCAATGCCTATCAGCACCAGGGCGAAATTCCCAACCCTGAACCAAAGTTCGAGATTTGCGGCGCCATCGCTCAATACCGCAATCCTTCATGGAACAACCAGATAAGTCCGTCCGCCATTACTGGCAACACGAAGAACGCAAAGACGTTCATCGCAAAGATCATCAAGGCAACAAGCGGGGCATACCACCAATTATCGGCCGGGCGAGGGGTTTCGATGATGAGGGGCATCAGAACTGCACCGGCGCGATTGTCGAGTTGAGCCACTGCGCACATGTCCCGAGCACCTGAGTCCTTCTGGCGTTTCGATAGGCTTGCAGGGCCGTGAACACGCCACCGCCCGGAGGATTGCTGACGATCCCCAGAAGGACATTGAAGCAAGCCAAGGCCTGCTGGTCGTCCTTCGGTGTGATCATGATGGCGGCGTTGATGTCCTCCACCGAGCACTGCTGCAAATTGTTGATGAAGGTCGTCAGGTTGAACGACTTGAAGATAGTCTGCGGGTTGCAGGCATCGGAGACCGCCGCGGCACGAACGGGCGGCGCCTTGCCGATGGGCTTTGCCAGCGCGGGAGAGACCGCGAAAGCAAGGCATAGCGAGAGGATAATGCGGATCATGGCGTCGGTGCTCCATTCGTCGGATTATTGAGCGCGATCTTCCCCAGCGTGTCGTCCTTGTCCTTTGACCCGGACGACGAGCCGAAAAAATAGCCGATGATCGTGACGAAGCCTCCGGTCACGTAAGCCGTGATAACCATTTTGGCCACATCGCTATCCGGTACGGGGAGAACGAACAGTGCCCCCGCCAATCCGATCATGCCGAGCACGACCAGGAGCGCGATGATGTTGCGCATCATTTCGTGGCCTGAGCCTTTTTCAGCGCCGCCACGTCGGCCTCGAGCGATTCGATGCGGTTGGCAGCGTCCCGGATGCCGGCGACGAAATCTCCGATGTGCCCCATGAGCGCCATCGGGCTGCTCTTGTTCGCCTCCAAAATGGCGGCCATGTTTTCGAGTTGTTTGGTCATTGTTTTTCTCCTAGTCCTTTTGCAAACAGTTCGGCCTCATGGCCGCGCCTTCTCCACAAATCACCGCCCTTCGGCCATAAGCGTCGCATCGACAGAATCTCGTCGGGGATGCCGGCGAATTGCTTCATACGCATCAGAGCGGCGATGTTGCGCATTTCCCGATAGCGGTCGCCGAGCGCACCGAACGAAGGCCCGCGGTTGAAGGCGAGCGACACCAGGGCGCCGAACGAATCCCCCGACAGCATGTCGGTGTTGACAAGACGCTTCTCGACCTCTCCTTCCCACTTCGGGACGTCGCGATTGCGGAACACATCGAGCGCCACATCCCACGGCACGTTGATGGTCGACCGAAGTTCATGGGCGAGCGCACGGGCCGGAGAGCCATGGATGCCACAGACATGCGACAGCGCCTTGATCTCGATGGGGTCTAGGTGATCGCCCCAGTCCTTGGCGATGTCGGCCGCGGTCTCGTAGCCGCAGTCGTAGCCGATGCCGATCGTCACGCCTGACGCACCGCCAGGCCAGTCGGTCGATTGTTCGGTCTTGCGGTAATACGCCTCGCCGCCGGTTTCTTCCTGCACGATGAGGTCGAAGGCGGCTTGGGAAATTTTCATATCTTCGAGCCCTTCACGATGGCCGCGA
>DATLUX010000031.1:0-2205 GCA_035577805.1 Verrucomicrobiia bacterium
GTTGAATCGGGATCTGAGCACCGCTCAGGCCTGGAACCGACGGTAGCCTATCTTCAGCCTATCCAGGGCCGGAAAGCAATCACTGATCTCGTCTTTTGGATTGAATTCAAAGCAGCCGGACGGGACGCTGGAGTCCACGTGAATTCCCAAACTCCTGCCTGTTTCCGCGCCGGGCCGGCCGCATGCTCGGAGGCCATGGCGGTTCTTTTCGCGTGCGTCTTTGCCACCGTCGCGCTCCAGGCCGCCGTTCCATCTTCCTATTCCAACCCCGTTCTCGCCGGTGATTATCCTGACCCGTCCGTCATTCGGGTCGGCGACGAGTATTGGGCCACCGCCACCACCTCCGAGTGGGCGCCTCTCTTTCCGTTACTCCGTTCGCAGGACTTGGTCCACTGGGAACAGGTCGGGAACGTCTTCCAAACACGCCCGGACTGGGCCATGGCGAACTTCCTGGCGCCGGAGATCTCCGAGTATCGCGGCGCGTTTTATATCTATTTTGTCGGCCGCCGAAAGGGCGGGCCGCTGTCGATCTCGGTGGCGACCGCGCCGCATCCTCGAGGGCCCTGGACCGATCATGGCCCCTTGATCGGTCAACCCGCCGGGTCCATTGACGCAGACACGGCCCAGGACGAACACGGAGATCGTTATCTAATTTGGAAAGAGGACGGAAACAGCCGGAATCAGCCCACCCCGATCTGGGCGCAAAAACTGTCCGCCGACGGCACCGGATTGGTCGGCGAGATGACGGAACTCATCCGTAACACGGCCGCGTGGGAAAAGAACCTTGTGGAAGGCCCTTTCGTGCTCCGGCGTCAGGATTACTTTTACCTGTTTTATTCGGGCAACGGATGCTGCGGGACCGGATGCAACTACGCCCTCGGCGTGGCGCGTTCCCGCAAGTTGCTTGGTCCATGGGAAAAGAATCCGGCCAACCCCATTCTCCCTGCCAATGCCGCCTGGCGTTGCCCGGGCCACGGCAGCATCGTCAGTACCCCCGGCGGCCGCGATTTTCTCCTTTATCATTCTTACCATGCCCAAACGTTCACCTACGTCGGGCGCCAAGGTTTGCTGGATGAAGTGAAGTGGGGCGCCGATGCCTGGCCCGTCATCAACGAAGGTCGTGGACCGAGCGTCACGGCCCCGGTTCCCATCCCAAACCAGCGTTCCGTCGCTCGCTCAGGTGTGATCGATGAGTTCGATTCGAGCGCGCTCAAGCCTTATTGGCAGTGGCCGGTGAACCGGCAGCCCCAAGTAAAACTGGCCGGCGGCCATCTCCAACTCGCGCCGTCGTCAGACCATGCCCAGGACCAGCTCGGCGCGGCCCTGGGAGTGCACACCTCCACCGGCAATTACGTCGCCACGACCTGCCTTCAGACCAGTCAATTGCCTCCGGGCACCCAGGCGGGTCTGTCCGCATTCGGCGACAACGCTAACGCCCTGGGTCTCACCGCGGGCGATGGGAAACTCTCCGTCTGGCGAAGACGCAAAAACCAGCACGAAATCATCACGACCACGCCTTTGCCTGCTGCCGCTTGGCTGCAGCTTCGGGTCAAGGCCGTCGACGGACACAAATTCCATTTCAGCTATAGCGCCGATGGCCGCGCCTGGGAGGACGTCGGCAGCGCCGTCGATGTCGAGGGCAATTATTTGCCGCCCTGGGACCGCGGAGTGCGTGTCGCTTTGGTCGTGGGCGGCGCCCCTAATGCCTCCGCCAACTTCGATTGGTTGCGGCTCGACAACGACAACGAACCAGCCAAGTGAGCGGGGGAAACCAAAGCGGAAAGCGGAAAGCGGAAACGCACGAATCGTCCCGCCGTCGCCTGCGGGCTACGGCGGGCAGTCCTCGTTCTCGTCCTTCGTCCTCGATTTTGGGGGCGTCTCGGAACGAAGGGTTCAAGGTCCCAATGCGCGTCCGAATTCGGAGCTCCGGGCTACCCATGAACCTCTCCTGTCTCGTAGCAGCCGACGTAAGGAGGCTCACTCTATCCCAACGCGTTCGTCTGGAAAGAGATCAGAGCCCTTCGACAGGCTCAGGGTGTACCTCGTGACCTCGGCTGCTACGTTAGATTGGTGGGTTCATGGTCCCAATGCGTGTGCAAAAGCAGATGGAGGCTACCCATGAACCTGACCCTCACCCGGCCTGCGGCCACCCTCTCCCATCCGATGGGAGAGGGGCTGGGGGTGAGGGCTCTTTTTCAGTTGAAG
>DATLUX010000032.1:0-5070 GCA_035577805.1 Verrucomicrobiia bacterium
CTCACCCCTCACCCCGGCCCTCTCCCCGTTGAGGGGAGAGGGAGCAGTTCATGGTCCCAATGCGCGTCCAAAAGTTGGAGGTCCGTCCTACCCATGAACCGACCCTCAGGTAGCAGCCGACGTCAGGAGGCTCACTCTACCTCAACGCGTTCTCCGGGAAAAAGATCAGAGCCCTTCGACAGGCTCAGGGTGTACCTCGTTACCTCGGCTGCTACGTGAGATTGGGTTGGGTTCATGGGCCCAATTCACGTCCGAAATTCGGAGGTCCAAGCTCCCCATGAACCCGATCAGCCTTTGTATCTTCTCCCGAGCATGCGCGCAGCGGTTGTGGTGCTAAACATGCACCTGGGGGTGCGGCCGGCTGAACTCGATCGCGGGCGTTTTTTCTCGCACTTGCGCCCGCTTGAGGGTTGGATCCCGGCATTCGCATGAGAAGCCGCGTCGCTGTCTTCGCCCTCCTTATGGCTTGGAGCGGTCGGTCGGGGTTGCCTGCCCAGGAGTGGACCCGCTTCCGGGGACCGAACGGTTCGGGAATTAGCCAGGCCAAGTCGATCCCGACCGAGTGGAAAGAATCAGACTTTTTGTGGCACGTGGATCTGCCGGGAACCGGGCATTCCTCGGCGGTTTTGTGGGGGGAACGCGTTTTTGTCACCAGCACGGCGGATGAATCGGGTGGGATCCACGTGCTTTGTATGAACGCGCCGGATGGGAAACAAATCTGGCGTCGCGACTTTCCGCATCGCGCTTTCCCGCGCCATCAGTTCAACAGCTTCGCTTCCGCCACGCCGGCGGTGGACGCCGAGCGCCTGTATGTGGCCTGGAACGAGCCGGAGCATTACACCTTGGTGGCCTTGGATCATCAGGGAAAGAGCGTGTGGGAAAAAGATCTCGGTCCGTTCAAGAGTCAGCACGGATGTGGCACGTCGCCGATCGTGTATGAGGGCAAGGTCATCCTGGGCAATGAACAGGATGGAGTCAGTTCCATTGTGGCGGTGGACGCGGCGACGGGCCGTTTGCTCTGGAACACTCCGCGCAATACCGCGGTCGTCGCTTACTCCACCCCTTGTGTGTATCAACCCAAGATCGGCGGGGCTTGCTTGATTTTTAACAGCCAGGCGCACGGCATTTATGCGGTGGAACCTGCCTCCGGCCGGGTGTCCTGGGCGTATGCGGACGCCTTCGACAAACGCAGCGTCAGTTCACCGCTGCTGGCAGGTGATTTGATCCTCGGCTCCTGCGGAAGCGGCGGCGGCGGCAACTTCGTCACTGCCATCCATGCCGGGGATCCGGCCCGCGGCATCAAACCGTCGCTGGCCTTTCAGATGAAGAAGTCGGCGCCGTATGTGCCGACCGGGATTGCCTTGGGCGATCGAGTCTGGTTTTGGAGCGACGCAGGCATCCTCACGTGCCTGCGGTTGCCAGACGGAGATGTGGTTTATCAAGAGCGAGTCGGAGGCAACTTTTTTGGGTCGCCGGTTTGGGCGGAGGGCCGGTTGTTCGCCGTGTCCACTTCGGGCGAAGTGGTGGTGGTGGAAGCCAGCGATCATTTCAAGGTCCTGTCCCGCTATGCGCTCAACGACACCTGTCATGCCACACCCGCCATCAGCGGCGGCCGCATGTTCGTGCGCACTGAAAAACGGCTCCATTGCGTGGCCCGCCGATGAACGCAGATGGGAGAGGCCCGCAGATGGGCGGATTTCCACAGACGGGGCGCCGCGTTCTTGTTCCGCACTCCGCACTCCGCACTGAGATGAGGGATCGAATGCAAGAAGGCTTGGGTCACAGTGCCCTTATTCTTACACTGTGCCGCATGAATCATTCTCCTTCGGCTAGGTCGGCGTGGTTGCCAAGTGTTGGTCCGGAATTTTGCTTTGGACGAGTGCGCGCCGTCGGTTGGATGATCCTTTTTGTCGCTTGTTCCCTCTTCACGCTCAGCGCGGCCGAGCGTCCGGATATTCTGGTCGCTGACTTTGAAGGCTCGGATTACGGCAACTGGAAGGTGACCGGCACGGCTTTCGGGACTGGCCCGGCGCGGGGCACGCTGCCGAATCAGATGCCCGTGGACGGTTTCCTCGGGAAAGGATTGGTAAATTCATACCTCGGAGGCGATGGCAGCACCGGGACGCTGGTCTCCACCTCGTTCCCACTCGAACGGCGGTATCTTCGCTTCTTGATCGGCGGCGGCAAACAACCGGGAAAAACCTGCGTGAATCTGTTGATTGATGGTCAGGTGGTCCGCACCGCGACCGGCCCCAATGATCGTCCGGGCGGCAGGGAACATCTCGACTGGGAACAATGGGATGTCAGCGAATTTGCTGGCCGCGCGGCTGTGCTTGAATTGGTGGATTTGGCCACAGGCGGCTGGGGCCACCTCAACGTCGATCATATCCTCCTGACCGATCAACGGCTGGCGGGCCTGCGGACCAATGTGACCCGCGAAATTGTCCTGCACCAACGGTACCTGAATTTACCGGTCAAAAATGGCGCCCCGAAACGGTGGCTGACCGTTCGGGTGGGCGACCAGCTTAAGCGCGACTTCGAGATTGAACTGGCCGATGGCGCGCCCGATTGGTGGGCCTTTCTGGACCTGGCGCCGTTTCAGGGCCGGACCGCCGTTGTCCAGGTGGATCAGTTACGCGAAGATTCCGCCGGCTTAGAAGCAATCGAATCGGCCTCGGCCATTGGAGGGGCAGCGGAGCTTTACCGGGAGAAACTGCGGCCGCAGTTTCATTTCACGGCGCGGCGCGGCTGGAACAATGATCCCAACGGCCTGGTTTATTACCGTGGCGAGTATCATTTGTTTTTTCAGCATAACCCTTACGGGTGGAACTGGGGCAATATGCATTGGGGCCATGCGGTCAGCCGCGATCTGGTGCATTGGGAAGAGCTGGGTGAAGCGCTCTATCCGGACGCCCTCGGCACGATGTTCTCGGGCTCGGCCGTAGTGGATGTGGCGAACACGACCGGCCGCGCCCGCGGCAGCGAAAAACCAATCGTCTGCATCTATACAGCCGCCGGCGGCACCAGCCGCGAGTCCAGCCAACAACCGTTCACCCAGTGCGTGGCTTATAGCACCGATCGCGGACGCACCTGGACGGCCGACGAACGTAATCCGGTCCTGCCTCATATCGTCGGGGGCAACCGGGATCCCAAAGTGATCTGGTATGCGCCACAGAAGAAGTGGGTCATGGCACTCTATCTGGACCGGAATGACTTCGCGCTCTTCGCCTCCAAAGATCTGCGAAACTGGCAGCGCTTAAGCAACGTCATTATCCCCGGCACCAGCGAGTGCCCCGAGTTCTTCGAGATCGCCGCGGAGGGCGCCCGCCGGAACACCCGTTGGATTTTCTACGGCGGGAATGGTCGTTACCTGGTTGGCCGTTTTGATGGCACGACGTTCACACCCGAGTCCGGGCCGCATTCGTTGAACTTCGGCAATTGTTTTTATGCTTCACAGACCTACAACCAATTGCCTGACGCGGGCCGGCGCGTCCTGGTCGGTTGGGGCCAAATCAGTTTTCCCGGCATGCCTTTCAATCAGATGATGGATTTTCCTGTCGACCTCACCCTCCGGACCACTGGCCAAGGGCTGCGTCTGTTCGCCAATCCGGTGCCGGAAGTCGAGGCGCTCCACCGCCGCACGCAACGGCTCAAAACCACCACCATGGGTCCCGGCGACCATCCCCTCGCCGGTCTCCGCGGGGAGTTGTTTGATCTGACGGTGGAGATTAGTCCGCAGAACGCGCCCGAAGTTGGATTGGAGGTTCGCGGAGTGACGTTGAGTTATGACGCGCAGAAGCAGGAACTGAGTTGCCTTGGGAAGAAGGGGCCATTGCCTCTCCGGGAAGGCCGCATCCGTCTGCGGCTGCTGGTCGATCGCGGGTCGATTGAGATTTTCGGCAACGACGGCCAGCTTTATATGCCGATGGGCGTGATCCTGAAGGACGATCCGCAAACGCTATCTCTGTTCAGCCGGGGCGGGACAGCTCGCCTCGAGGCCGGTCGCGTCCACGAACTCAAGTCCGCCTGGTCTGCGCGTTGAAATTGTCACGACTCGACGATTCGGATGACGACGGTTTCATGGGGCATTGCATTGCCGTACGGAGTTTTGACCGCATCAGCGCGCAGCGAATCGGCCTCTCGCCGTATCCTCAAGCCGATCCGGTGACATTCCGGCGGCCCGGAGATCGCGTTGGCCACTGGACGCGGGTCATCGCAACTCGCCCTGCCGCACCTTTCGGGGAGACCGGACACCAGTCTGCGTCCGTAAAGATTGGTCTAATTCGGGTTCGACGCCGCCATATCGCTTCGGTTATTGTCAGGTAAGCGATGGCCCTCCGGGTAAGCGAATTCGACCTGCGGCGGGCGGATGTCAAGCTCCGCATGCCGTTTCGGTATGGTATTGCGACGATGACGGAGGGTCCGGTAGTTTTTCTTCGGCTGACGGTGGAGGTGGGAGGCAAGCGTGTGAGTGGAGTTTCTTCGGACCTGCTTCCGCCCAAATGGTTCACCAAGGTGCCGGCCAAGCCGATTCATGATGAGATCGCCGAGATGGTGCAGGTGATCCGGCGCGCGGCCGAGACGGTGGTTGGGATGGAAGGAGCGACACCCTTTGGGCTTTGGATGGAACTGTATGAAGCGCAGGAGCAATGGGCAGCGCACGAAGAAGTGCCGCCGTTGCTGTCCAACTTTGGGGTTTCTTTGGTGGAACGAGCCATTCTGGACGGTTATTGCCGGGCGGCTGGCTGCAGCTTTGGCCGGCTCCTGCGCACGAGCCAGCTTGGGATCGATCTGGGGCGCATCCATCGGGAACTGCGCGGTTTGCCGGCCGCGGGTTTGCTGCCGGGCAACTCGCTGGACCGCGTGACGGTTCGGCACACGGTGGGATTATCTGATCCGATCACCGAAGAGGAGATTCAGCCGGATGACCGCCTGGAGGATGGTTTGCCGCAATCGCTGGAGGCTTCCACCCAGGCGTATGGTTTGCGGCATTTCAAGATCAAGGTCTCCGGCAACGCCGCCGCGGACCTGGAACGGATGGAGCGGATAGCGGCCACGTTGGGCCGGCTG
>DATLUX010000033.1:0-3310 GCA_035577805.1 Verrucomicrobiia bacterium
ACCCATGAACCTTCGTCATTCGAACTTTGAAATTCGGCATTCGGCATTTCTAACTGGCTGGTCAAATGTCGAATGCCGAATATGCCGAATGCTGAATGTCCGGGTTCATGGGCCCAATTCACGTCCGAAATTCGGAGGTCCGGGCTACCCATGAACAGACCCTCACCCGGCCTTGCGGCCACCCTCTCCCATCGAGTGCATCGAGTGGGAGAGGGGCTGGGGGATGAGGGCTCTTTTGCGTGTAGGTTCATGGCCCCAATTCGCGTGCACGTCATGTGCAGGTGTTTGCTCTCCATGAACCTGACCTTCGGGAACTCGAAACTCTTGGCCTTCCCACCCCAGCCCTCTCCCCGTTGAGGCCGTTGAGGGGAGAGGGAGCAGGTTCATGGCCCCAATGCGCATCCAAAGGTTGGAGGTGTTCGCACTGAAGAAACGTTCAACGTTCAATTCAACTCACTCTTTCCACAGATAAAGCACTGCGTCACCTTCAAAAGGTGCTGGGAGCGTCCGTTGGCCGTTGCCTGCGATGGGTGGCGCGCGGGTGATATTTCCGTCGGCCGCGCGCATCCACTCCGTGTTCAGCGTTCCGGAAGCGCCGGAGAGGTCGACGATCACTTCACCGCCTTGCGGTAAATAGATCAGATACTGTTTCCCTGGAACGGCCAAGCAAAACCTGGTGGAAACGAGTTCAGCATGCGGCACGGCAGCGGCCAGGTCCATGCGCTCGGCGTAGGACCGGGTCTGACCCATGGCTTGGCGAAGGGTGTCCCAATAGGAATCCGGCTGGCCGTTCACGGGATTGTTGCGTCCCGGGTCATGGCTCGGGTCAAGGTATGGATCCATGAACAGACACTGGCTTCCGCGCGTGAAGTTTTGCCAGACCCAGGCTCGCTGAGCGGCCAAGCCATCGGCTTTCAAGCCAATCCAGAAATAGGAGTGATCCGTGTCGTTGAGGATCACTTTGCGACCGTCGGCGACCGGCAACTTGGCAGCCGGCGAGATCCAATCCGCTAGACTGGCCAGGAGCGTGGCATCGTTTCCATTGGGATAGCAGGCGGTCATGCCCACCGGATGTTGCCTGGGTTTGGCGGCCTCGTATTGCTTGATGAACCGGATCATGTGCATCTGCCAGGCGACCCCGGCCGGCTCACCGGAATCTTCGTTCGTAATCTCGTAGAGCACATTGTCCAGATCGTTCACCGTGTCGATGACTTTCCGGACGTACGCCTCCTGCTGGGCCGTGATGGCGGGATTCGCCAGCGTGTGCACAGCCCGGCTCCCGCCACCGTCGATGGCATTGATGTTGTTCCCGGGATGCAAAGGATGTCCCTGCCACGGGTCGCCGCCCACATTTCCTTTGCTTTGGATGCTGAACCCGTTGAAAAGCATGACGGACGCGTAAATGCCACTCGCCCGCGCCGCCACGACGCGCGTGCGCATGCGATCGAAGTAGGCTTGATTGAACAGAGTCAGATCGAACTTCGGTTTATCATCCAAGGCGATGCCGGGCCCCGGACGCTGATAAGGCATGGGTTCGTAGAAGATCGTGCCTTGCTTGGCCTTCGGGTTGAAGGAAGTCTCCCACGCCCACAGACGAAAAAAATTGTGATGATGCCGCTGCAAAAATGTCAGGTAGACGCCGAAATCCAGCGCCGGAGGCGAAAGGAGCGTCGCATACCGATAATCCTGCAGATTACCCCACGTGTGCGAACCCGTGAGCAGGATCGCCTTTCCGGTATTGTCCGCGAAATAGCGCGGATTGATGGGATGCACGCGCAAGGGGCCGCGCGTTGGGGTGGCGGGCGTCGCCGCAACGGCCGTCGACGGCGCCGCGGCCATCTGGGGCCCGGGGCCCTCCGCGGTGACGACAAGCAACGCATCCAGCCATGCTTCGGGCCTTCGAAAAGATTGGAGACCGCGCGCAGGATAAGTCCCGATCACTTCCTGAGCTCCGGTAGCGGGATTTACCCATTTCGCCAAAGCCAAGGGGGCAGCGGTGATCCTGGCCAGGTCCACGGTGATCTCCGGTTGGGCGGCGAGATAGGCCACGATCCATTGGCCCGTGCTGGAACGAGCGCCCAGGTTGAGGACCGACCCCTCGGAATGCCCGCCGGCGCTCAAGACGGTTGGGTCTGGCACCAGCGTCCACCAATCCGGCAAGCCCGTAAAAATGGTCTTTAAGATGGTCATCTGCTGCGCGCCCGGATCATCCAGAGCAGTCTGCCAAGTGGGCCGAACGCGCCAGCAATCGTTGTGGCCGTAGCCATGGAAGCCGCCGAGCAGACACGTGTAATAAGCTTCTCGGCGCACCAGCAGTGGCGTGATGGGATACCCGTATTCCTCGCCGGCCTCGTAAACGCCTTCCAGCATGGTGACGGGCTTGACCGGTGCTCGCTGATAGTCCGACAAGGTCATCGGATGGATGCACTGGAGTGCGTTCCAGACCTGGATGGAGTTGAAATCGAGCCAAGGCTCGTTATGCATGAAGGTGGAACTGGCCGGAGACGGATCGGGATGCATGGAGACGAGGTGTGCGCCCCGGTCGCCTTCCTGAATTCCCTCAGCCAGTTGGACCACGATCGGTCTGTAGGCCTCGGTGGCCTTCGGGTAAAGCGTCCACAGAATGTTCGGGAATTCCCGATAACGGTCAGTAACCCAGGCGGCCCACGTCCGCGCGTTGTCCACCGTCATGCGGTCGCCATAAGTCTGGTGATAGATCCCCACCAGCAACTGAATGTCATTCGTCAGCGCGGCTCGGACGACTGCATCCACGTTGGTGAAATAAGCGGGATTTGGCGTGGCCGGGTCATCGTTTAACCAGGGATGCTCGCCATCCAGGTTCGGTGCCGTGCCATCTCCCACGCCCGTGAGCATCACCATCACCACCGTGAAACCCTTGGCCTTGCGGTTCTCGAGAATCAACGCCGCATCGCTTACCGAATAGCTGCGGAACAATTCCCATTGCGTGTCCGCCAGGAAATAGAAGGGCTCCCCATTCGCATCGACGAAATACCGACCGGTTGAGCTCACCCGAATTGGTCCAGGGACCGCCTCCGCCGACAACAACACCACGACCAGGAACAGCGCCATGGCTGCGCTTCGCGTCCACCCGCGCGCCCTGGGCAGCGAAAACTTCCAACTGAAGGTTTCTTCAGTGCGGTTCATGGAGAGCTTTCACCTGCACGTCATGTGCACGCGAATTGGGGCCATGAACTTCCACTGAAAAAGAGCCCTCACCCCCAGCCCCTCTCCCATCGGATGGGAGAGGGTGGCCGCAGGCCGGGTGAGGGTCAGGTTCATGGGTAGCTTC
>DATLUX010000034.1:0-62533 GCA_035577805.1 Verrucomicrobiia bacterium
TTCATCTGAGTTCCGGATCGTCTCCCAAGTGCGTCGTCCAAGGCGAGCACAAAGCTCAAGGAAAAGTGGCGCGGGCCGGATCCAGGATCTCGTTACGAATCGAAGCCCGGACGGCACGTTCACGCACAGCATTGGTCTCTCGAATAGTTCCCCTGTGCGCTATCTGGCGAGGGCTATCGCATTAATGCTCATTCGAGTTTTGCGATATGGAGGCCCATAGCTCAGCGGTTAGAGCAGACGAATCCGATACTGCTGGCCCGGTGGCGCCTCTCGCCGCTTCGTTCTCTTCGTTTCCTTCTGTTGAACCAAAGAACACAGAATGCCAATTTCACCAATGCGCCCGTTCATGAATACAGCAAACTTGCTGAGTCGCCGCCGGGATTCGTGAAATTCGTATCTGTAATCTTTGTCCGTATTTCGGGTAGGATCCGCTGAAACAAGTTTAGCGCATCTGAACCATGCCTCTGACGCGCACATGCCCCAAGTGCGGTTGGGCGCTTCCCGATGAGGGCTGGGAAGGGCTCTGCCCCAAATGTCTGGTGCGCGTCTCGCTCGAAGCCGCGGCTGGCGAAGCGGGGCCCGAGGAGCGCCCTCACCCCCAGCCCCCCTCCCATCGGACCCTGGCTACGCCGGAGGCTTCGCCGAGGCGAGTGGGAGAGGGTGGCCCCGCGACTGCGGGGCCGGGTGAGGGAACGGGTGCAATCGCAAATCGCAAATCGCAAATCGAAAGCCCGAAAGTTCGTTACTTCGGCGATTACGAACTGCTGGAAGAGATCTCTCGCGGCGGCATGGGCGTCGTGTACAAAGCCCGGCAGTTGAGCCTCCATCGGCTGGTGGCGCTCAAGATGATTCTCTCCGGCCAATTGGCCAGTCCGTCGGAAGTTCAACGTTTTCGCACGGAAGCGGAGGCAGCGGCCCAACTGGATCATCCGAACATCGTCCCCATCTATGAAGTGGGCGAGCACGAAGGCCAGCACTACTTCAGTATGAAGCTGGTCGAAGGCGCCAATCTCGCCGAGGCCAGCGCCGGAACACCGATGCCCCCGCGCCGTGCCGCCAAGCTCCTGGCCACCGTCGCCCGGGCTGTGCATTACGCGCACCAGCACGGCGTGCTCCACCGCGACATCAAGCCGACCAACATCCTGCTGGATCCGCGCGGCGAACCGCAACTGACCGACTTCGGCCTCGCCCGGTTGGTCGAGAAGGACAGCGGCCTCACCCAAAGCCTGGCGGTGTTAGGCTCTGCCAACTACATGTCACCCGAACAGGCCAAAGGTCACGCCCGGCAGCTCACCACCGCTACCGATGTGTATGGTCTGGGTGCCGTGCTCTACGAACTGCTCACAGGACGTCCGCCCTTCCACGCCGAAACCATTGTCGAGACGTTGCGCCAGGTCGTCGAGCGTGAGCCAGCCCCCCCCAGCAAACTCGTCCGCAACCGTGTTTCCAAACCGGCAACCGGAAATCGCAAATCGCAGATCAATAAAGACCTTGAGACAATCTGTCTGAAATGTCTGAACAAAGACCCACAACAACGCTACGGCTCAGCCGAAGCGGTGGCGGTGGATTTGGAACACTGGCTGGCGCACGAGCCGATTCTGGCCCGCCCCATCGGACGCGCCGCCAAGGCCTGGCGCTGGTGCCGGCGCAATCCGGTGGTCGCGGGTCTAGCCACGGTGTCCCTGGTTCTGCTTCTGGCCGTGGCGATCGGCTCGCCCATCGCCCTGCTCCGCATCAACCGGGAGCGCAAGCAGGTCCAACATGACCTGGTGCGCCAGTACGTGGCCAACGGCAATCGACTTGTGCAAGAAGGCGATCTTCTCGGCGCGCTTCCCTGGTTCGCCCAGGCCGTCAAAGAAGACCGAAACAATGCGGAGCGCGCCAGAATTCATCGCCTGCGCTTAAGTTTGACGATGCGGCAGTGTCCCAAATTGGCGCAGCTTTATTCCCATGAGGCCGGGGTCAACCACGCTGAGTTTAGTCCCGACGGGAAGTCGATCCTTTCAGCCAGTGACGATCACACTGTCCGCATTTGGGATGCGGTTTCCGGAGAGGCGCGCACCCCGCCGCTGCAACATAGCGGTGCGGTTTATCACGCCACGTTCAGTGCTGATGGCGCATGGGTGGTGACGGCCAGCGCAGATCACACCGCACAAGTTTGGGATGCAGCGACGGGAAAGCGGCGCGCGCCCAGTTTGCGTCATACGGCGAGGGTGAATTATGCAGCGTTCAGTCCTGATGCCAGCCTTGTGCTGACGGTGAGCGATGACAAGACAGCGCAGCTCTGGGATGCCGCCACAGGTGAACCGATCACCCCATCCCTTCAACACCCTGGTCCTGTCAATCACGGCTCATTCAGTGCGGACGGCCGACTCGTCGCAACAGCTTGTGAGGACGGTACAGTCGTGGTCTGGGACGTGAGAACCGGCCAGCGGGTTACACCAGCCTTGAATGTCGCGGCAGCAAACAGGCACAGCCGCACGTACCTTGCTCAATTCAGTCCGGTTGGTGGCCAATTATTAACCGTCGGGGACGAAGCGATGCTATGGGATGCAGCCACGGCCAAGCGAATGAGTGTTCTCAAGCACCAGGAGGTCCTCTGCTATGCCTCCTTTAGCCGGGATGGCCGCCGGGTCGTTACTGCCTCATACGATTCGACGGCGCGAGTGTGGGATACGGCCACGGGAAGTCCTATAACGCCACCCCTCCGCCACGATCATCAGGTTTGGCACGCTTCATTTAGTCCTGACGGAGCCATGCTGGTCACGGCCAGCATGGGCTGCAACGTTCGCCTCTGGAGCGCGGACACGGGTGAGCCCCTCACAGGAATAATGAGGCAAAGCGGCCAGGTTGGAAGCGCATCGTTCAGTCCGGATGGACGCCAAGTGCTGGTGGCTAGCCAGAGCCGCACGGTCCGCTTGTGGGACATCGCCGGAGCGGAACCTTTGGTTTCACATCTGGCCACCTACTCGGTTGTGCACGACGCGGTTTTCAGCCCGGACGGCAAACTCGCAATCCTGCTCAGTCTCTCCGGAGGAGCCTCGGTTTGGGATGTGATCGCGGCGAAATCTTTCAACCGGTTTGGCACGAATCTGAGCCTGGTGCGCTGCGGCCAATTCAGCGCTGATGGGCGCCGGTTGGCCGTCGGTGGCAGCGACGGTTCAGCGGTGGTGTGGGACATGGCCGGTGGCAAGCCGGCTCTGCCTCCCTTGCGCCATGGCGGGCCAGTCAATCGTGTGGAGTTTAGCTCGGACGCGAAACGGCTCGTGACCGCCAGTGGCGATGGTTGGGCGAGAGTATGGGACCTCGCCTCTGGCCAGTGCATCAGTCAAATGGCGCACCAAGGCCCAGTCGCTTACGCCTCCTTCACGCCGGATGGCAACCAGGTGGTGACCGCGACGGTAAATCGTCGGCAAGCACTGCTCGCCGACGGAGAGTCCGGTGGTCGCGGTTTCTTAGCTGATCCGAGGCCAGGAATGTATGGCCCCTCCAATGTGGTGCAACTGTGGAATGCGCGAAGCGGCCAGCCGGCCGCGCTTCCAATCCATATCCCTGCCGCGACCTCCCTGATCTTGTTCAGTCCCGACCTTAGCCGCGCAGTGAACTCCTATTGCGCGGTGAATGAAAAGCAAGAGGCAGCCTATGCGAACACACCGAGAGCCGACGCCTACCTTTGGGACGTTAGAGCGCAGGTCGGTATCTGGGAAGTCAAATCGGGTCGTAAGCTCTCCCCGGATTTGTTCCCGGGAACTATCGATTGCCTCTACGCTGCCTTCAGCCCCGATGGATCCCGGCTGGTGACCACTTCCGTTGAGCGCATGGCACGGGTCTGGGATGGGCGCACCGGAAAATCCGGCGGCCCCATCCTGGCGCACCGTCATGAAGTTTACTCCGCATCATTCTCTCCGGACAGTCGTCTGGTGGCCACAGCGAGCCGTGACGGGACGGTGCGCCTCTGGGAAACGGATACTGGGGAACCGGTCGGTCCGCCGCTGAGACATGGCTCTGATGGCGCCGGAGTTCCGGTGCGGGTGTTTTTCACTCCAGGCCAACGCCTGGTAAGTTGCACCAGCGATGGGAAGACGCATGTGTGGCAACTGACAAGTGAAGCCCACCCAATCAATGACGATCTTCTTGTAATGGCGGAACTACTGGCAAACGCGACCATAGACGAAACAGGGAATCTGGCGCTGCTCGAATGGCAGCCGAAAACACCTCTGGAACAGCAATGGCGAAAATTCCTGACTAACTACCCCTCGATCATGGCAGCCCTGCCGGGGCAGGCTTCAGCCTGGAACCTGCACCGAGCCAAACAATACTATTTTGAGGCACGTGTGAAGGCACGCGACGGCAAATTCATTGAGGCCATTAACGATCTTTCTGAGGCAATCGCTTTAGACCCAGATTATGACTGGGCCTATAACAAGCGTGCACAAATCTTTTTGCTGCTGGGCGAATACGAAAAGGCAGCCGCCGATTTCCACATGGAAATTGAAAGGTTTCCCGATTTTCCGCACGGGTACAGCGGCCTCGCCGCGTTATATGTGATCGGCCCGATGGCGTTTCGAAATCCCGAAAAGGCCCTGCCACTGGCACTGAAGGGGGCGGAACTGAGTAAATACGCTTCTGATGAATTAAATAATGTCGGCGTGGCTTACTATCGTTTGGGCCAATTCGATAACGCCATCGAAATTCTGGAGAAGTGCGTC
This sequence comes from Verrucomicrobiia bacterium, assembly GCA_035577805.1. GTDB lineage: Bacteria > Verrucomicrobiota > Verrucomicrobiia > Limisphaerales > JADJPG01 > DATLUX01. The sequence goes on from DATLUX010000034.1 coordinate 4,710, forward strand.
AGCATCGGCCGGCCAGGCCCGTCCGCTTACGATTACTTCTTCCTTGCTATGTCGTACTCGCGCCTGGGCCAGGCGGCTCGAGCTGAGGAGTGCCACGCTAAGGCCACGGAGTCATGGAAGAATCACCCGGAGTCCCTTGACCCTCTGAACCAGCGCGAGCTGCAGGAGATTAGCGCAGAGGCACAGGCGGTGCTCCATCAACAGAACAGCAAACATTAACCGGGCGGCAAACCCAACGTGTAACCAGCGATCGGCGCAGCCGATCACCTTGGCGCGGCGTTGCTCGGCCTTGCCCAGGCCCAGCCCGCCGAGGCGCACCGGAAAATCCCACTCGCGCGTCACCAGCAGTGTGCTCTTGCAAGGACGAGGCCTGGCTGCAAGGATGCGCGCCAGAAAGGACATCCCATGAAGACCTTCACTGACTCCTCCTACTTGTTCGCTTGTACCATTGCGTTCTTTGCGGTTGCGCCCTGGCGGGCTTCAGGTGCGGAGGAATTCACGACCCATACCTATCAGCTGGTGACCGCAACGCTGACGTGGCATCAAGCCAAGACCGACGCTGAATCTCGCGGTGGGCATTTGGCAACCATAACTTCACAAGCCGAATTCGACCACCTCCGCAGCCTTGGAGTCCTTCCCACGGGAGATTCGTACTGGCTCGGGGCAACCGACGAAGGGCATGAGGGTATTTGGACTTGGGTCACTGGTGAGCCATGGTCCTTTAATCTCTGGTCCGGAGGAGAACCGAATAACCAAGGTCTGGAGAACTATCTCGTCGCGGGAAGCAATATTGACCACCACTGGAATGACTGGGGCAGGGAAGACTCAACGCAGACCGCTTACCTCTTGGAGATTGATGGCTTTTGCTCTCCGCACAAAGCCCGGGCCACGGCTGAGGTAGTGAATGGCTTCGTCGTCGGAGCCAATGTTACGGATGTCGGGTGCGGTTACACGAACGCGCCTGTGGTCTTGATTCAAGGCGGTGGGGGCACAGGAGCCACGGCGACCGCGTCCATCCTGGACGGAAGAGTAACCCGCATCAACATCGTCAGCGCAGGTTGTTGCTACACGAATCTGCCAAGAATTGTCATTGCGTCGCCTCCATTCGTGCCGACGGTGAGCATCAGCGTTAGCAAGGTGAAGGTGACCCAGAATGTGGTGCTGGGGCGCAAGTACCAGCTGGACGCTTCCAACGACCTGACGACCTGGGCTGCTACCGGTCCGGCCTTCATAGCAGAATCCGAGATCATCGAGGACGAGTTCGACGTGGACGCGACGGGCCGCTATTTCCGCATCCGTGAAGTGCCGTGAAGCAAGAAACTGTTGAGCACCCGGCGAATGCTCTGGTGGCAAAGCCGGGGCTGCTGTTCGACGCACCGAAAAATGTTCGGCTCGAGAGGTTGGTACGTGCTTAGAAAGCGTCCCTAGCCGAGCAGGTCTCGTTTCAAATCTCGCAGCACATACAACTGGTCTGACTGTTGGCCGAACACAAGCGAGTCAACAACCTTCGGCAAAGCCAGGCTTGACGGTGGGGCCATTTTCGTCCGAAGCTCCGAATCGAGCTAAGGGCCGTGTCCCGTATTAGGAGATGCGGAAAACAGAAACTCACCAAACCGGATAATGGAGGATGAATCATGAAACGATTATGGCTTTTCGTGGGGCTGGTTGTGATCTGCCTAACCAATGCAGCGGTCTGCTGGGCGCAACCGACGGTCTGGTATGCAGCTATATCCAAAACTGCTCTGAACGTGCGAGGAAGCCCCGTTGTGGTTGGGCAGGTGGCGGTAAATCTCACGCAACCCGGCGCAGTCCTGGTGCAGTTTGATGGAGACACCTTCTGTGATGTGGGGGACCGCATCGTGCTGGCGGCGAGCGACACGCCTGACTGGGGCCCTAATGATGGCAATGTCAGCGTATTAGCCGGGGCACCTGGATCTGGGGAGTGTTTTTCTCATAGCCGCGTGTACGCGGCGCCTGCGGGTCCCCACACCTTCTACGCAGTGGCCCAAAACTACGTGGACGAGGGGGGCAGTGGGACTGCCTCCATTTACGGGACTCTGAAAGTTAAGTTTTTCCCGCAAACCCCTAACTCGGCGTTTGTCCGCCAGCAAGGAATCAGTCAAACATTCATCAACGTCCGGGGCACTCCGGTAGTGGTAGGGACGGTCACGATCCAGGCGCCTGCGTCCGGGAAGGTCGTAGCGCATTTCGACGGAGATTGTATTTCGTCTGTGGGCGACCGAATCGTGCTGGCGGCGAGCGACACGCCTGACTGGGGCGTTAACGACGGCAATGTCGGTGTCAAGGCCGTGAGTGCCACCGTCGATTCCCAGACTTTCTCACATACCCGTGTTTACGCCGTGACCGCCGCGTCGCATACTTTCTATGCCGTGGCCCAGAACTACGTCGAGGAGGGGGGCACCGGTATAGCCTCCATCTACGGGAGCTTGACCCTTGAGTTCGTGCCGGATTCTCCTGCTCTGCCCTTCCTCGACAACCGGGGAATCGCCAATAGTTCGATCAACCTGCGCGGGAGTCCCGTCTCTCTGGCGACCATCACCCTACAGACGCCGACTGCCGGGGATGTCGTCGTCCACTTCGATGGGAGTTGCATCTCTGACGTCGGTGACCGGATCGTCCTGGCGGCGAGCGACACGCCTGACTGGGGCGTTAACGACGGCAATGTCAGCGTTACGGCCCCCAGTCCGGCTGTCCGAATGCAGTGCTTTTCTCATTCGCGGGTTTACCACGTCTCTGCCGGCGCTCATAATTTCTACGCGGTGGCCCAAAACTACGTCCAGGAGTCCGGCAGCGGGTTTGCTTCGATTTACGGGACTTTGACCGCTGAATTCTTCCTCCCCGTCCCGTATACTCTACGCGCTGTCTTTGTCCCGGCCTCCAGTACATTCAAAGTTCTTGTCTGGGGTCCGTCGGCGGCTTCCGCCCGGGTTCAACGCAGCGCCGACCTAGTCAACTGGACGGACTGGAAATCCATCAGGCTTGACCCGCAGCCGTTTGAAATCATAGACCCCGATTGGAGCTCGGTACGGTATCGATTCTATCGGGTGATTGCCCCTTGATTGATGCCGTGCTGTCCAAACAACTGGGCAGGCCGAAGTAGACAAAGTTCGCGGCCCGCCCGGTGTTGTTGATTGCCTGACCCGCCCAGGGTGGGTGTCCTCCACCATTACCAATTGCAAGGTGGTCCCGTTCAGTTGGCAGTGTTCCCGATCCCTACTCGGACGGAAAGTGAACACCGAGCAGGGGCAAGCGTCAGAGGAGTCACCCCTATCGACAAGTAAAACGCAGCAGCTTGGGATGAGTATCGAGTAACCCGTCCCAGGCCGCTGCCCAGATCGTGGCACCGAATCCAGTCGCGACAACGGAGATAGCCGCCAGGGCTCGAGTCTCATTCGTTGGCATCGTGACCCAGCCTGTGTTGGTGAAAGCGATGAGCGTTCCGTTCGCTCCGGCCACCCAAACGCCAAAGATTTCGGTTGCATCAACATCGTTGAGCTGCACGTCTGTTATGCCGGTGTAGTTGCGCCACGTTTGGCCATCAAACTGGAGGATGGTTCCTGCCTCGCCTACAATCCAAACCGCGTTTCGGTTGATGGAGACGGCTCGCAGGTCTCGTGCGGTCTGGCGAGGCTGTTCCACCCATGTTTGCCCGCCATCCAGCGTGCGCAGGATCACCCCGCCAGAGCCAACGGCCCATAGGTCTGTAATGGAAGCTGCCGCCACATCGTACAGAATCACCGCAGGAGGCACAGTGCTTGGGAGACTCTGAGGGGCCCAGGTCATTCCCCCATCCGGGGTATGGAAAATACTGTTCCCTCCCACCGCCCAAACGTCGGATGGCGACGCAGCGGCTATACCCTTAAGGAGACTGGGGGCGAGCCCATCATACCTCGTCCAGAGGGATCCGTCATAGTGCAGCACAACACCGGGAAGCAGAGGCGACGGCCCGCCCCATCCCGCAGCCCAAACGTGTTGAAAGTTCGGCGTTGCTATCTCTGCCAGCGTCACATCGGGCGCAGCGTAGATCGTTCTCCAGGTCATTCCCCCGTCCTGGCTCTTTACGATCGCCCCATCAGGTGATGTGCCGGTCGCCCAAGCCGTCTTTTCATTGAGGTCTCCATGCGCATCCCAGAGGGTGCCGAAGATTGGGGCTTCACTCTCTAGCGACCAGAGCCCAGGGCTTGGAATGCCTCCCAGGATCGTGTTGGGGCTATCATACGAGACAGCCCACGCGACGTTCCCGGCCACCGCAAGCACTCCCCCCAAGTTGCTCGACGTCGGGCTGAGTTGCAGAACCCAACCGGTCGGCCCGTGCCGCAGGATAGTTCCCTTGTTGCCGACGGCCAATAATCCGCCTCCTGGTTCCCGCGTGATCGATTGCAAGTACTCGGACGTCTGACTGGGTACCCGTTGCCAGTTTTGGCCGGAGTTAGAGGTGGTGAGGATGACACCACCTTCGCCTACGACCCACGCTTCCGCTGAGGAGATCGCGACAATGTCTCTCAGGGTCCCGGATTCACCGCTCGCCTGTGGGGTCCAGTTCGCCCCTCCATCGTCTGTTCTCAAGATCTTCCCCCCACTCCCCACCACCCATGCGGTCGTGCGCGAGGGGGTAGCCACTGCGTAGAGGGCGCCAGCCACACCGCTCACTTGCGGTTGCCACGTCTGACCAGAGTCGATGGTGTGCAGGATCGTTCCAGCGCTTCCGATCGCCCAGGCTTCATGGATCGAGCTGGAAGCGACGCCATACAGGGACGCCGAACTGGGCGTGCGCTGCCGTACCCAGCTTTTGCCGCCGTCGCACGTGCTTAGAATCAGGCCGCGGGCTCCGACCGCCCATGCGATCTCCCACGAGAATCCGAAGACATCGTTGAGGGTGTCTGGGGCATGCGAAATCTGCGTTTGCCACTCCTGTCCGTCAAAAAAGCGAATGATGCCAAACCCCGTTACCGGCACGCTGTTTCCGACGGCCCACACATGGCCCGAATCCGGTCCGTGAATGTTCTCGAAGAAGACCGGTAGCACCTGCTCCTTCGTGAAGGAGAGGCAGTCTGCCAGCAGCGGATCTGAGAGCCGCAGACGATAGAAACGCTGTGCGCAGGAGGGCGGGGTCTGTGCATCACTGATGCTGACATTATCAATGAGCAAGGTGTTGTCACCGCCTTGTGGGTTGCTCTTGATGAAACTCAATTCCATGGCGGTTCCCGTGGCCACGAAAGGATCACTGATCACCTGCCGATACGGGTTGCTTCCGCCAACGGGCGGCACGGCATGTGCCGCCACGATAGTCCCGCCGCCAATCTTCACGGCGCAGGAGGGCGCGGTGCCGCTGCAACAGTTGCGGGCGTTCTCGAAGTAGCGAACCTGGTAGGTCGCGCCGATGATGAAACCGCTGACGACCTGGCTGAGCGCACCGTCTTCCTGCAGGAAGCACGCTCGGCTGCCGTCAGGAATCCCGCCGTTGTCGGTGAAGGGGCCGCCGAAGGTGCCAGGATTAACACCGTGACCGCCCAGCGCCTTCCAACCGGTGATCACGCCGTTGCCACTGACGTAACCCGGGAAGATGGTAAAAGTGTCCGCTTCGAAACTCGGATTACTGATGACCGGCGCGGCAGCTAGTCTAGCGGTAAACTGGCGTGCGGTAGTGACGATGTCGTTCCAAGGGCCCGTCACTTCTTGCGCTACCTCCAACGTCCCGGGAACGTGCCATTCGATAAGAACGTCTGACCCTTGACGTCGGATCGTGAGCGCCGAGTCGGCTGTGCCGGTCATTTCCGCCCGGAACCCAACTGGATTCGGAGTGGCAGGGGCATTATTCACCACAAACCAAAGGGAATTAATCCCGTGGATGAAACCGGAATTAATCGTAAAATCGGTCCAGCCTGCGAATCCATTCGGGTTGGTCAAAGGGAGACGGGACCCGTTCATCAGGACGTTTACTCCGGTGTTATCAACGGCCCATCGGCCATGGATCACGGCCGTGGAAGGATTCAGTCCCGCCAGATCGAATTTCGTTTCAATGGTATAGTCTCCTTGCGAATTCCCGATGCTCTGATCAGCTTGCGGCGCGATCCAAGCGGAATCAGGACCATTGAGCAACCAGACTCCAGGGGCGACAGGCCATTGGTCAAGCACGCGAAACAGATTGGGCCCTTGAAAAGCCGGGTCGGCGCTCAACACCAAACGATAATGTGGATCCACGCTGCCAGGCGGTAGTGGTGCTTTGCTATCCGTCACCCCGGTCGAGTACAGTTTTGGAATATCAACAGCTGAGGCGGGATACACCGCCATCACTGAAAGGCATGAAAGGCATAGGGAGGCCCGAAAGAATTCTGTTTTCATAGGAACTCATAGGCAATGAAGTCGGTCCAAGGGTTCGGTTACACATGGATACCCCCCAGCCGCACCCAGTGCGCCCGGGTCATCACATATGAAAGCCACCTAACCTGCCGCTATGGATAAAAAATAGAGACGCCATTTTCAATCCCAAACTGCAGTGCCATTCCGGGAGGGCGGTGGGCGGTGGGCGGAATGCGGAGAGCCAACAAATTGCCAATTGCCGATTTTCAATATCAGCAGTACGGGCACCATTGGGTAAGCACCTCCAGAAGAGCTGGCGGACACCGGCATGCCGGGTCAGGCAAGTGCCGAGGCCGGTCGTCAAAACACCACCGTGAATTCCGTCACGGTGGATGCCCCCAGCAATGTCCAGCAGCCCATTTGCACCGTACCGAGGGCCGATGGCAATGCGCAGAGGCTCGATGGCATTTCTCCGGTGCCTCAAAACTTTGTTGGTGAGTCCGTTGCCATCTCCAACCACCTGTTGGCGATGTACGGAGGGCCTTTGGCAAGTGCGGGAGGCCGTTTGCCAATGCGCGGAGGCTCGATGGCAGCGCGCCGGAGGTCGTTTGCAGTGCAACGGAGGTCAACTGCATTTCTCCGAAGCTTCAAAACAATTTTGGGGAGTCCGTTGCCATCTCCAACCGCCCGTTGGCAATGGGCCGAAGGGCTTTGGCCGTGCACGGAAGGCCGATCACACTTCTCCGAAGCCCGTTGACACTGTTTAGGAGCTCGACCGCAATGAAGAAACGTTCAACTCTCAACGCTCAACGCCGGAAATTGCAAGTTGAACGTTGAGAGTTTTCGGTCCGAACGGCGAACGGCGAACGGCGAACGGCGAATGACGAATGGCGACGGGTTCACACCTTATGAGCGCAACGAACGTTCTAACCGGCGGCTGTTACTGTGGAGAGGTCCGCTACAACTCCACCCAGGAGATGATGACGTAGTCCTGCCTGGGACTGGATCCACGCAGGGATTGATCGAAATGAAATGTGTAATGACCGCCGATAGTAATCGATCGGTTGACGCAGGCTCCACAGAACTGCATAAGTGACGACCCGCCGCCATTGAGCTTCAAATCCGCACTCGGGGCATAAATCACGCCGGTAAAGTCGCCGTTGCTTGGAAGGCTGAGGGTCTTGTTGCTGGGCAGGCCGAAGTAGACAAAATTCGTGGCACGCCCGGCGTTGTTGATGCCTGACCCGCCCAGGGTGGCCGAAGTGCCCGTCACATACATTTGCAGTGACCCTCCAGGCAAGATGTCCACGCCGCCAACCATGGTCACGTCACCTTTAACCAGGAGGACCGAGTCGCCCGTCACAGCTATCCTCTCGCCCGATTTAACATCGAGGCCGGCCAGCTCGAAGTTGCCCCCCGACAGGACGTACTTGTAAGTGTAAGGCGTTCCGTTGCTCGTCACCACGCCGCCAACGGGTGGGAACGCCCCGCCCGTGAATGGAAGTTCTACGTCGGGCAACCAGATGTTCATGTCATCGTTCGCCCACCCAGGCTCAACGCCGGATTTGCCGGCCGCGTGCCAAGCCAAGCTCCCGACGACACCGTTTTGATTACCGATCAGGACCGTGCCGCCCTTTCCGGTATGGACACGTCCCTTGATGTCGGCATTACCGACGCCGACTGTATTGGTCAGACCGGCGATTGAGCCCACGTCGCCATTGTCGCTGACCTTGGCGGGATCATAGACACCGCCGGTGCTGAGGTTGGGGTCTGTGGAGTCGAAGCTGTCAGTTAGGATGCCGTTTCCATTCATATCGATCCGCTCCTTGGCCAACATGACCTTCTGGAATAGCCCTTGTCTCTTCGCCACGACTTGAACTGCACGGCAAACGTAGGCGACCCCCCCGGAATTGACGGCCGCCAGCAACGGGTGGTTGGCCTGGGCCACGAGCACAGGCAAGCGCACATAACCCGTGCAAACGACGATCGCCTTGAGCGGATCGGTCAGGTTGATGTTCACCGTATAGAAACCGTCACCGTAATTGCGCTGCCGTATCAGGTCGGTGCCGCTCTGGGTCCAGCCGTTGGCGACGTAGCTGCTCTCCCGCTTGTTATTGAGATGCGCCATGCCCTCCTCGATGCCAGCCTCAACGACCGGCATACAGATGTTCCAGGCCTGGGATCGGGCTACCGCCTGGTTCTGGCTCTTGACGAGGCTCAGGCAGGAAAGCAGCACCACACCGATGATGAAGGACAGACAAACCGTGATCATCAGGACGCTGCCCCGGCGGCGACCTGCGGCTGGACGCTGGGTTTTCATATTTGTTTCTTGTTGCGAATGACGATGCGTGCCGCTTGCCCCTGCTCGGTGTTCACTTTCCGCCCGAGTAGGGAGCGGGAACACTGCCAACTGAACGAGACCACCTTGCAATTGGTAATAGACGTGGAGGACAGGGCGAAGTTGTTGGAGAGGGGCGTGCGGTGGAAGAATTGGAAATCGAACGAGTCACACTGCTGTAGCAGCGTAGTGGTTTGGCCGCTTTTTATGCGGAGCAAGGCTTTGTTCGGAGGGGAGTACGTGTAGGTCACGTCCAGCCCATCCTTGTCCGAGAAGGTCACCGATTTCTTGTTGTTGGCGACGGAAACCAGGTAGCGGACCTGGCGCAATTCCCGGGTCAGCTTGTCAAGCGCCACCCGGTTGTAATGGTCCAGGTCGACATAGTTCGTCATCTCGGCCAGGCTGCGGCCCGTCGAGGCGGACAGGATCAACAACGCCGTGGCGGCCAGCGCCGTCAGGAAAACGCCGATCATTAGCTCCACGAGGGTCACACCCGCACACGCCGGACGGCCTCCCGTGCAGAATCTCATCGAGCGAGTGTTCTGAGACCGCTCTCTAGTAGACGTAGTTTTGGATACCGGACTTGCAAACATAAGTTTTCATCTGCCTGGTGCGGTTGATGGACCCGGTTTTCCAGTTCACCGTCACGGTGACCTCGCGCATGTCGTCGGCGTAGGTCGTGCCGGTATCCGCGGCGGCGATCGTTACGGCGCCGTAATAGAGGATGCCGGAGTTGGTTGAGGCCGAAGCAGTGTCGTAATTGGCGACAAACTGAGCAGGCACAAATCCCGTCTTTAACTGGTCCCAGTTGTAAAGCCGAATGACTTCTGTTTTCTCAAGCAGGATCTGAGTCGCACGCAGGTTCTCCCGCGCCATCCGCACCGTGCCTATGCCCGAAGTGATGGCCCCGTAGACCGCCACGACCAGCAACGCGATGATGGCCAAAGCCACGACCAGCTCCACGATCGTAAAAGCCTCTCGCCGACAGGCCCCGTGTTTTCCCGGTTTTTCCGCGATGCAATGCATGCTTGGTGGGCAGAGTTCATCTGCCTATTGGTTTATCGACGCTCCCCCGGGGGAAGTTTAGCTTTATCTGCGAACTAGTACTAGTCAGAAGGTCGGATCCTTATCTCTCACCTTCTGGACAGCCGGCATGAGGAGGCCAATGAGCACGGCGATAATGGCGATGACGACGAGGCCGGCTCCGCCGAAAGCCAGGTCACCAAGCGCGATGGCGACCGCGGTGGTATCCCACTGGTTTCCGCCAGGATCCGAAGCGGCAGGCCGACCTGAGCGGGGTTGTTGGCCTTCGGTTGACGTTGACAGAATGCGCGGAAGGTAGTCACATAAATACTCAATGAACGGTTATCACCACACACCAAAATCAGTCTCCATAGCCATGAAAACATTACTGACTTGTCTGCTGGCCGGTTGGGCAGTCGCTCACGCGGGCGCCGCGAACCTCGACTGGGTGACGGATCTGCCCAAGGCACAAGAGAAAGCCAAGGCCGACAATAAACTGGTGATGTTGGACTTCACCGGCTCGGATTGGTGCGGCTGGTGCATGAAATTGAACAAGGAAGTCTTCTCGACCGACGACTTCGCGAACTATGCGAAGACCAACCTGGTCCTCGTGGAAGTCGATTTTCCGCGCAATAAGCAGCTGAGCGCCGCTCAAGTAAAGGCGAACAACGCGCTCCAGGAGAAGTACGGCATTCGAGGGTACCCGACCATCATCGTGCTGAACTCCCAGGGCGCCAAGGTCGCTCAACTAGGCTATCAGCCCGGCGGCCCCAAGCCGTTCATCGCCCAACTGGATAAGGCGAAGAAGAAATAAGAGCTCCAACCATCTTCACACTCTAAGCTGTGATCACGTAATCGTTGGCGCGCGAGATCGAAGACCGGTTCGCATGCCCGACGACTCTCCTCGACTAATCCTCGAAACCAAGAAGGTCCGTAATGGACCGGAGCAGTCGACCCCGGATCATTGCGGACTATCAGGCCTAGCGGACGGCCTGCATGCTAGGTTCGTTCCGAATCCGTTGGGCCGCCCCAGAAGGAATCTGGAGCGGCCCGAAAATGGTCGCTCGAAGGGATGCGAGCGGCCTGCTGCTCGACGATTGCTCTGGTGCCCCCACGTCTGGGACTGGATCTCCAACTCGAACATCGAGCAGGCGCCTACTTCCACACTTCTAAGGAAACATTCAGACAAGGGCTTCAAAGGGCATCCCTTTCAGCGCGAGTTCAATCACGCGCGACAATTCCGAGCGCGACGCTCCGGACGCTGCTTGAACGGCAAGGCCGGTCCATATGGTGTAGATGTACTTCGCGAAGTCCCCTGGATCGACGTCTTTTCGCAAGTCGCCCTCGGTCCGCGCCGGTTGCAGTCGCGCAAATGCCAAACCAAAAAGAAATTGCGATCAAGGGTATTCATTACGTTCAAGAGGACAGCGCTCATGAAATTGGCGTTGCGTTGACAGATCTCGTGCGCGGTCTTCGCAAGCAGACCGCGGTCCGCGCTGGTGCGCTTTGAATCGTAGTGCGCAGAGGCGCAGGCCAGGCGCCCGGTGCTGGAATGCCATGAGAGTGTTGCGATCGTCTTCCGACGAGTCGAGTCCGAACTCGTGCCCTTTCGCGCGGGTCTCGTTTCTAAACCAGCATGGGATCGAGGCGATCGAGTCTGGCTTTGGTGCGGTGGAGCTGACATGATGGGTGGCGCGATGGAACGAATTCTGGCCAATGCCCTCGGGCAGGACGTGAACAAGCTGGCTGGGCAGGAAAAGAGGCGCCTGCTCTCGCGGTTATTGGCGCGCTTCGCCCATGAGGTGCGCAACCCGCTCAGCTCACTTGATATTCATGTCCAGTTACTGGAGGAGGATTTGCAGGAAGCCACTGCGCAGGTGCGGGAGAAGACAGCCGCTCGTTTCGACATCATCCACGGAGAAATCCACCGTCTGGAAAGCGTCGTAAAACATTTTCTGAGCCTCGCCGGACCCTCGGCGTTGGATTTGCATCCGGTGATGATCGGGCAAGTGGTCGGCCATGTCTGCGAGTTGCTGCGTCCGGAAGCAGCCGCCCGGGACATCGAGCTGATCCTGGAGTTGGGGGAGAGTCTACCGGCCGTGCCGGGGGATACCGTCCAACTGACCCAGGCATTGGTGAATCTGGTGATCAACGCGATTCAGGCCGTCGAGCGCAACGGCCGCGTGGAAATCCAGGCCAGCGCAGATGAGCCCAGGAGCGTTGTGACGGTCACGGTGCATGACACAGGACCGGGCATTTCGACCGACAAACAGTCGGCCATCTTCGAGCCGTTTTTTACGACCAAAGCCGAGGGCAGCGGATTGGGCCTTTGGATCGTGCAGCAAATCGTCACTGCCCATGGCGGCTTGGTCGAGGTATCCAATGCTCCCGAGGGCGGGGCGGTTTTTTCGCTCCGCCTGCCGTGGCGAAAGAAATCCAACGCAAATGGATAAGTCTAGAATCAAGATCCTGGTCGTGGACGACGAGCGCGGACTTTGTGCGGGCATTCAAGAGGCGCTCCAGCGCGAGGGTTACCTGGTGGACGCGGCCAACGACGGACCGAGCGCGCTCCAACTCATCGGCGAGCGGCTCTATAACCTCTTGGTCATGGACATGAAGATGCCCCAGATGAGCGGCCTGCAATTGCTGAAGGAAGCCAGGCAAAAAAGCCGCGATACCATGTTCATCCTGATGACCGCGTACGGCACGGTCGAAAGCGCGGTGGAGGCGATGAAGGAGGGTGCCTATGATTATCTGTCCAAGCCCCTTGACCTGCAGCGGCTGCGGACATTGGTGCTGAAGGCCCTCGAGTTCCAGGCCGTGGTGGCCGAGAACAATGAGCTGCGAGTCCGGTTGCAGAAGCGCTCCGATCCGGGCCCGCTCATCGGCAACACCGAATCCATGCGACGAGTGGCCCGGCTCTCCGAAGAGGTGGCGCGTAGCGAAGTGACGGTGCTGATCGAAGGGGAAAGCGGCACGGGCAAGGAGATCGTGGCGCGCACCATCCATCTGAAGAGCCCGCGAGCCGAAATGCCGTTCATCTCCGTCAACTGCGCGGCGCTGCCCGAGCAATTGCTGGAGGCGGAACTCTTCGGGCACGTCAAGGGGGCCTTTACTGGGGCGGTGGCAGACAAGCCGGGCCGCTTCCAACTCGCCGACGGCGGCACACTATTCCTGGATGAAATCGGGGATCTCTCAGCCAAGGGACAGGGCGATCTGCTGCGGGTGTTGGAGGACGGCACGTTCCGCATGGTCGGAGGGACGAAGTTGACGCGCGTGAACGTGAGGGTGGTCGCAGCTACCAACAAAAACCTTCAGGAGACGGTGGCCGCGGGAAAATTTCGCGAAGATCTGCTGTATCGGCTGCAGATCGTGCCGATCGTGATTCCGCCTCTGCGCGAAAGGGCCGAGGATATTCCGTTGCTGGTGGAGTCTTTCCTCGAACATTTTGCCGCCAAACACAAGCGGCGACGCAAGAAGCTGTCCAGCGAAGTACTGCAACTTTGCCTGCGGTTTCCTTGGCCCGGCAATGTGCGGCAGTTGCGCAACATGATTGAGCGGCTGGTCATCACGTGCAAGAGCGCGACGATTGAAGTCGAGGAGGTCCCCGATTTTCTGCGTGCCCACGACCAAAACGCCACCGTCTTTACTATTCGTCCCGGCATGACCCTGGCCGAGGTGGAAAAGCTGCTCATCCGTCAGACGCTCACGCAGGTCACAGCCAATCGTCAGGAAGCCTCGACGCTTTTGGGGATTAGCCGGCGCTCGCTCCAATACAAGCTTAAACAATACGGGCTGCTAGCCGACGGCCAGGCGGCGGTGAGCTAGTCGACAGACGGCGGGCCGCCTCGTGAGCGGGCTCTTGGGCTACCCTGCACATCGGCTTGCAAATTCGTGCAAGACTTGCACTCAGCGCTTCCACGGCGCATTCGACATCGGGAGACAGGTTTCCGAGATTCCTGGACTCACCTTGCTGACAGGGAGTTGGGCAGCGCTTGACTCTCACCGGCATCGGCGATGCTAAGGGAGTCTCAAGCGCAAGAGCTGGGGACAACGAGCAAGGCCACCGGCAGGAACGCCCATTATGAGAACGATGCTGGAACTGTTGGTTCGCCTGAACGATATGCGCTGTTGTTGTGAGCGAGTTGAACTCAACCCGCAACTGACGGCCGGGGAGAAAGCCGCGGCTTGCATCCACAGACAAATCTTTCGGGAATGCCTGCCGCCCCAAGTGCTGGCTCACTATGATCGGGTGCAAGAGACCGAACCAACGCTGGTTCAGTGTCCGGAAATCTTTGCGATGGCGGTGCTCGTTTCCACCTGGCGCGGTTTGTCTCCGGCGGGTCGCAGGAAATTGGAAACCCACTTTGCCGTCACCACGCCCACTCCAGAGGACGCTCGGGACGCAGGACGAACGACTCGTAGGACGTCACGCCGGGCCAAGACAGCGGGGCGTCAAGCCAGGCACGGGTCATCGGCTCGGTGAAAACTCAGCCATTCGTCAACCCACGAGCCCGTTACGGGTTGGGCCTGCGCAGTTGCAGTGTCGTTGGCGCAGCCTCCTTTCTGCCTGCGCGTGTGCTGACCAACGCCGAGGTGGGCAGGCGAATGGGAGAGGACGGTGCCTGGATTTTCGGGCGAACTGGAATCCAGGAACGCCGCAATGCTCACCAGAACGAGTTCACTTCCGACCTGGCGGCCCAAGCGGCCTTGCGCGCCCTTCACCAGGCAGAGCTTTCCGCCCAGGAGCTGGATTTAATTCTGGTGGCGACCAACACCCCCGACATGCTCTTTCCGGCCACCGCGTGCTTAGTGCAGGCCAAGATCGCCGCCAGCCGATGTCCAGCGCTGGACTTGCGGGGAGGCGGGGCGGGATTCCTTTACGCACTGGAAATTGGCGCGCAATACATCGCGTCGCATACCTTTGAAACGGTGCTGGTGATCGGTGCCGAAAAGCTCTCGGCCATTCTCGATTGGCGCGACCGCGATACTTGCGTGCTTTTCGGTGACGGCGCGGGCGCGGTCGTCCTGCAGCATCGCCCGCATGAGCGCGGCCTGTTGGGGTCCAGCCTGGGCAGTGACGGGAGCAAGAGTGACCTCCTTTCGATGAGGGCGGGCGGCAGCCGGATTCCTGCCACGGCGGATTCAGTGGCGCGCGGACTGCATTTTCTGCGGATGCAAGGCAAAGAGACATTCAAACAGGGGGTTGTCGCAATGTGCGCCGCCGCGAACGATGCCTTGCGGCAATGCGATCTGAAGCTCTCACAAATCAAATGCATCATTCCTCACCAGTCCAACGGGCGCATCATTGACGCCTTTGCCGCGCGCCTTGGGGCCGGGCCTGGGCAAGTCCTGGTGAACCTAGAGCATGTCGGAAACACGTCGGCTGCCTCGATTCCTATCGCGCTGGCCGAAGCGGTGCAGACCAAGCGGGTGAAGTCAGGCGACTTGGTTCTGCTGGTAGGCTTTGGCAGCGGGCTGACATGGGGAGCAACCGTCCTGGAGTGGTGAGAAATGGCCGTCAGCATGGCGGCGCACTCCACTCTCTGTCCTGCTACCGACTGGGATGCTTGGCCTTCGTTGCGTCCATCCGCGCTGCATCCGGGTTGTCTTGAGCTTGGAGAAGAAAGCGACCGCAATAGTCGCATTTCACAAGATGAGACTGACGTTTGACCTCCGACAGTGTGCCGACGGGCAAACTCACGTGACACCCGGAGCACACAGCGTTTTTGACCTTCGCCACGCTGCACCGGCCGCGTGCCCGCAGCCGATCATGCTGTATCAGGACGTTGACCGGGATATTTGAGCGCAGCGATTCCATTCGTGCTTCCGGATCAAGAGCGGAATGACCCGAACGCCGAGCCAACTCCTGCTCCTCTTCCAAGCGGTTCAATTGCTCGAGCTTTTGGAAGAGGTCGGTGAACTGCTCGTCTTCTGGCATGCAGAGTTCCGGGTTGGCCGTCGCCCGGTCTATTTACTGTAGCAGTCGCAGTGCCGTGATGAACGGAAGTGCGGACAAGCGTCCCTCAGACAACGTTTTGTCCGGAGACTGGTGCGACAAGCCCGGTGTGAACTTCCTGGAGCGCATTCGGATACTGCCCCGGATCGCGGCGTTTAGGGCGCTTCGAGATGCATCAAATCTAATTTCACGGGGAGGTGATCATCAAAATTCGTGATGCTCCCTGCGAGTCGTGGTTGCACAGGAGTCGTTCCATGAGTGCAAAGACTGCACAAACGGATGAGGAGGCGCAGGTGAAGGCGGGTTCCGACTTGGCCAATATTTGGCTAAACCAAGGCAGAGCAACGTCTTGCTAGAACGTGGTCGCGTCCGGCACGACCTCTGCGTTGTCCCGTAACGTGCGAAACATTTGGCGCAGTATTTGCAGGAGCCAGCCATGATCGGCCTCTGTACCAATTGACTATTCATACGGGCTCCTCCAACCGCCGCCGCGATGACTTTGGCCGATTTTACTAGTCCAGCCTTAATCGTTCCCCACTTGCATGGCCACGACGCCGCTGCCGTGATCCAGGAGCTGAGCCGGGCGTTGCATGGTCAGAACCGCATCTTGGATCTGCTGCTGTTTTATCACACGGCATTGAACCGAGAACTGATGGTCAGCACGGACATGGAAGCGGGCATGGCATTCCCGCATGCGCGCTTGGCGACCTTGAAGGAACTATGTTTTGCGTTTGGCCGAAGTGATGCGCCGTTAGCCTGGGGAATAAGACCTGGGAGTGCAGTCCGGTTGGTGTTCCTGATCGCTGTGCCGGCGACCGACTCGACCCAGCACCTGGCGCTCATTTCGGGGCTGACTCGACTCGCGAGGAACAGTCGGCTGGTGGAAAAACTTCACGCCGCCCAGGACACCACGCAAGTGATGGAGGTGTTGAATCAGGTCGAGCTGCGAACCGTCAGCGGGCCGCCGGCGGTGCGAAAGGAGACACCGTGCTAAAGCTAAACGCAACCTTCCTTGAGGTGAATCCAGCAACTCGTTCTCACGAGCCGCTCTCCGCGCCGTGACTCTGAGGTGAGTGCGTTGACTGATGATCTCACCTCTGCTTGCGATTTCCAGCGCCGGGATGCTCCTGAGCATCGTGATCGGGCTGCGCGCGCCGAGGTGGTGGCTGGCGGGGCTGCTGGTCGGCGCCAGCGCGGCGCTCAGTGCAGCGGTGCTGACGCTCGCCTCGGAGGGCGCGTGGGAATTCCGCTCTGCGATGCGTTTGGGCGGCGAAGCCATCCATCTGCAACTCGACGCGTTGAGCGCGTTGTTTCTGGCCTTGCTCGGCGTCATCGGCGGGGCGGGTGCGGTGTATGGGCAGCAATACTGGAGGGAGCGGGCCCATCCGTGCTCGGGAGGCGTCGGCCGCGTTTGGTGGAGTGTGCTGGTCCTGTGCTTGGGTCTTGTGTTGGTGTCGGCCAACGGGCTGCATTTCCTCATCGCGTGGGAACTCTTCACGCTGGCCGCGTATTTTCTTGTGACGCTCAACCGGCACTCGCAAGTAGTGCGCGACTCAGGTTGGCTCTACCTGGGAGCGTCTCATGTGGCAGCGCTGTTCCTGTTTGGGTTCTTTTCCATGCTGGCGGCCAAGACCGGCGGGTGGGACCTCGGCCCGATGCGGGACCGAGCCGAGTTGCAACCACTGTTCTGGCTGGCCATAGTGGGCTTTGGCCTCAAGGCGGGCATGTTCCCGTTGCACATCTGGCTGCCGTCGGCGCACGCCAACGCGCCCAGCCACGTCTCCGCGATACTCTCGGGCATGACGCTCAAGATTGGCGTCTATGGTCTGGTGCGTTTTAGCGGCTGGCTGCCCGTATCTGAGCACGCAGGCTGGACCCTGGCCGCGCTGGGCGTCCTCAGCGCCGTGCTCGGCGTGGCCTTTGCACTCGGCCAGCATGATCTCAAACGGCTGCTCGCCTATCACAGCGTCGAGAATATCGGCATCATTCTCATGGGGGTTGGCTTCGCGCTCATCGCCGTCCACCAAGCCAACGCCCCGTGGGGCCGGCTGGCGCTGGCGGGCGGGCTTCTGCACGTCTGGAATCATGGCTTGTTCAAGGCGCTGTTGTTCTTCGGCGCTGGATCGGTGTTACACGCCACCGGCACACGGGAGATGAGTCAGTTGGGTGGACTTTGGCGGGCCATGCCCTGGACCGCTTCGCTTTTCGCGCTGGGAGCCGTGGCCATTTGCGGCCTGCCGCCGCTGAACGGATTCGTCAGCGAATGGCTCGTTTACCTGGGTTTATTCGATGCCACTCTGACCCGCGGCCCGGCGGGTTGGGCGGCAATTCCGGCTGCCCTGCTGCTCGGCATGACCAGCGCGCTGGCGCTGGCCTGTTTTGTCAAAGCTTGTGGGGTGGTCTTTCTTGGGGCGGCGCGTTCGGCAGCGGCGGCCCGCGCGCACGAAAGCGGTCTGGCGATGCGCGGGGCGATGCTGGTGCTGGCCGCCGGCTGCGTGGCCATTGGGCTTGGGCCGGTCCTTTTTTGGCCTGCGGTCGCCCGCGCGGTGCAGGTGTGGCAACCGGCCTGGGTTGGCGATGAAATACCTGCCCCGCTCATGAGCTTGAGCATGGTTCACGTCACGCTCGCTTTGCTCGCCTTGGCGGGGGGCTCATGGCTTTGGCGCAAAGCCCGCGGCGCGTCACTTCAACGTGCGGTGACCTGGGACTGCGGCTACGACGCGCCGACGGCCCGGATGCAATACACGGCCGGCTCGTTTGCGGGCATCATCACCGAATGGTTTGCCTGGATTCTGCGCCCACGTCGGCACGCGCATCCGGTCGAGGGCGAGTTTCCACCGCACGCAGAGTTCGCGCAGCACACGCCCGAAACGGTGCTTGAACACGCCGTCCAACCAGCGGGAGCCGCCGTCATGCACCTGGCACAGGCCGCGCGCCGTCTCCAGCACGGAGGGGTGCAGGCGTATTTGTTTTATGTGATCGCCGGCGCGGCCGCGCTGGCGCTGCTGGTGTGGTTGGGCGGCACCTGAGCTGTGGAACCATGTATCTGAGTCTCATCCAAATTGCGGAATCATTCGGCGTCTCGGAAAGCGTCGTGGAAGGATGGGTCCGCGACGAAGGAATGCCCCACACCCCGGAGCGGGGGCGTTTGCTCTTTGAGCGCGCGCAGGTCGTGCAATGGGCCGCTACGCGTGGCCTGGCCACCAAGGCCGGATTCCTGACTCCGGAACAATCCTCCTTTACCACTGGCTGCGAACTGGTGCCCTTGCTCCGGGTAGGGGGCATCCACCGCGGCGTGTCCGCCTCCTCGGTGCTCGACGTGCTGGGCGCGGTCGTTGCTTCTGTGCCGGGGGCGCCAGCACCCGTCCAGGAACTGCTGCGCAAACGCCTGAGGACTCCAGGTGGTGTGGTCTGGGCGGCGGTTGGCGGTGGCTTCGCTTTACCGCACTTGAGCACCCGCGTCGCGCTGGGCCGTCAGGCGGGTCTGGTGGCGCTGTTGCTCCTGGACGACCCGCTCACGCAAGTCGGGCCGACGCCCGACACCATACCGGTCACACGCTTGTTTTTCTTCATCGCACCCTCGCCGCGGGCCCATTTGGATTTGCTGGCGCGGCTCACTCGCGCGCTGACCCAAGGGCCATTGCGGGACCTCATCGTCAGGAGCGCGGCGGACTCGGAAATATTCGCGGCTCTCGCCGGCGCGGACGCCGCCGGGGGCAACGCCAGCGCGGAGGTGAAAAAATGACGCCTGGTCTGTTGCTGCTGCTTGCCGCCTTGAGTTTGGCATCGGGCATTGTGACCGGGCCGCGTCTGGCTCGGACCTGGCTGGCGCTGGTCCTGGCCGGGGCGGCGGGGGCGCTGATCTCCGCTTGGGCCGTGCTTGAGTCCGGCGCGCCCTGGGAATGGCGGAGCGGCTTTCACCTTGGCGGAGAGCCACTGCATTTGCGGCTCGACGGCCTGAGCGCGCTGTTCCTGGTGCTCTTGAGCGTAATCGGTGGGGTGAGTGCGGTGTATGCACGCCAGTATTGGTCAGACGAGCGTTATCCGGACTCCGCGCCGGCCGGACGCGCCTGGTGGTGCGGCTTGATGCTGAGCATGGGGGGGGTGGTGCTCTGCTCAAACGGCCTGCATTTTCTCATCGCCTGGGAATTGTTCACGCTCTGCGCCTTCTTTCTGATTACGCTGGATCGGCGGCGGCGTGAAGTACGCGCCGCGGGCTGGCTGTATCTGGCAGCGTCGCACGCGGGAACAATCTGCCTCTTCGCTTTCTTTGGCATGCTCGCGGCGCGCACCGGCGGCTGGGACCTCGGCCCGATGCGCGACCGGGCCGAATTACAGCCGCTGTGCTGGCTCATGCTGACCGGTTTCGGGGTTAAGGCCGGCATGTTCCCGTTGCACATCTGGCTTCCATCGGCGCACGCCAACGCGCCCAGCCACGTCTCGACAATCATGTCCGGCGTAGCCATCAAGATGGGCATTTACGGTTTAGTGCGCTTTAGCGGCTGGCTGCCCATGCCCGAAACGGCCGGTTGGGTCATTCTGGTGCTGGGAGCAATCGGCGCGTTGTTCGGTATCGCCTTTGCCTTGGCGCAAAGCGATCTCAAACGGCTGCTGGCTTACTGCTCGGTGGAAAACATCGGTATCATCCTGATCGGGCTGGGCACGGCACTCCTCGGCACGGCCCGTGATCATGCGCCGTGGGGACGTCTGGCCCTGGCGGGTGCTTTGCTGCATGTTTGGAATCACGGAGCATTCAAATCGCTGCTGTTCCTCGGGGCGGGTTCTGTGTTGCACGCCACCGGCACTCGCGAGATGAGCCGGCTGGGCGGGCTGTGGCGCGCGATGCCCTGGACGGCAAGCCTGTTCGGGTTGGGCGCCGTGGCGGTGTCGGGTCTGCCGCCGCTCAACGGGTTCGTCAGTGAATGGCTGGTGTATCTGGGACTCTTCGATGCTGCCAGCAGCCGGGCCGCATCGGTCGGCGCGGTCATGCCCGCCATCGTCATGCTGGCCATGACAGGCGCCTTGGCTCTAGCGTGCTTCGCGAAGGCCTCGACCATAGTTTTCCTCGGCGCGTGCCGCACGCAAGCGGCCGCGCAAGCGCACGAATGTGGCACGCTCATGCGCGGGTCGATGTTGGCCTTGGCCGGCGCGTGTCTAGTCATTGGTCTTGGGCCCGTGCTTTTCTGGCCTCCCATCTCTCGCGCGGTGGAAGCGTGGAGTCCGGCCTGGGCCTCCACGGTGCCCCCGGTCCCGCTGGCTAAGCTTGGTTTGGTCCAAGTGACGGTGGCACTCGCCGCGTGCGCAGTCGCGTCGTGGCTATGGCGGAAGTCGCGCGCGAATGGCTTACGGCGCGGGCTGACGTGGGATTGCGGTTATGCCGGGCCGACGGTGCGGATGCAATACACAGGCGGCTCCTTCGCCAGTATCGCGGCGGGCTGGTTTGCCTGGCTGCTGCAACCCCAACGCGTGTTGCGCCGGCCCCGTGGCTTGCTGCCTACCGACGCCACCTGCATCGAACGCGTTCCCGAAACGATTTTGGAACGAGTCCTGACACCGCTAAGCCAAATCGTGATGCGAGCCTCCGCCGCGACGCGTCGGCTGCAACACGGCCGGCTCTCGGCTTACATTCTTTACGTGCTGGCCGGACTGATTGCGATGAGCCTGTGCGTTGTTCTGAGACCATGATGACGATTTTGCAAATCATTGCCCGCCTTGCGCTGTGGCTGCTGGTGGCCCCGCTGCTGCCGGGCATCATCAACAAAGTCAAAGCTTGGGTCGCGGGCCGGCGCGGGCCGCCGGTGCTGCAGCTCTATTACGACCTGGCGCGTCTGTGGCGAAAGGGCGTCGTGCTGAGCACGCTCGCCTCGCCAGGATTCGTCATCGGCCCGGCCGTGGCGTGGGTGGCGGTGGCAAGCGCGGGTCTGTTGCTGCCGCTGGGGCCGGCGGGCGGCCTGTTCGGGTTCCGCGGGGACGCGCTGATTTTGATTTACCTGCTGGCACTGGCGCGGTTCTGCACGTCATGGGCGGCCATGGAAACCGGCTCGGCCTTCGAGGGCATGGGCGCCGCACGCGAAGTCAGTTACGCCGTGTTGGCGGAAGCCGCTCTGATCGCAGCGGTCCTCTCGTTGTGCATCCAAACCGGCAGCACGTCGCTGGTGACGATGTTATCGCCCTCGGCCAGCGCAGGTGCGGTGTTGCTGGCAGCAGGCCTGTTCACCGTGCTGCTGGCGGAGAATTGCCGCGTGCCGTTCGACGACCCTAACACGCATTTGGAGCTGACCATGATTCACGAGGTGATGGTGCTGGACCACAGCGGTCCGCCGCTGGCCGTGATTTTGCATGGTGCGGCGATGAAGTTGATGTTGTTTGCGCTGCTGCTGGTTGAGGCGGTGTTGCCCCTCGGCAAGCTGACCTGGCCGACCGCGGCAGGCGCGTTAGTCGGCGGCGTGCTTGCCAGCACGGTCGGCATCGGGCTGGTCGAATCGCTGCTGGCGCGCCTAGCCTTCCGCCGGGTGCCGCTCTTGCTGACGACGGCCTTCCTCCTGTGTCTGTTTGCGCTGTTGATCGCGTGGAAAGGAGGCGGCGGCGCATGACCGAGTGGATGAACTTATTGATTGGCGTAGCGATGGCCTTGAATCTATTGGCACTGGGCAGCGGCCGGCTGCCAACCATCATCGGGGCGATGTCGATCCAAGGGGTGGCGTTGGGTGTGATGCCCCTGGTTCTCGGGGAGTATCCCGATTGGCGCGTGATGCTTGTGGCCGTGGCGACCGTGGCTGGAAAAGGGTTGCTCATTCCCGCGTTGCTGCGGCGGGCCATGCGAGCCGCCCATATTGATCGGGAGGTCGAACCGCTGATCGGGTTCGTTCCTTCGCTGTTGCTGGGTGCGGGCGGCACCATCGCGGCGGTGGCGTTGGCCCGCCTCTTACCGCTGCTGCCTGAGCATAGCGGCTCGTTGCTAGTGCCCGGCTCGCTGGCTTCAGTCTTGACCGGGTTTGTGCTGCTGATCGGCCGGACCAAAGCCATCTCGCAGGTCTGCGGCTATCTGATTCTGGAGAATGGCATCTATCTTTTCGGCCTCTTGCTGATTCATTCGACGCCGCTGCTGGTCGAGGCGGGCATCCTTTTGGATGTGACGGTGGGGGTGTTCATCATCGGCATTATCGTGGACCGTATCCAACGCGCGTTCGATTCCCTCGACACGCGCAAACTGACGACGCTTCGAGAATGAAAGACCTGTTGCTCATTATCGTGCCAATCGCCGGAGCGGGCGTCGCGGCTTGCTGGCCGGACAACCGCTCGCGCCCCTGGCTGCTGCCAGTGGTCGCTGCGGTTCATTGTGTCCTTTCGTTCTGGCTGCTGATTTCGCCACCGGAGGTTAGCCCAAGAGCGTGGTTGGGGTTCGACGCGCTGGCGCGAGCGGTGTTACCGGCGGTATCGTTGCTATTCCTGGTTTGTGCTGTCTATGGGGTGTCCTATTTGCAGGTGCGAAAAGAGCGGCCCAACCGCGTGTTTGTGGCCTGCTTGCTGGCGGTGTTGGGGATCTTGAGCGCAGGTCACCAGGCCCGGCACCTGGGCTTGCTGTGGATTGCGACCGAGGCCGTCACGCTCGCCGCCGTTCCGTTGTTGCATTTCAACGCCACGCCCCGCGCCTTCGAGGCGACCTGGAAGTATTTGTTGGTCGGCGGCACCGGCATCGCGCTCTCGCTGCTCGGTTCGTTTTGCCTCGGCTACGCGTCGCTGCACGGCGGTGGCACCGGCGACCTAACTTTCACGGCACTGACGGCGCAAGGGGCGAGTCTGTCCCGACCGTGGCTACTGATCGCGTGGGTTCTGTTGTTAGTGGGTTACGGAACGAAAATGGGCCTGGCCCCCATGCACACCTGGAAACCCGACGCCTACGGAGAAGCACCCGGCATCGTGGGTGCCGTGCTGGCGGGAGGCGTCACCACCGTGGCCTTCACCGCCATTCTGCGCGTGCGCGCAGTGGTGAGCGCCGCCGGTCAAGCTGCGATCGCCGACCGAACGCTGCTGGCCATCGGATTATTTTCGATGCTCGTCGCGGCCTTGATGCTGCTAGGCACGCGCGACTTCAAGCGGATGCTGGCGTATTCGAGCGTCGAGCACATGGGCATCTTGAGCGTCGGCGCCGCGCTGGGCGGGGCGGGCGTATGGGCGGCGTTGTTTCATGTGTGGGCAAACGGCTTGACCAAAGGCGCGCTGTTTATGAGCGCGGGCAACATCCGGCGCGCCGCGGGCGGACGGACGATGGATGAAGTGAGGGGCATGAGCACCCTTACTCCCTATTCGGCGGGGATTTTTGTGGCGGGCATGTTCGCGGTCACGGCCTTGCCACCTTTTGGTCCGTTCTTCAGCGAGCTGCGCGTGGTGCGGGCGGCCTTCGAGTCCAGCCACGGCTTGGCGGCGGCGATGTTTCTGGGCTGCCTGCTGTTGGCGTTTTTCGGGCTGACACGATTGGTCTTTGCCATCGTGGATGGGCGTCCGCGCACTGCCTCGCGATCTATCGGCAAACGTTTCCCTGAAACCGTCGGGGTCATTCTGCCGCCGCTGACCCTGCTTGGCCTTTCGCTCTGGCTGGGTCTTGCGACCCCGACGGTCTTGCACGATGCCTGGAGCGCGGTGGTCACTCAATTCCACCCCGGAAAATGATGACTGCCCCGATCTTATTTGCGCCCGTTGCCAACGGCATGAGCCTGCCCTGGCTGGATGTGCCGGAATGGCCGACGGCGCAATTTGTGGCCGGCACATCGGCGGAACTGAACCGCGGCGCGCGGCTGTGCGCGTGGTTTGGCGTGCCGGAGGGCAACACCGCACGGCTGGTGGCCGTGCTCGCGTATGACGCCGACAATACTTTGGCCGTCGCGCGGAGCACGCCCTTCAATGGCAGTTATCCGTCGCTAACCCGAACCCATCCGCAGGCTCACCTGTTCGAACGCGAAGTGTGGGAGCAGCACGCGTTGAAGCCGGAAGGCCATCCGTGGCTCAAGCCGGTGCGAAAAAGCAACGGTCTGGCCCCTGCCCACGCAGACTTCTTCCGCGTTGAAGGTCGGGAGATTCACGAGGTGGCCGTTGGACCAGTCCACGCAGGGGTTATTGAACCGGGTCATTTCCGTTTTCAATGCAACGGCGAGGAGGTGCTCCATCTCGAAATTGCCCTGGGCTATCAGCATCGCGGGATCGAGGAAGCGCTCCCGGGCGGACCTCATCCGGCGACTATGAGCCAGATGGAAACCATCGCCGGCGACACATCCATCGGCCATGCCACTAGTTATGCCATGGTCATGGAGGCCCTGGCCGGCACGGAGGCGCCGCTGCGCGCCCAATGGCTGCGCGCCATCGCGCTGGAATTGGAGCGGCTGGCCAACCACACCGGCGACCTCGGCGCGTTGGCCAATGATGTGGCGTTCCTGCCGACTTCTTCGGCTTGCGGTAAACTGCGTGGCGACTTCTTGAATCTCACCGGGCTGATGTGCGGCAATCGTTTCGGCCGCGGACTGGTCCGGCCTGGAGGCGCTCGCCACGACCTGGAGCCAGCGCGAAGCGGCGCTTTCCTCGAAAAGCTTCACCCGGCCTTGAAAGACGTGGAACAAGCCGCCGCTTGGCTATGGGATTCAAATTCGGTGCGCGTGCGCTTCGAGGCGACCGGGACCGTCCATACCGAACGAGCCAACGCGATCGGGCTCGTCGGCGTGGCGGCGCGGGCTTCGGGTCTGGTGCGCGACGTGCGTTTCGATCATCCCGCCGGCTGGCACCGCTTTGCGCAATCGCCTGTGGCCGTCTGGCCCACGGGCGACGTTTTCGCTCGGGCGAAGGTGCGCGGGCTGGAGATTCAACGCTCTGGCGTGTTTCTGGAGGAACAGTTGGCGGGAGCGCCTGAAGGCGTGATTCACTCGGAGCTTCCCGCTCCCGCTCCCGACACGTTGGCAGTCGCGTTGGTTGAAGGTTGGCGCGGGGAGATCTGCCACGTTGCCCTCACCGATGCCGCCGGCCGCTTCCGCCGCTACAAAATTTGTGACCCATCGTTTCACAATTGGACCGGGCTGGCCCTGGCCCTACGCGGGCAGGCCATCTCGGATTTCCCGCTCTGCAACAAGAGCTTCAACCTCTCCTACTGCGGTTTTGACCTCTGACCATGCTCGCACTGGACGTCATCCTCCATCGGCTGCAACGCGGTTGCCAGACCATGTCGTATCCTGACGGCCCCGCGCCGGCGTTGCCCGACCGCCATGGGGGTGCCCTGCGCGTTGACGCCGCGAAATGCGCCGAAAGTTGTGATGCCTGCCTGCCCGTGTGCCCAACCAAAGCGATCTCCCGCCCGGCCCTTGGCCCGGTCGTGCTGGACCTCGGTCAGTGCATCTTTTGTGCGGCCTGCGTCCAAGCCTGCCCGACCAAAGCCATTACGCAGACCAATGATCATCGCCTGGCCGTTCGGCGCCGTGAAGATTTGCTGCTCGGCAGCCCAGGCCAGGAGGAACTGCGCCTGGCCTCCGCACTGGATGACCAGCTGCGCAGATTGTTTGGACGCTCGCTCCGCTTGCGCCAGGTCAGCGCCGGCGGTTGCAACGCCTGCGAAGCTGACACCAACGTGCTGGGAACAATCGGGTGGGATCTGGGGCGCTTTGGGATTCAATTTGTAGCCTCACCGCGGCACGCCGACGGACTCCTGATCACGGGTCCCGTATCAAAGAACATGGAACTGGCCCTCAGAAAGACGTATGAGGCCGTGCCCGAGCCGAAGCTCGTCATCGCGGTCGGAGCGTGTGCCATTGCGGGCGGGCCCTTTATCGGCCACTCCCAAATCAATAACGGCGCCGGTGCGGTCGTTCCCGTGGACCTTTTCATCCCGGGCTGCCCGCCGCATCCGCTCACCATCCTTGACGGCTTGTTGCGCCTGCTCGGCCGATTGGGTCAACCCTGATTGCCGTCGCTCATCGATTTCTCTCACGTTGATTTTCGCATGCCTGGTTCCACACTTCTCAAAGTGTGAACATGAGATCAATTCCTCGGTGGATTCGAAAACCCCTATCCGCGGATGAGCGGATTTACCAAGGCAGCGGGTAGTGGATGCCGGGCTATCGCCAGGCGGGCGCCGGGTCCAAGGTAAGGATGTTGAAGGCCAGCCACCTTCCAATGTGCGTCGTGGCTGGTAACTGCTGAAGCCCGGAATCTGCACTCCGGGCTGGCACGGGCAGAACGCGGCCGGGGGTCATTGGGCGAGGCTGGGATGACCCCCGGCCGCACCTCTGTTAGAAGTGACCTGGGTCATTTCATGCTTTGCCGCAAGTCCACGAACACTTGATCAAAGTTGTGGATGCGGATGATACCGATACGCGGAAACTCGAAATCGAGGATCACGTAAAAGGTCAGCGAAATGACCACCACGAAGGCGAAGGAATGAAACCAGCTCCGCCCCTTGCCCGCCCCCATGTCGTAACCGGCCAGCAACGAACTGGCCAACAGCAGCACCGCCAGCATGGCATAAATGATCATCGGCGGATGCATTTTGACCCCCAGCGTCCGCGTGGCGGCCATGTCAAACATCTGGTTCAAAGCCGGCACCAGCAGCACGCGCGTCGAGGACTCGCCAGACTCGCGGCAAGCCGCCAGCGTTTGTGTCCAGATTTCGTTCTGCAGCAGAGCGGCCCGGTCCAGTTCGATTTTCGCCGCTTCCACATCCGGTATTTTCCGGAAGACTGCCAGGCGCGCATCCGTGTATTGCCGCAATTTTTCACGCAAAGCCGGTTGCGCGCTGGCCGGGAGCAGGTCCAGACGGAGCCAGGCGGTGCCAATACAATTGGCTTCCTCGACCAGCAACCCGCGCCGGGCATCAAACCGCGCGGACGCTCCGGAAAAGGTGAAGCCAATCAGCAGCCCCATGAGACCAAAGACCGCGGCTTCCACGGCCCCAGCTCCGGCTTTTGCTCCATCCGGATCCTCAGCCATCCGGCGCGTCCCGAGCCGGCGGCCAATCTCCAACGTGCCTAACATTCCCAGCAACATGCCGACAACGACGACAATTCCGATCAGCTCGAGATTCATAAGAAGGCCAAACAAAGACGAGCGCCCGCTTCAAAGCGGATGGTCTTGCGGAGGCTTAGGTCCGCCGCGCTGGCAACCCTGTTGCTCCCCTTCACGCGTCCAGTTGCAACTGGGTTTGAGTGTAGCGACAGACTCGAAGCATACAGTAAACGAAGTGGCGCGCCCGAACTTAGCGTGAGCCATACTCGAGTGGCAAGATGGATACAGAAGGCAAAGGTTCAGGGTTCCCGGTTCCCGGTTCAGGGTTCAGGGTTCAGGGTTCCTGGTTCCTGGTTCCTGGTTCAGGGTTTCTACAGAAGGCAACTCTGATCTCTTTTCCGACGGACGCGTTGGGAGCCAGAACCGAGGACGAAGGACGAGCACGAGGCCTGCCCGCCGTAGCCCGCAGTGCGAAGGCGGGTCTTCTCAGAATGGCGCTCAAGGCCTGTTGCCGTGCACCTTGACAGGAGCCTGCGATCCACCTAAGAGCTGGGGAGTCACCCCGCCCAAGGGCGTTGACCGATTTCCGGGATGAGATCGGCCGCGCAGCGGAGCGACGCAACAAAGCCAAAGGAAACACTGGTGTTATGAAGAAACGCATACTGTTGACACTCCTGGGTGCGGGACTGGCCCTGCCCACCACCGCCGGGTTGTTCTCCGCCAAGGGCGATAATCCGGATGAAAAGCGCGCCAAGGTTCGCAAGGACCGCGATGAAATCCTTGCCAAGCTCTACGCCGCCCGTCCGGAAACGAAGGAAAAAATCCAAAAGGCGGCCGGTTACGGCGCCTTCAACAACAAGAACTTGAACCTGTTCCTGCTGAGCTCCGGCCACGGCTACGGCATGGTGGTGGACAAAAGCGGCAAGGAAACCTTCATGGCGATGGGTTCGCTGGGCGGTGGGTTGGGCATTGGCGGCAAGGATCTCAGCGTCGTGTTCATCTTCAAGAACGCGGATGTGATGAAGAAATTCATCGACAGCGGCTGGCAATTCGGCGGCGAAGCGGATGCCACCGCCAAAGCCGGCGACAAAGGCGGTGGGGCCTCCAAGGAAGCAGCAGCGGATACGGGGGCCAACGTCTTCGAGGTCTACCAGATGACGGATACCGGCGTGGCACTCCAAGCGACCGTCGCCGGCACCAAATATTGGAAAGACAAAGACCTCAACCAGTGATCCATCACCGGGAAACAACGCTATGAAAACTGATCGCCCCATGAACACGATCAAGCTGGCGGCTCTGCTCCTGTTGACGACGCTGCTGGGACTAGCCGCTCCCGCCGCTCCCGCCGCTCCCGCCGAGGCCGTCAATGACAATATCTACAACTACCTGCAGCTCCTGCGGTCGGATGTGAACTCGATCAAGGTCGAGTTGATCAACTCGATCATGAAACTCTCCGCCGAAGACGCCCAGAAATTCTGGCCGATCTACCGCGACTACGAGAACGAGCTGGGTAAGCTGGCCATCAACCGGGCGGAGCTGATCGCTGAGTTCGTCCAATCCCACAAGGATGGCAGTTTCGATAACGTCAAGGCCAAGGATATTGCCAAACGCTGGTTTAAAACTCAGCGGGCCAGACTGGATTTGCTGGAGAAATACCACGGCAAAATCGAGAAGGCTCTCACGTCGGTCCAGGCCGGTCAGTTCCTCCAAGTCGAAAACCAGCTTGGGCTATTCATCGACGTGGCGATCGCCTCGGAGATGCCCACCGTCGGGACGAAAGCCAAGTAATCCAGGTTGGCGTCGATTTATTGACGCAGCCGGAACATCTGGGTGCCGGTGCCGGCGCCGACGCTCACCGTATTGCGGCCATTGATCACGGTGGGGGCGGTAGGGACAGCGGTCCAGGCTCCGACCGCGGGCGGGGTCACGAGTTGAGCTGTCTGTTCGAGGATGAATCCGGTGGCAGACGCCGGCCAGGAGAGCGTGACGTCATTGCCGGAACGGGCAATGGCAAGTCCAACCTGGTCGAACGACCCGGCGACGAAGCTCACCGACGTGGGATTGGGATTAATCGTGATGTCCGAGAGATCGCGGACATTGGAGATCTCCAGTTGGTAGGTATCGCCGGCCACCAGGAGGTCGCTCAGGGTCAGGGTGACGGTCTGGCCATCGGCCTCCACCACGGCGAGGGTCACGCCGATGTTGCCAGACATGACGTAATTAATGTAGTCGCCAGCCTCGGTGGGGTTCACGTCTTCATTGAACTTCAAGACGATGCCGGCCAGGTTGGTCGTACTGCTGATCACTTGGGCCACATGCGGCGGATGGGTGTCGGGCACGACATGCAGAGTGGCGTCGCGACTGGTCACGGTCGAGCCGGGTTTGGCGACTTGGACGCTGATAATGGCTCCTTCATCGAGCGAGATTCTCGGCTGGATGGTGTAGGTCGGCCCGTTCTCGCCGAGAATCGGCGAGCCGTCGCGGAACCACTGATATTGCAGCGGCAAGAGACTTGGATTGCTCACCTGAATGGTGAACACGGCCGGGTTCAACTCTTCGATGGTCACGTTGGCGACATCCTGCTGGATGGTCAGCGAACCGCCCACGTCACGAGGCGCCAAGGGGAACGCGATGGCACCGCCTGAGATGGAGTTTGGGTCGACGTCCGTGTTGGGGCTATCGACCGGAGTCGGCACGCCGGTGCCGGCCAGGCGCGCGGCCACTTTCATCACATCGGCGCCCGCGTCCGCTTTATACAAGGCTTCAATGTAATAGGGCGACCCACCGTGGAGCGCAAAGACCGGTGAGGAGAACTTATCCCAATTGCGCGGGTTGTTGCCGGTGGTTTCTCTCAAGATTTCTTGTTTGCCGGCCGGGTCCGTGCCGTTCGGGTTGAAGTAAACCACGCCGCGATCAAAGGTGCGCATGTAAAAGAGCCAGTTGCCCGAGACCGGCGGAATGAAAATGCCGCGCATCCGCGCGCCGTATTGTTCCTGGGAATCATCCGGAAAGATCGCGCGCGAGTCGAAGATCGGCAGGTTCGCGCGCAGGAACGGGTTATCCGGGTAATCCGGACTGGCCAACAACGTATCGACCTCCACTCCCGGCCCGGCATGATACGCTTCGAAAAGGACTCCATTCCCGATGCCCGGGACCCAGGAATGAAATTGCGCCGTGGTCGCTCCGGCAACGTTGCCCACCGCATCTGTGGCGCCGGAGGCCGTCACGGAATAATCGGTGTTTTCCGCCAAAGGCGTGCCGAGGAACAGGATCACCGTGCGTTCATTGGTGACCACCACCGACAAGGGATGGCCGCCGCCAGGAACGGTATAACTGTTGGGCGAACTGACGCTGGCCGCGCTGACCGGCTCGTTGAATTCAACGATGATCTGATCCAACGTGGCGAAGAGTCCGGTGGAATCCACGGTTGGAAAGGAGAACGCGGTCGCGATGCCCGGCGCCGCCGTGTCGGCGGACACGTTGACTTGGGCGACACTGCTGGTAACGCTGGCCAGCGGGTTGTAGACCACCACGTAATACCGGGCCGAATCGTTCAAAGCCGCTTTGGCTATCGAATAGGTCGAGAACGTCGCGCCGTTAATTTTGCCCGTGTCTTGCCGGTACCATTGATAAAACAACGGAGTGCCCGATGCGGCCACGCCGAGGGTGAATGGCCGATTTTGTTCCACGTTCACCACGGCCACCGGATTGGTGGTGATGAGTGGCCTAGCCACCTCGACTTCGGCCAGCAACAACGCTCCAAACGAATAACCATAGTTATCGATCAGGGCCTGGCCGCCGTTGGGAGTCGGACCAATATACTGCTCGGTCGTAATCGTGAAGCTGCCGTCAATTCTGGGGGTGATGAAATCCCAGCCGACGACGGCGCCTTGGGCGTTGTGGCCGCTGTTCCAGGCCGCCTGGCCCGGTCCCAGGTTGTTCGGGAAATTGTTCGAAGTGATGACCCCAGGGCCAGTACCGTTTAAGTGAGCATCCACCCAACTCTCCGCGGAGATCGTGGCCACCGTCCAGCGCGGCGCATAACCGCCGTTGCGCGCGCCCGCGCCCCGGAACAGATAATGTTTGTCCGGGTCCAATCCGTTGAAAGTGATGATCACTGAATTGGTGACGTCGAGGGTCGAATCCACGCCCACGATACCGTCATTGGCCAGATCGCAGACGCCATAGAAAATCTGTGCCATGGGCGTGTTGGTGGGGATAGGCCGCGTGACGGTGCCGAAATCGTTGGGGGCGCCATTGCGAGTGAAGGTCACGGTGGCGGGCAACTGTGTTCCGGTCCGGAAATCGATCAGGTTTCCGCCTGAGTCCGCCGGAGCGCCCATATCGAAGCCGGTGACGTTGGCGGCGGTGATCTTCCAACCGTTGGCCACGGGAGTCGTGCTGGGCCGGTGATCGTTGTAAGCGGCCCAATTCGTCTGGATCTGAGCTTGGGCCGCGCCGGTGGCGGCCAGGCAGGCGGCTAGGACGAGCAAACCGTTGCGCGAAGCCCGTGGAGAATACAGTAATTTGAATTTCATACCTTACGTGACTACTGGGTGGTGTTTTGGTGTGGAGAACCTGGCCGGGAACACGTGGAAAGAGAACGCACGTTTTCCGCAGGAAAACAAATGCGCTTGGAGGTGCATGCGACTGCTTTCGGCAAATCACACCACGCATGCGCATGCGTGCGAGGACTAGGCATACTGCTGGGGTAATTGAACGAAGCCCAGCATACACACCTCCCGCACTGAAGCAATCCTAAACTCAACCCAAGCAGGTCAAACCCGCTTCATTCCCATTGGCCGAGCTTCAAACGCCATTTGGAATGCCACGCTTCGAATCTGGCCTTGTGCGTTTTGTAATAGATGGCCCCGAACACCAGGATGGCCCCGAGGCCCAGGACCAGGCTGCCAATCACCGTCATGCGCACGCCCCGTTCCATCAGGACCAAGGCCTTCCATAGCAATGAGACCAAGTCCACCAGAAGACCCGCCAAACCAAGCGCCAGATACAGACGGATGCGCAACACACTGCCCAGCCCCATGGCAAACAGGCAGAGCAGGAGCATGGTCAGGTTGAAGGTGACGGCATGGCGTTGGTCCGCCAGCGCATAATATCCGGCGCTGCCCAACATCGCCATCAGGGTCGCCAGACGGATCCCGTTCCTGGTTTCGGCCCGGATGCGGGTGCGGAATAGCTCCTGCAGGATCAACACGCCCAGCCCCACCGGGATGATGTAAGCGTGCACGGCCCGCAGATGCAGCTTGGAATAAAAACTGATCAGGATGAATCCCACAAACCCCGCCAGCGCCGCGACGTGGTAAGGCGACTCACGCTCGTTCCGCCCCAGGTACGCGAAGATCACGCTATGCAATCCCACCACCAACAACGCCATGTTCACCCCTAATCCCCTCACCATCACCCACGCCATCGCCGCCATCGGCAACAGAATCAATAAAGTCAGGTACGGCACCCGTTGCGCCGGCAAACGCAAATCCAACACCTGCCTGGCTCCCGCCAGTCCACACGACCCTGCCAGGCTCACCCAGACATCGTATTCGTAATTCCACCACCCCGTCAGCAGGAGTTGGCGCCGAATTGTCACCCAGCTCACCACCGCGGCCAACTGCAGACAGTAATAAGACACCATCGCAGGTCGACGCCTGGCCTCATTCCACCACGCCACCGTTAGGGCCAGTTCCAGCAGAAGCAGCAAAGTGAATTCCCGGGGAACAAACGCAGTTGGGTAATGACACCCCTGCGTGATCCCAACCACACCCAATCCAAACCAGAGAATCACCCGATGCAGCCTAAGCCCGGTGGTTTCCAACCAGATCAGGCTGGCATCGAAAAGTCGGAACGTCGATCGAGGCCAAGCCCGATAACCGGCCGCCCAATGCTCAGGAAAATAACGCGCGACTAGTCCAACCAGGAAAAGTGTCGCGGTGGCCGCCAGAACGGGCCAGGCCTGCCAGGCCGCCTCCAGCCCGTCGAACGCAAACCGGCTTTGGCTAAAATAGACCAACCACACCGGCACCCCCACCAGCGCGGCCGCGCTCATGGTTTGGCCGCTGGTCGCGGCCGCCCGCGTCGCTTGAGGATTCCACCAGGCCAATAACGCTCCCAGTCCCACCGCCCAGAGTCCAACCTCCGACCACGGCCGATGGTACAGAACATGGGCCATCACTAGCACCGCACACCCGCACGCGACTCGACTCACGTTTGGCAGCGAGATTTTACCGGACGCCAACTGCGCCACGATCAGCAAGGCCAGCCAAATCCCCAACAAAGCCCAGATGATCTGGCCTCTGGGCAAAACACTCGGGATCAGAAAATCGGCGTGCAACGCCGACACCAGTTCCAGTGCCGCGACCAGCACATAAATCGTGGAACGCTGCAGGATGGCCAGGTGGATGAGGAAACTGGCCGCTCCCGCCAACAACGGAGCGACCATGAACGTATTGGAGGAATAATCGACCATCCCCCACGCGATGGTTCCCTGCGTGGCCGCCAGCAAACATAGGCTCCAAGCCCGGGCTAACGATCGCCAGGCAGCGTCATCCAGTCCGGCCAATCGTTGAAGGAACGTCCGCAAGGGAGAACGCGCGTGCCCAAGCAGGATCCAAAAATGACCCAACCCCAGGGCGCACCAGGCGCCCGGCATGGGATAAGAGAAAGGACTCAACCCCGGCAGGAACGTCAGCAGGAAATAACTCGCCAGCATCACCGCCAAGCCCCCGTAAAACGCCAGCCAACTGGTGCCGCCCAACGCGTGCAACCGCAACAGCACCACGCCCAACAGCAGGATCACCGGCGCATTGTAATGGTAATGCTCGGTGCTGATCGGAACGCCAGGGAACAACACCATCTGAAAAATCCCCCGGCACAAATACAGCCCCAACATCACAAAGCCCAGCACCGCCGCCGACTGCTGATAACGGCGCGCCGCCGGCAACTCCCCGCCAGCCGCGAGTTCAGCCCGGCCATAAAAGTAAACCACCGGCAACCCCAGCGCGACCAACGCGAAAATCGGCTGGCGAAACCAGGGCACCAACAAAGCCCCGCACCAAATCGCCAACACCAATCCAAAATGATAGACACCCTCGCACAACCCAACGTACGCTTCTTCTCCCGCCGCCGGCTGCCGCGACGCCCTCCGAAAATATCGGCCGGCCATCCAGGCCAATCCGCCCGAAACCACAAAACGCCACGAAGTGATCCCCGCCAGATTCGGGTCAGTAAAATAGTTCGCCGACAGGAGGGCCAAGATCACTCCAGCCAATCCCAAACTCGCCAGGTTGACGGCCGCCACGCCTTGAGCCGGGCGAATCGACCGGCGCATGAGCGACACTTGCACCAGCGCCAGGCCCATTCCCAGGCACATCAAATGAAGCTCCGAAAGGCCGCGCGCCCTCAAAAAGTCTCCTCCCCAGACGCGCACCAAATGAACGTCACCCAGCAGCAGGAGCAGTCCGGCCCCGCCCAAGAACCACGCGCGCCTCCAGAACCACGCGATCGCCGCCAGGGTCAGTGCCCCCAGAAACGGCGCCGCAAGTTGCGCTGCCCTCTCCCGCCAGATCGGGTCAACGGTCTGCTGAAACGCGGCCAACCCGCAGAGCAACGCCGCCGGATAAAAGATCCAGCCGCACGACGGCGCGGTCAGGAACTCTTCATTGAGCATGCCTGCGAGCCAGCGCGGTTTGCGTTGATGCAGCCAACGGCCAGCTTGAGTCAGCGCCACCATCCCCAGGCTGAACAGCGCCAGCGGCCACGGGTTTGCCAGCAAATAAAGCCGTGCCATCGGATCCCCGACCGCCGCCAAGAGCCCCTGGTAAATCGACACGTAACCCGATAGCATCGCAATCAGGAGCAGCAAATTCGAGCGATGTGCCCTGGCCGTCAGCAGTAAGGTACCCAACAGCAAGAAATCCTGGGAACGCGACCAGCCCAACCCCTGCACGCCCTCCGCGATGCCCGCCAACCCCGCCAGCAACGTCAGACAACTGGCGATGATCAGCATCGGCCGCAACAGCGCCATCAACCCCATCGCCGCCGGCGCCAGCAGACTTGTCCCATCCTGGCCGCTTGACATCCTACTCCCTCTCCCCTCAACGGGGAGAGGGCCGGGGTGAGGGGTGAGAAGGCCAAGAGACTCGAGTTCCCGAAGGTCATCACCTTGGCCGTGACCGGAAGCCTGCACAGCTTCACCGTCTCCCGTGCGCGTGTCGTCTCGACGCACCCAACCTAATTCCAAGGCCAAAACGCACAACTGGACACCGGCCAACAGCCAGAGAGTTGGGCTGGCGCTGCGCGCCACCGAAAGCCGGTCCCACAACGCACCCGCGCCGGGCGCAGTGGCAACGAGTAATCCAATCCATACCTGGAAGAACAAGATCGCGCCAAATGCTGCCTCGCGGGAATGCAACGCATGCCAAATCATCTGGACGGCCAGGAAACCGTAAAGCCACCGCGCTTGCGCTAGCGGTACGCCCCAGAGCAGGCCGATGACGCAAACGATCACCAGCGCGGCGCTCCCCAACTGCAGCACCAAACGAGTTGGTTCGGTCAGCAGACTGCGAACCCAAGGCCAAGCCCGTTCCAACTGAAAACGATAAAACCAATAGAGCGCCTGCAAAAGCAGCCCGGTGCCTAAGACCGGCCACGTCCAGTCAGGATGGACCACGCTGCGCCAGTAGCCGAACCCGAGGCCAGCTCCCATCCAAATCCAACCCAGGTGAATCGCCACCAGCGCGCCGCGCGCCGCCCGGTAATAAATCCCGGTCAACGTCCAGGCCACGCCGGTGAGTCCCAAGGCGACGGCGGTTTTCATCGGCACGCCGGCGCCGGCCACCAATTGCCGCGCCGCACACCACGTGTCGACCTTGATCAAAAGGAATAATGCCGCCGCCATGAGCGGCCACGTGAAGAGCCTATGGTCATCGCGCCGAAACGGGAATGGCTCCTTCCCCATGAAAAGATCTGCCTCCGCCGTTCGCCCCTGAAAAAGCGCGCTGAACCGCGCGGAGCCTCGCAGATAAAAGCATAACCCCACCAGACCCAGCCCCCAAATGGAGCTGCCAAACCCGGTTCCCCAAGAAAGCCACGGCGTGCTCTGTTGCAGATTGGCTTTCAGCTCGGGAAATAAGATCACCATCATCACCACCGCCATCCCCGCCGGCACCAGCGAACGCGAATGATAGGTCGCCGGCACCAAGATCAGCATCATCAGGATGGGCCCCGCATAATCCATGTAGTCGCGATACCACAACGGGTCGGGCGCCGCGTCCCCCAGCGCGACCCGCAGTAACATCGCGGTGACCGCCAAAATTCCATAAAACCACAGCGCGGTGCAACGCGCTTGCAGAAGCAAGGGCAGGCGCCGGCCAGCCAACCGCGTGACCCCCAACCAACCGGCGGAAAGGACCGCCAAGCCGAACGCCATCGTGTTGTGATGCGCCGTCCGCCCCGCCATGTCCATGCAACCCGCATAGGGCAGGATCAACGCGAGCAGCAACAAGGTCGTATGCAGCCAGTGGATGTTCTGATCCTTAAGCGCGCGCCAACCGAACAGCAGCGCCGCCCCCAGCAACCAACCCGCCGTTCCCAACGGTGCGGTTTGATAATGCCACTGCACGAGCGGAGCGGTGACGACCGTGATCAACAAGACTACCGTCTCCATGCCTCGGCAGGCTGCCGCCAGATCCGCGCGCCCTTGCCGTTGGCTGGCCCACCCCGCGCCTCCTAAACCCAACGCCGCCCCGATCCCCAACGCCGACCACCATGGTCCCGGAAATTGCGCCAGCAATCCCACCGAGGTCACCGCCAAGGCCCAGAACGTTAATGCAATCCAATAATGCAACGGATGCCGACGCGCCCCCGCCTGATACATCCAGGCTCCTCCCGCCGCGACCAATGTCACGATGCGCAGCCTCTCCTCCCCGAACCCCATAAACACACCCAGCAAAATCATGGCGAACCCCAGGAAAGATTCACCCGCATGCAACTGCGGACTTTCCAGCAGTTCCGACGCGCGCCGTTCCAGCGCTAAAACCAACCAACCGGTAACGATGATCAGCAACGCATAGGTATGCGGACGCGGCAGGTGACGCATGAAACCGTGGACCCAGATAAACACCTGCACGTAGGTCAAGGCGAGTGCCCCTGCCACGAACCAGGGAACACGTTTTTCCTCCGCCATGGCCCGAGTCAGCGTGCCCCTGGCAAATCGCATCACCGCCCAGGCCATCACCACGAAGCCCAGGTAGAAACCCGTCCCCAGACTCAGCAACAAGGAGCGCCCTTCCAATCCGAGCACCGTCCGGGCAAAAGGTCCCACTGCCACGAGCGCGTTGAGCAAAAGCAGCGGTCCACCGAGCCGATAACCAAGGGACGGTTCCACCGCCGCGCACCAAGTCTTGAGCCCCCACCCGAACACCGTCAGATAAACCAGCGCCATGGCCAGCAAGGCCGTGCCCTTCTGCGAGACTTGTTGATCAGCCGACAACAAGGCCATCGTCATAAAGTTGATCGGCAACAAACCGATGGCCGCCCCGCGCAGAATCGCCGCGGTACCTTTGAACTCGCTTCCCTTTCTCTCGATCCAACCACCGACCCCCGCCAGCGACCACGTAAAGAGCCCCAGCAAGATCGGCATGATCGTGTAACGCAACAGCCAGTGCTTATCCCACGTGTAATACGCCAGCAACGAGCTGCCCAGGATCACCATGGCGATCCCAGCCACGATGTACCAGTTCTCCACAAAAAAGGGTTGAATGTGTTTCTGCCACATCGACGGTTCAGCCGGACGCCTTTCCGCCCTTGGCGTCGACACCTCTTCAGGCTTGGGCACCCGCACCGGTGCGGCTCCCGCACTGATTGGCAAAGGCGGCGGTCGAACCGGCCCCGGCTGCGCCGTCGGTGGAGCAACCCCGGGAAGAACCGGTGGCACGGCGGCATCCTCAGGCGGCGCGACTCCCAACAACGCGCGTTGCTCGTTGATCGGGACCCACTTCACCCAAGATCGGACAAACGTTCCGACGTCCACCGGCGACATCGTGTCGGCCGCGGCTTGGACCAGCGCATCGAGCACCGCCGGGTCGGCCTCGGCCGCTTGCGAATACAGAATCACCAACAATCCGCGCGCCGAGGCCGGCTGCCGGCTCAGCTGATTCCAACGTTCCTCCTCGGTTTGCCAAAGGCGTTCTTGCTCCGCCAACCAACGCAACCAGTCGGCCCAGGTGGCCAACCCGGGATGCCCGAAGCGCAAGGTTAAGTTCAGCAACGCGCGATCCTGCGCCCACGGGTCCAGCGTCATCGACCGCAGTGCCTTTACTGCGGCGGGCGTGCCCCATGAGCAGATGCCATCGAGGATCTGCATTTTCTCCGAACGCGCTCCTGCCGAGGTAAACCGGGAGACCAGCGTGTTGAACAACTCCTGTTCGTCTGGTTCCGACGCGGCGGCGGGCGGCGCAGCTAAACCGCGTGTGGCTCGCAGAGACGATGCTTTCCAGGAGGCCTGCCTCCGCGCCCGCAACGGGCCAAACAATTTCTCGCGGCCGGGACAATCCGGTGGCCAGGCTTGTTCGAGTTGTTCGAGGAAAATGGCGGGGGACCGTTCCGTCTGGGTGATGAGCAGCTGGGCTGCTGCCGCCCAGCATTCCAGGGTCCGCGCTTGGATGGTTTTAAATAATTGCGGTGCCTTAGTCTGGCTGCGACTCGCGAAAGCGAGGTCACGCGTCGCCTGGACGGCCAGTTCCACGGAACGGATCGGGTCGCCGTCCAGCTTCCATTCCATCGCGGGTTCCAGATCCAGCCCGTCGAGCAACGCGCGCGTCTGTTCCGGCAAGGGATTGCCCAGGCGCCGTTGCTGAAAGGCGCGCGTCGCTTCCTGGCGCAGCGTTTCTCGGAGATGCCGGGTCAGGGCGGCCAGAGGCTCGGGGACATTCCCTTCGCCTAAGCCGCCCATCGTTTCCAGGACCCTCCACAACGAAAGCGATGGGTCAATCTCATCGCCGCTAAGCTCTTGAATCGCCGGAAGGACGTAGCGAGCCTCCAGCTTTCCTGCGGCCACCCAACGGGCCAGCAGGCCGATGAGTTTCGCTTTATCCATGCGTATCCTGGTTCGACAACAATCCCATTACGTTCTCAACGGGCGGTTGGCCGCTTTCCTCAACCCCGAACTTTCGGCCGTTTCTGACGGGCCCGAGCGTGCCGTCTGGCCCTGAGCCAACCCAATACAATCCTGTGGGCTGAACATCGAGTTTCTCGATGAAGGCCGCGGACTATAGGGTAGTGCCCTAATTTGAATCGCGAACTGTAGCGGACCGCCGCCTTTCCGGCTCCTCTTCGCGCACCAGCGGCGGTCGCAGACCGCCGCTGCAGCCAAATTAGGACAGTACGGACTCTAGCGAGGGCTTGCCAATCTTCGATTTTCAATTTCCAATTCTCAATTGCGGCCCAATTGGGAATCGGCAATTGAAGATTGAAAATCGGAAATCGTTCAAGGTCCCAATGCGCCTGCAAAAGCAAATGGAAGCTCTCCATGAACCTCTCCTGTCTCGTAGCAGCCGACGTAAGGAGCTCACTCTATCCCAACGCGTTCGTCAGAAAAAAGATCAGAGCCCTTCGACAGGCTCAGGCTGTACCTCGTGACCTCGGCTGCTACGTTAGATTGGTGGGTTCAAGGCCCCAATTCACGTCCGAAATTCGGAGGTCCGTCCTACCCATGAACCTGACCCTCACCCGGCCTGCGGCCACCCTCTCCCATCCGATGGGAGAGGGGCTGGGGGTGAGGGCTCTTTTTCAGTGGAAGTTCATGGCCCCAATGCGCGTGCACATGGTGTGCAGGTGGAAGCTACCCATGAACCGACCCTCAGGTAGCAGCCGACGTCAGGAGGCTCACTCTACCCCAACGCGTTCTCCCGGAAAAAGATCAGAGCCTCGTTACCTCGGCTGCTACGTGAGATTGGTTTGGGTTCAAGGTCCCAATGCGCGTCCAAAGGTCGCAGCCGACGTCAGGCGCATTCCGCATTCCGCATTTAGATGAGCAGCTCCGTCGACATCATTATACTGGGCACGGGGCATAATGCGCTCGTGCTGCAGGCGTATCTGAGCCGGTGTGGGATGCGCACGCTATCGCTGGAGCGCGCGCCGGAGCCCGGCGGCGGGCTGCGCACGTTGGCCAACCCGCGTTATCCAGGGTTCGTTCATCATCCGCATTCATTCTTTCATCGAGCTATCACGGGCCAGCCGTGGTATGGCGATCTCCAGTTGGAACAGCAGGGAGCCCGTTATGTGGAACCTGAGCTTAATGTGGCCATGCTGTTGCGGGACGGTCGCAGCCTGGAATGGTGGACGGATCTCGAGCGCACGATCGAATCGTTTGCCCAATTCTCAGTCCGCGACGCCCAAGCGGTTCGCCGATGGGTGGAGGAATTCCGGCCGATCGTCGAACAGATCCTGCGGCCGGAAGCCCAGGCGCCGCCACTGCCACCCGGTCTGCGCCGGGAACTGCTCCGCCAAACGCGATCAGGCCGCCGGCTGCTGGAGGTTTCGGCCTTGTCGCCGTTGGAATTTGTCACGCGCGAATTCGAGCACGATGCTGTTCGGGCCGGACTGCTCTTCTTTAATGGGCTTCGCGAAGTGGATTTGCGTCTGCCGGGCTTTGGTCATGCCATCCCTGCCCTGCTCGCGGCGCCCCGCAAAGCGCAACTCTGCCTCGGGGGCTCAAACCAACTGGCGCGCGCGTTGGTGGCAGACATTGCCGCGCACGGCGGCCAGATTCGGTGCGGAGTTGAACTGCGCAAAATTCTCGTGCGCGCCACTCGCGCCAGTGGCGTGGAACTGGCCACGGGCGAATCGATCCTGGCCGATGGCGGTGTCGTTTCCGGACTCAATCCGCACCAAACGTTCCTGGAATTGTTGCCGGCTGAAGTGATGCCGGATTGGCTGCGCGCACGCGTGGCCGGATTCCAATACAACCTGCTGGCGCCCCTGTTTGCCTTGAACGTTGCGTTGGCCGAACCACCCGCGTATCGGCACGCGAACCGCCGTCCGGAACTGGCGCGGGCGCTGATGACCATCATTGGCCTAGACCGTTTTGAGCAGTTCCACGAAATCGTGGCGGCTCATGAACGAGGCGACATCCCGAGCACGGTGGCTTGGGGAGCCTGTCCGACCGTGTTCGACTCCTCCCAAGCGCCGCCAGGACAGCACAGCGCGTTTCTCTGGGAGAAGCTGCCTTTTGCCCTGCGCGGCGATGCCCGCCATTGGAGTGAGGAACAAGAGGTCCACGGACGCCGCTTGCTCGACTTTTGGCGCGAGTACGCCCCGAACCTCTCCGGTCAGACGGTCCTGGATTGGTTCACCCGCTCGCCAGCGGACATCGAACAGACGCTGCCGAACATGGCTCGCGGCGATTTGCTCGTAGGCTCTTTCGCCAACGGCCAAATCGGTTACGATCGTCCTTTCCCCGGCGCCGGCCAATACCGCACGCCGGTGCCCGGCCTCTATTTGTGCGGCGGCTCGACACATCCCGGCGGTAACATCACGGGCTTGTGCGGTTACAACGCGGCCCGGGTCATCGCGACCGACTGCGGCCGCAAAGTTTGGTGGACCCCTCCCGAGGTGGAGCAAGCCCTGAGGGGGGCGGATTAGTGCACAGTGCTCAGTGCACAGTGCTCAGTGCTCAGTCTGCGGTCAGGATCGTCAGGTCGCGGGCCATCTTTAAGAACTGTACACTGAGAACTGAGGACTGAGCACTGAGGACTGAGTTGACGTCAGTGCGTTCATCGTTAGCATCAGCGGGCCCCACGCATGTTGCATTCCAATCATCAGCTTCAAGGCAAAGTGGCGCTGGTCACGGGCGGCGGACGTGGCATCGGCAAGGCCATTGCGAGGCGTCTGGCGGAAGCCGGCGCTGATGTGGTCATCGCCAGCCGCAAGCAGGAGACCCTCGAAGCGACGGCGCGAGAATTGAGCACCTTGCCGGGCAAAGTGGTGCCTATCCCCTGTCATGTTGGGCGAGCGCCGGAGATCGAGAGCTTGCTGAAACAGATCGACGCTCAACTCGGCCCGGTCGACATCCTGGTGAACAACAGCGCCACCAACATCGGGCAAGGTCCGGCTTTGGCCGTGACGGATGAGATGTTCGACAAGATCGTCGAGATCAATGTGAAAGCCGCGTTGCGGTTGGTGCGTTTGGTGGCCCCGCCGATGATCGCACGCCACAGCGGTTCGATCCTTAACATTGCTTCCGTCTCCGGCTTGAAACCGCAGCCCGGCGGTTTGCTCTACAGCTTCACCAAAGCCGGTCTGATCATGATGACTCGTTCCTGGGCCCAGGAACTGAGTCCGCAGGGCATTCGGGTCAATGCCCTGGCTCCGGGTCTCATTCAAACTGATTTCAGCGAATATTTCTGGAAGGACGAAACGCGCCGCCAAACTTTTCAGGCGGCTCAGCCGATCGCGCGCCTGGGCCAACCGGACGACGTCGCGGCGCTCGCCCTTTATTTGGTGTCCGACGAGGCTGCCTTTGTCACCGGGCAGATCTTCGTGGTGGACGGCGGATACACCGCAGTATGAAGGCACCCGGCTCCAAACGCAGTCTGGCCCAGAAAGTGGCGTTGGTGACCGGCGGTGCGTCGGGCATCGGACACGCCTGCGTCGAGGCTCTGGCCCGCGCGGGCGCGCGCGTGGTCGTGGCCGACGTCGACGGGGCGCGCGGCGCGAAAGTAGTGAAACAACTGGCGCGCGCCGGAGGCCGGGTGTGTTTCGTCCCGGCGGACATCCGCCGCACCGCGGACGTCGAAGCTTTGATCGAAGCGACGCTGCGCCGGTTCGGCCGGCTGGATTGCGCGCTGAACAATGCGGGTGTGGACGGCGCGCGCGCCCAGACCGCGGCGTATCCGGAGGCCATTTGGGATGAAGTGATGGCGGTAAACCTCAAGGGGGTATTTCTGTGTTTGAAACACGAATTAGTCGTGATGGCCGAGCAAAAGCGGGGTGTGATCGTGAACATGGCTTCGGTGGCCGGCCTGACCGGTTTTGTCGGGCACTGCGCGTACACGGCGGCCAAGCATGGCGTGGTGGGCCTGACTCGCACCGCCGCGCTTGAGTATGCCAAAACCGGGATCCGAGTGAACGCCGTTTGCCCCAGTTACACCCAGACACCCATGCTCGAACAGGTGGCTAAACGCATCCCGGGCCTGAAAACGCGCCTGGCCGCCATCGCGCCGCTGGGCCGGCTTTGCACCGCCGGCGAGATCGCGGACGCAGTGCTGTATTTGTTCTCGGACGCCGCCGCATTCATCACGGGCCAAACCCTGGTGATGGACGGCGGCATTTTGGCGGAATGACTGCATGAGCCGTCTTTTTATGGTGCGTCATGCGCAAGCCTCCTTTGGCGGGCCGGACTATGATCAACTGTCGGAGGTTGGAGAGGAACAAGCGCGCCGTCTGGGAGCGCATTGGGTGCAGCAAGGGATGATCTTTGACCAGATCTTCAGCGGCCCGCGGCGGCGGCATCAACGGACCGCCGAGCTGGTGGGCGCGCTGCTTCGCGAGCGAGGTTTGCCCTGGCCGGAAGGAGTGACCTTGCCGGAAGTCGATGAGTATGCGGGGTTGGAAGTGTTTCGCGTGGCGCTGCCGATGCTGGGCGGGCGCGAAAAGGCGTTCAAAGAAATGCTCCAACGCGATGGTGCACAGAAAAAAGCTCCGGTGGAGATGCTGAAACTGTTCCAGGACGTTATGGCACGCTGGGTGCGCGGCGAGTTGCACGTGCCGGGAGTGGAAACGTGGCAGGAATTCCGCCTGCGGGCCCGGCGCGGTTTGGACA
The DNA here is from genome assembly GCA_035577805.1 of Verrucomicrobiia bacterium. Lineage (GTDB taxonomy): Bacteria > Verrucomicrobiota > Verrucomicrobiia > Limisphaerales > JADJPG01 > DATLUX01. The sequence continues at coordinate 49,164 of DATLUX010000034.1, forward strand.
CTTTAATCGCGGCGGGAACAGGCGGACGCCAGATCGCAGTGTTTACTTCGACCGGACCGGTCGCGGTGGCGTTGGATCGGGCCTTTGGCCTTGATGATGAGCGCCTCATGGAAATGAGTTGGCAGGTGCGCAACACGTCCGTGAGCGAGTTTCTGTTTGCGCCGCCGCGCTTTTCGCTGAGCGTCTTCAACGCGCTGCCGCATCTGCCTCCAGGCGAACTGGTGACACACATCTAACCGTTCCATTACACTAAACTGTTTTCGATCCTTGCCTTTGATTCATGAGCGCTGAAGAAACCAGTTCGATCGTCGCGCGGGTCCGCCAATACATCGAGCAGCAAATCATTCCGCTCGAAAAGGAGTTTCTCACCCGCCCGTTTCCGGAATTACTGCCGGTCTTGCGCGAGCGCCGGGCGCAAGTGAAGGCGATGGGCCTGTGGGCCCCGCAATTACCGACCCGCTGGGGCGGCCTGGGCTTGCGCTTGCCGGAATTTGCGCGCGTGAGCGAAGAACTCGGCCGCACGCCGCTCGGCCATTACGTGTTCAATGGCCAGGCACCCGATGCCGGCAACATGGAGATCCTGATCGAGCACGGCTCCGCCGAGCAACAGGCGCGCTGGCTGGAACCGTTGGCCCGCGGTGATTGCCGCAGTTGTTTCGCCATGACCGAACCGGAGTTCGCCGGCTCCAATCCGGTCTGGATGCACACCCGCGCCCGCCAGCACGGAGCGGATTACATCCTGGACGGACACAAATGGTTTACCAGCGCGATGGACGGGGCGGCGTTCGCCATCGTCATGGCGGTCACCGACCCTGACGCGGCCCAACCGCATCGCCGGGCCAGCCAGATCATCGTGCCCGTCGACACGCCGGGGTTCCGGCGCGTACGCAACATTCCGCTGATGGGCGAACCGGGCGCGGATTATTTCAGCCACGCGGAAGTCATCTTCCAGAACTGTCGCGTGCCACAAACCTACCGGCTGGGGGGCGAAGGAGAGGGTTTTGTCATTGCCCAACAACGGTTGGGCCCGGGCCGCATTCATCATGGCATGCGTTGGATTGGGATCTGTGAACGGGCTTTTGAACTGATGTGCCGGCGGGCGGCCACCCGCGAACTGGCTCCAGGCGAACCGTTGGCCAGCCGGCAAATGTTCCAGGAACGCGTCGCGGACAGCCGCGCTGAAATCAACGCCGCCCGCCTCTTGGTATTGGACGCGGCCGAAAAGATCGAGCGCGCCGGCAGCAAAGCGGCCCGCGAAGAGATCTCGATCATCAAATTCTATGTGGCCAACGTGCTGCAGCAGGTTCTGGATCGGGCCCTGCAAGCGCACGGGGCGCTGGGCCTGACCGATGACCTGGTCCTGGCCTGGTGGTATCGCCACGAACGCGGCGCCCGTATCTATGACGGGCCCGACGAAGTGCATAAAGCGGTGGTGGCCCGCCTTAACCTGAAACGGCACGGATTCCGCCAGGAAACCGGCGAGCGATGAGCGGGTCCCAAATTGATCGCGCGCAAGCGCCCCGCCCCGGCGAACACCTGGACACGCCCAGGCTCGAGGCTTTTCTGCGCGAACGCATCGACTCATGGCCAGGCCCCCTGCGCGTCGAACAGTTTCCAAGCGGTTATTCCAATCTCACCTACCTCCTCCACTTGGGGTCGCGTGAACTCGTCCTGCGCCGGCCTCCGTTCGGGGCCCAGATCAAATCCGCGCATGACATGGGACGCGAGTTCCGCATCTTGTCGCGATTGCATCGGGTTTATCGCAAAGTGCCGGCGCCAGTTTTGTATTGTGAAGACGAAGCCATCCTGGGCGCCCCGTTTTACCTCATGGAACGAGTCACGGGGATCATCCTGCGGGCGCAACCACCGGCCGGCCTGGAGCTGACCCCGGACTTGATGCAACGATTATCCGCAAATTCCATCGACAATCTGGCGGCCATTCATGCGGTGGATTATGCCGCCGCCGGCCTGGGCGAGCTGGGGCGTCCTCAAGGTTACGTGCAGCGGCAGATGGAAGGTTGGAGCAAACGCTATCAGAACGCGCGCACGGACAACATTCCCGCGATGGAAAGCGTGGCGACCTGGTTGCTGGCGCATCAACCGGCGAGCGCGGGCGGCTGTCTGATCCATAACGATTACAAGTACGACAACCTGGTCCTCGACGCGCAGAACCCCGCTGAGATTGTGGCCACACTCGACTGGGAGATGGCCACCTTGGGTGATCCCTGGATGGATTTGGGTTCGACGCTGGGCTACTGGGTGGACGCCGACGATCCATCCGAGTGGCGTCAACAAGCCTTCGGGCTCACCGCCCGGCCGGGCAACCTGAATCGCGAACAACTGGTGGAACGCTACGCTGCTCGCCGCGGCGGGCCCGCGACGGACCCAGTATTCTATTATGTTTATGGGTTGTTTAAGATCGGCGTCATCGTCCAGCAGATCTACGCCAGGTATCGCCAGGGCTTGACCCAAGATGCGCGGTTCGCGCGCTTGATCGAACTCGTGCGCGCAGCCAGCCAAGTGGCAACACGCGCGATCGAGCTGGGACGCATCGGCCGCCTGGGCTGAGTGAGGGCTTGCGCCGCTCCGCACGTGCGGGCATACTGCGCCCAAGCAAGGATGATGGCCAAGGACATCCAACCCGGTGATCGGACTGATCCATCCAATCGGACTGATCCGTCCGATCGGACCGATCCTCTCCCGCGCTCGAAGCTTTTGCGGCCAAGCGGCGGTTACAGGCAGCTCCGGAGTTTCCAGACGGCCACCGTGATCTACGATGCCACGGTGAGTTTCTGCGAAAAGTTCCTCGATCGCCGCTCGCGCACGGTCGACCAGATGGTGCAAGCGGCGCGCAGCGGCCGCCAGAACATCGCCGAAGGCAGCCGGGCTTCCGCCACATCCAGCCAGACGGAGTTGCGTCTGGTGAACGTCGCCCGGGCCAGTCTCGACGAGCTCTTGCTGGACTACGAAGATTTCCTGCGCCAACGCCACCTGCAGCAGTGGCGCAAGGACGCCCCGGAGGCTCGGCGCGTGCGGCTCGCGTACCGCACGGGTCAGTCGGATCCAACCGATCCATCCGCTGCCTACCGGCCCTGGCTCACGCACGCCAACCCGGAAGTGATAGCGAATACGCTAATCTGCCTGATTCACCAGACCAATTACCTGCTGGATCAACAAATCGCCGGCCTGGAACGCGAGTTCATTACTAAGGGCGGCTACACTGAACAGTTGGCCTCGGCACGCGTAAAACACCGTCGAAACGAGCCTGCAAGAGCGGACGCACCGGCTTGTCCGCTCTGTTCCCAACCGATGATCCAGCGCACGGCCAAGCAAGGCCGGCACGTCGGTCAGGATTTCTGGGGCTGCTCAACGTATCCGGAATGCAAAGGGACCCGGCCCTTAAGTTGAGGTTGCTCCGCGATGCCTCAAACCTGTGGATCCTGGCGAAGCGAAGCTGGCACTGAATCGCTGGCTTGCGTACTCTGCGGGCATGCAGATCGTGGAAGCGCCCGCCCAGTGGAATCGCATGGGCACGAAAGTATGCATCGCTATCGGGGTGTTTGATGGGGTGCATCTGGGGCATCAGCATGTGATTCGCCAGACCTGGGCCGACGCCACGCAGCACGAAGCGCTGGCCTTGGTGGTCACCTTCGATCGTCATCCCAACGTCGTGGTTGCGCCCGAGCGCGTGCCGCCGCGCATCTATTCGCTCTCGCAGAAGCTGCGGGCGATCGAAACGCTTGGCGTGGACGCCACCTGGGTGATTCCTTTTGATGAAAAGTTTAGCCGCCTGACGGGCGCGGAGTTCGTGCACGGCCTGGCCCGGGATTTTGGGCCGATCCACAGCATCAGTGTGGGAAGCGAGTTCACGTTCGGACACAAGCGCAGCGGCAACGTGTCGCTCCTGCGGGCTCTGGGCGGTGAGTTGCATTTCGCGGTTCACGGGTTGGCGGCTGTGGCTCTGGACGGCGAGGTGGTTAGCAGCACGCGCATCCGGGAAGCCATCCGGTTTGGCCAACTGGAACTGGCCAGCCAGATGTTGGGGCGAACCTACAGTTTAGCCGCCCCGGTCTGCGCCGGAGACCAGGTCGCCCGCACCTTCGGATTTCCTACTGCAAATCTCGAGGTGGCCGGATTGGTCCTGCCTCCCAACGGGGTTTATGCGGCGCACGCGCTGGTGGCCGGCAAATCCTGGCGCAGCGTGGTCAATCTCGGTTTCCGTCCAACGCGCGCGGAGGCGGTTCCGAGCCTTCATCTGGAAGCGCATCTTTTGGATTTTAGCGGCGATCTGTACGGGAGCGAGGTGGAGTTGGCTTTTGTGGAAAAGCTGCGCGACGAACGGAAGTTCCCGTCTCTGGAAACGCTCCGGCGCCAGATCGTTGAGGATGTGGCTCAAGCGCGGCGGATCTTCCAGGAATAAGAGCGAAAAAGGCATTGCGCCTGCCGCAAGGTGATCCTTACACTCGCCCCATCACCTAGACCACGCCGGCGAGTCATAAACGGTCAACCGAAATGGAATCGATCCCGTGAACAATCCGATCCACATCAAGGTTAACATCAAGGTCAACGGGGTCGCCCACCAGCAGGAAGTCGAGCCTCGCATGTTGCTGGCCCATTTCCTGCGCGACCGCTGCAAACTTACCGGCACTCATCTGGGATGTGAGACGACTCTGTGCGGCGCTTGCACCGTGCTGCTCGACGGTCAAGCGGTCAAATCCTGCACGGTCCTGGCCGTCCAGGCCGATGGAGCCGAAATCACCACCATCGAAGGTTTGGCCAAGAACGGCCAACTGCATCCCGTCCAGCAAGGCTTCTGGGAATGTCACGGCCTGCAATGCGGCTATTGCACCCCTGGTATGATCCTGGCAGGCGTGCAACTCCTGCAACGCTCTCCGCATCCCACTCGCGAAGAAATCGCTCACAGCCTGGAAGGCAATTTGTGCCGGTGCACCGGCTATTCCCACATTATCGATGCCGTCGATTTCGCCGCCAGACAGATGGCGGCCCCGCCCCCGGCCAAGGCCAAGGCCACGGCTAAGGCCGGCCCCAAGATCAAATCAGCATAAGCCGGTTCAGCCGGTTCACCCCGACACTTCCACCCATCCCACCGCTCCCCATGGCAGCCAAAAAATCCAACGGATACGTCGGACGCGCTCTGAAGCGCGTGGAAGATCCACGCCTCATCCAGGGGTTGGCCAGTTATTTGGATGACCTAATCCTGCCCGGCCAGTTGCACGCCGCCTTGCTCCGCAGTCCCTACGCCCACGCCCGCATCAACAGCATCAAAACGGACGCCGCCCGCGCCTGCCCTGGCGTCGTCGGTGTTTTTGTAGGGGCCGACGTCAATCAAGCTTGCGGAGTCATTCCCTGCGCGGCGCTGATGCCGGACCAAAAAGCGCCGCAACATACCGTGCTGGCGTCCGACCGCGTGTATTTCGTGGGCCACCCGGTGGCCGTGGTCGTGGCAGCGGATCGTTACGCGGCCCGGGATGCGCTGGATCTGATCGAAGTCGATTACGAAGCACTGCCGGTGGTGAGCGATCCGGAGAAAGCGCTCGCGAAGGATTCGCCGCTGACGCATCCGCACTTGGGGACCAACCTGGCCTTCACTTGGACGCTGGCCCAAGGCGATCTGGCCGTCGCGTTTCGCCAGGCTGATCGCGTGATCAAACAACGCATGGTCCATCAGCGGCTCATCCCCATGGCCATCGAACCACGCGGATGCCTAGCCTCCTGGCACCCCGGCGAACAGACGCTCACTCTCTACACCTCCACCCAGATCCCGCATTTGGTGCGGACCCTTCTTCCGGCCATGATCGGCGTGCCCGAAAACAAGCTGCGCGTGGTGGCCCCGGAGGTGGGCGGCGGCTTTGGCTCCAAGCTCAACCTCTACGCCGAGGAAGCCCTCTGCAGCCATCTCGCTATGCGCCTGCGCGCGCCCGTCAAATGGATCGAAACTCGCCGCGAAAACGCCTCCGCGACCATCCATGGACGCGACCAAATCGGCGAATATGAAGTCGCGGTGAAAAAGGACGGCACAGTTCTGGCCGTGAAAGCGCGCAGTATCGCCGACCTTGGCGCTTATAACCAGCTCTTGACCCCCGCCATCCCTACGCTCACCGGATCCATGCTTTCAGGTTGTTACAAACTGAAAGCCGTGCGCATGGATCTGCTCGGCGTGTATACGCACAAGATGGCCACGGACGCTTATCGCGGAGCGGGCCGGCCTGAAGCCACTTATACCATCGAACGTTTGATGGACCTCATCGCCGCCGAGTTGTCGCTCGACCGCGTCCAGATCCGCCAGAAAAATTTCCCGAAACCGGCCGAGTTCCCTTTCAATACGGCAACCGGCCTCACCTACGACAGCGGCAACTATCAGGGGGCACTCAAAAAGGCCCAGGAACTGGCCGGGTGGACCAAACTGCTCCAGCAACAAGCCGCCGCCCGCAAGGCGGGCGCTCTGTTCGGCATCGGCCTGTCCACCTACGTGGAGATCTGCGCGCTGGGCCCGTCCAAAATGATGGCCGCCGGCGGCTGGGAATGGGGCTGCGTGCGCATCGAGATGTCCGGCAAAGTCACCGTCATCACCGGCGCCACTCCCCACGGCCAGGGCCAGGAAACCAGCTTCGCCCAGCTTAGCGCCGATGCCCTCGGTGTGCCCATGGAAGACATCGTGGTCATGCGCGGGGACACGGCCGTGGCCCATTACGGACGCGATACTTACGGCAGCCGCGCCACGGTCATCGGCGGCACCGCCATCCTCATGTGCATCGATAAAGTGGTGGCCAAAGCCCGCCGGCTCGCCGCCCATCTTCTCGGCACCAAGGAAAAGCAGGTCGAGTTCAAGCAAGGCCATTTCAGTGTCAAAGGCAGTCCCAAGAAAACCCTCGGTTGGAAACAACTCGCGGCCGAAGCGTACGTGGCCAAAAATATCCCGAAAGATTTTGAGCCCGGGCTGGAAGCCTCCAGTTTCTTTGAGCCGCCCAATTGCACGTACCCGTTCGGCACTCATATCGTCGCGGTCGAAGTCAGCCGCGAGACCGGCGAAGTGCGCATCCTGAAGTATGTGGCGGTCGACGATTGCGGTCCCCAGATCAACCCGTTACTGGTGGAAGGCCAGGTGCAAGGCGGCATCGCCCATTCCCTCGGCCAGGTCCTCTTCGAACGAGCCGTCTACGACGAGAATGGACAACTGTTGACCGGCGAGTTCATGGATTACCCCTTGCCTCGAGCCAAGGACATCCCGGAGTACATTATGGATAGCACGGTCACTCCCTCGCCCAGTAATCCGATGGGCATTAAAGGAGTGGGCGAAGCAGGCACCATCGGCGCAACCCCGGCCATCGCCAACGCCATCCTCGATGCCTTGAGCCCTTTGGGCATCCGGCATCTGGACCTGCCCTTGACTCCAGAAAAAGTGTGGCGCGCGATCCAAAAGAAAAAGCATTAAACCACGCGCGGGCCGATCTCCCCGCGTTTTTCCAATGACCTCATGATTCCGGCTCCCTTCTCTTATCTGCGGCCCGCGTCGCTCGAGCAGGCCCTCGGCGCGCTGGCCTCGCACGAAGATGCCAAGATCCTGGCCGGCGGCCACAGCCTGCTCCCGGCCATGAAATTGCGCCTCGCTCAACCGCGGGTCCTCATTGACCTTAGCCGCGTGACTGACTTGAAAGGCATCCGCGAAGACCGCGGTCAGATCCTCCTCGGGGCCATGGCTACTCATTACGAGGTCGAATCGTCCCCTTTGCTCCGGAAATCATGCCCGCTCCTGCCGGAAGTCGCCGCGCACATCGGCGATGTCCAGGTGCGCAACCGCGGCACTATCGGCGGTTCGCTCGTCCATGCCGACCCCGCCGCCGATTGGCCCGCCGCCATCCTCGCCTTGGATGCCGAGATGGAAGTGGCCGGACCCGGCGGACGGCGCCTGGTGAAAGCCACCGACTTCTTCACCGATATGATGCAGGTCGCCATTCAACCCAATGAAATTCTCTGTTCCATCCGCGTTCCCAGCACCGCCGCGACGGTGGCTTATGTCAAGTTCGCCCAAAAAGCCTCCGGTTTCGCCATCGCCGGCGTCGCTGCGGTGGTGAACAAGAAAGCAGCGACGGTCCAGGTCGGCATCACTGGAGTCGCTCCCAAACCCTATCGAGCCGGCGCCGTCGAGGAAGCGTTGCGCGGACAACTCCTCACCTCCAACTCCATCGCCGCCGCCGCCGAACACGCCGCCGATGAAGTGGAGACGCTGAACGATATCCATGCTTCAGCCGATTACCGCGCGCATCTCGCCTTGGTGAATACACGCCGCGCGCTGGAACTGGCCGCTTCGAGGTAAAAGCCTCGCCACGTACTTGATGAGTTGATGAGCCGGCTCGGAAAGTCGGCGGTGTGCAAGGCACCCCGCCAAACAGGTACGATGAGACGCCGCCTCAGGCTTCAGACGAGGATACATCCGACGCCGACGTCGCGGTCGCCGCTTTCCGCCGCACCAAGTCATGGAATTCCTCGGCCACGATATACCCCACACAACCAGGGGCCCCGCAGCAGCAGGGATGTTCTTCCAGATCCACCAGATCGTAGCCGTAATTGAAGGTTAATTCCTCGCCCACGGCGATGCGGCGCAGGCTCGTGATCCAGATCCGCCCGTCCTCGAGGCGCGCCTCACAGTTGGGTGTGCAGCTGTGATTCAACCAACGCGCTTGGTTCCCTTCCACGTCTCCGTCCAGGTCCCATTCGTCATCCAATTGGAAGATTCGCGTGTTGCCGTCTGCGCAACGCCGAAAAGATTCCTCCTTCGAGATGCGTTCGCCCATATACTCGATCAGACGCGTCTCCGGTTCCACCTCGCAGCCCGCAAACCCGCCCGTCCCGTGAATCGGGGATTCCGCAAAGACAACCAAATCCAGAACGTCGGCCATGCCGCACCGTGACATACCCCGTTGCGCCCGGCAATCGCAAGATCGGCGGCCGAAGCCAAAAAATGCACAGCATCGGCCAAAAGACGCGAGGCGCTGTTTTGGCTTGGCCACGAAACTTCACCTGTTGGCAACGCCAACGCCAACGCCGGCTTCGTCCGTCCGAAATCGGATGTAGACCGACGACGCCAACCTGCTAATGATAGAGATGGTCAAAGATGTGACTTGAACCGAAAGGTAACGTATGGCTGGTCCTGCTGAACTGCTCATCATCGCCGGGGTTTTCGCCGTCATTGGAACCTTCCTTTACGTCGCGAGCCGATTCCTCCGGGGTCCCAACAGCGAAACGCCCAAGACTCAGTCAACTCCGTCGCCGGCCGCTGCGCCCACTACCAGCGCCCGGCCTCGAGAAGCGCACGCCCACTGACAAAGCAAATTATTAGGAGCTTTGTCCCGCGGTGCCCGCAACCAGCAACCAAGTTGCCGGAGGCGTAGGCTTTAATTCCCGCGCTGAATAGAAGGCAGGGTATCCCTCAGTTTGGCGCAGCAAATCTCGCGACCGCCTCCGGCCCCGCGTTCAGGCCTCGACGCTACACGTTAGCGACCCTCTGTGGCGGCGGTCTGCGACCGCCGACCTTCTGATTCTACAGTGGTTTCTTCTGGCGCGGCGGTCATAGACGCCGCCGGCCGCTACAGACGGCCCTCAACCTTTGTGTCCGAACGCCGATGACCTCCAGTAAGCGCGTCTCCAGAGCGCCAGGTCACATCCGCGCTCGCCACCGGCACGCTTTGCAAAGATGAAAACCAGCAATGGCCCGCCGCGCCCGCGCGGCACAGGGCAACCCGCGACTCGTTGGTTGCTCTCGGCACTTTTGATATTCCTGTGCCTGAACCGCACGCCCCCGGCATCCGCCGCCGGCCAACCATCCAAATCCTTCGCCGTGCCGCCCAACGGCGAAATTCAGCTTGCTCTCCCCGCCGAATGGAAGGGCCGAGTGATCCCTTCGCCTCGCACTTCCCTTCCCACCATCGAACTCTCCTCTACGGCCACCGAAGATTTTAAAGTCTTCATGACCCCAATCCCTCGCGGCTCGAGTCAGCCGGTTTGGGCAAACTTGAAATCGGCGACCGAGCTGCTTTCCCGCCCCGTCGTGGCGCAATCGGTTGAAAAAGAAGCCGACCTGATCCAGCTCCAAGGCGCCCAAACCGAAGGATACTATTTTTCCGTGACGGACGCCGCGCCGGCTCCAGGCGAATACAAATATATGAGTCAAGGATTGGCTCGGGTCGGCGAGCTCCTGGTGCAATTCACCATCCTGTCCAACGATCCGACCCAGAAGATCCGGGACACCGGGCTGGAAATCCTGCGCACGGCTGGCCACGTCCAAGGACCACCCGCCACCCGGGACATCCTTGTCTTAGGCGAAGGTTGGAAGGTTCGTATTTTCGATCCGGGCCTGGGCCGGGTTGAGCAACAATCGGGTGCCGGACGGTTTGTCTGCCGCTCGACCACCGGCACCGGCTTCAACCTGTCGCTCTTTGTCGAGCAACCCACCGGCACAGGAACGCAGCATGCGGACGTCTTCGAACACTACTGGTCATTGAGCAAACAAAACCCGTTGATCGAGCAGGACTCCATCAAGGTGGAACGCAATCAGAAATTCGTCAAAGTCAGCTACCGGATCGGCCCCATGCCCAACGTCAATTATTACTTCGCGTATAAAGGTCGTTGGGTGGACCTGCATATATCCAAACTCCCGTTCGCTAAGGACGACGAAAAACTGTTTGCCTCCTTTGATCAGCTTTTAGCTTACAGTGAGTAAGCGTTCCGGAACTCAGGAGGTCTTCGACGCAATGACAATGCCGCACCACGGCGAAGATCGGCCCGTGGATTGTACGCCAGTGTGATTGGGGCCGCGGGTCATGGGCCGGAATGATTTTCGCCTGACAACACTTCCGCTGGCGGTTAGACTCATGCCATGAGTGCCACCGAAATGATCAACGAACTGCCGAAGCTCACCGAAGCCGAGCGGCGGGCGGTTCGCGAGAAACTCTCGGAACTCGCAGCCCAAGATGAAAACATTGCCCTCTGTAATCAAGCGGCGGTGGAGGGTGCCATGATGCTCGACCGCATGGAGGAGGACGATGCCCGCCGTCAATCCCGGTGAAGTCTGGCTGACCGATTTCGGCTTGGCCGCCAAGGTGCGTCCCGCTCTTCTGCTCACCGGCAATCCCGCCCCCGACGAACTCGACCTCGTTACCGTTCTGCTCCACACCACGGCCCTGCGGGGCAATCGCTGGGAACTGAATATCCTGGGCTGAGGCCAAAAATATTCCGATCGTGGACGACATGCAAAACCGGAGACAGAACAGTGATATAAGATGATCGATTGGCGCGACCTCACCTTGCTATTGGTCGAATGCGCTGATCGCCCAGGATTGGTCCACGCGATCACCGGAGTACTTCTGCGCCATGGTTGCAATGTTATCTCCAATCACGAGTTTGTGGACCGCGAGCAAGGCCAGTTCTTCATGCGCACGGAATTCACCGGCGAGATTGAACGAGATGTGGTTGAGGCGGAGACGCGGGCCGTCTTGCCTGGCGGGGCATCCGTGCGCTCCACCACGCTGGCGCCGCGCCGGGTCGTGGTGCTGGCGTCGCGGGAACATCATTGTTTGGCCGAGATATTGGTGCGCCATCATTTTGGCGATCTGAACGCTATTCTCACGTCCGTCATCAGCAACCATCCGGATTTGGGCAGTTTCGTGGCTGGGTTTGGAGTTCCCTTTCATCACCTTAGCCACGAAGGACTCTCCCGAGCGGAGCACGAACGGAAACTGCTGGCCGTGCTCGAACCGCAACGCCCTGATTATTTGGTTCTCGCCAAATACATGCGGCTGTTGACGCCAGAGTTTGTGTTTCGATTTCCCAGGCGCATCATCAACATTCATCATTCTTTTCTGCCCGCCTTTGTTGGCGCCAAGCCCTATTTGCAGGCCTTCCGACGTGGCGTGAAGGTCATCGGCGCCACTGCTCATTTCGTTACTGAGCAACTCGACGCGGGCCCGATCATTGTGCAGGAAGTGTTGCCGGTAAATCATCGCAACAGCCCCCAGGACATGGCTCAAGCCGGACGCGATGTGGAAAAGTTGGCGCTGGTGCGAGCACTGCAACTGATCTTCGCCGAGCGCGTTTGCCTGAGTGGCAATCGCACGATCATCTTCGATTAGGGCAAAGGCTGGCCCGCCAAGCTCTCAGTCCGGAGCGAAGACGACGGGCTGAGGCTGGCGACCCTAACGGGAATCGAACCCGTGCCGCCGCCGTGAAAGGTCAGCCGGCGCGATTTGGCATTGGTTGGCCCAGCATTGCAAACGGTGGCAAGTCGCTTGCAGCTAGGCGATTGCTGGCGGGCGCTGCTTTTCTGTCGATTGCCAAGGTTTTCATGCAAGGGGATGGTTTTTCGCCCTCCAGTAGTTACGCAGTAGTTACGCCTGAACTCCAGTCCGCCCTTTCACCGACTTTGAAGGGACGGGCTATAGCCGCTGTGGAATTCGCCCGATACAGCCTCCTCGTTATGAACCTGAACTCCAGTCCGCCCTTTCACCGACGATGAAAATATTCTCAGCAACCAAGAACGGACTGCGCCGCCACATCCAGAGCGGCACATATTATATCAATGTCACTGTCAACGGACGCCACATCGGCGAATCCACTGGCACCACCAGCCTGAAGGTGGCCAGGATCATTGCTGACAAACGCTTGGTCGAATTGCGCGGCGTCCAAGCGGATCGGGGAAGGGTCGCCACGTTGGGCGATTGCGCAAACATCTGGCAAGGGCGATTGGAGGGGCGCAACGTGACGGCGCTGACCCTCAACAAGCATCTGGCCGTCCTGGCCTCTATTAAGAAGAGCTGGCCCGAGGCCTTCGGCGGGCTCTTTGATTCACAGTCACCCGCCTCGGTCGTCTTTGATGACCTGCTGGGGTGGCGTAAAGTCTTTTGCAAGCCGGCCAAAGGTCGCCCGCGCCACCATGATTATGCCAACCGCGCCGTTTGGATTTTGCGCGAGATGTTTGAAATCGCCCGGGAGTTCGGCGCCTACACCAGGGCCAACCCAACCGGGCGCATGGAGTTGCTGAGCGGCCCACGCCAAGACCTGGTCATGCCCACTGATGAGCAAATGGCCGCGCTCATCGAAGAGCTGCGCCACGGCGAGCCGCACGCTCCCAAGGCGGTGATGGAACAGGTGGCTGACTATTGCCAGGGGTTGGCCTGGACGGGCCTGCGCCGCAACGAAGCCCTGGCCCTGCGCCGAGAGCATGTGGATCTGGAAGCTTGGCGCATTTACCTGCCGGCGCATCTCGTCAAAGGCGCGAAGAACGGCCGCATCGTGCCCATCCTTGCGGAGGCCCGGCCCCTGTTCGAACGGCTCTGCCAAGCCTGCACGCCCGAAGA
>DATLUX010000035.1:0-4999 GCA_035577805.1 Verrucomicrobiia bacterium
GCCTCGTTAGCCTCGTGATGTCGTGTGCCCTGGTCGGCTCAGTAAACTCCGCTGCCCCGTCGCCCACCAACGTCCAAGCGCGCGGCCCGCGCGCCGCCAATTATCGTAATGTTCATGGTCTTGGGCGACGCGACGCTGCGCCCACAACGGCAGATCCCAATCCAGTCGCCGACGCGAACACCGCGTGAACCACCAGTCCGCCCCGATGCTGAAGCTCACCAGTGGCAGGCCAAAAACGATTCCAGACGGGACGAACCAAGATGAGATCACCGCGCTGACAATGGCTAAGGTCCAAGGCAACACCAGAACCAAGCCTTGGGCGTTGGCAGCCGCCACCCCCGCGCTTTTGGAAATCACTCCCTGCCAGAGTCCGGTCCACACCACGGCGCGCAAGTCCGGGATAAAGAGCCCGATGGCAGCCGCGAACAGCAAAAGATAACGCAACGTCCCTTCGTTCCCCGCCAGCAGGTCCGTGATTATTGCCACCGCCATCCAGCCACACTCGATGCCGATCACTCGACGCAAGATGGACCGAAGCGGTTCGAGCACCGCCAGCACGTGTCCATGGACCAACTGCCGGCTCGGCATGGGCGTGGAAAGCACCAGTTCCAGCGTGTCCTCCGCCCGATCCCGCGAGAAAGCCAGCCCGGCCTGCTTGGCCGCGTAAATCTTGAAACCGGCATTCACGCAGTATGACGCGAATAACACAAAGGCTGGTGCCACGAATATCTCGAGTTGGCCGCTGAGCAGAATAGCGATCGGCGCCCCCAACGGCAGGCAGCCGACGATCCAAGCCGCCGCCGAATCCACCCGCCACCGTTGCGCCATCCATAACGCGGGGTTGCGTTCCAGCAACTGCTGTCGATGCATCTCATCAAACTGGCGCCGCACCATCCGGCGAGCTCGCGCCGGGGACGGCGGGCTGACCCGCCCGTCGCTCACGGCGGTGGGAGTTGCTCGTTGTAAATGCTCAACTAACGCTGCTTCCCGACCTAAACGAGCAGCCCGCAAGACCGGCGAGGGCAACACCGGCTCGTTGCGCCAACACGTCGGCAAGACCTGACAGGCGCGCCTGAAGAAATACCAAGCCAATCCCTGGGTCACGGCCAAGGACCAGCCGAACTCGCCCAACCGAACTCCACCGCCGCGGCTGGCCTGCCAAACTGGAAACAGCGGACTCAATCCTGCCGCATACGCTCCTAGGACTGCAGAAATCGGCGTGCTCAGGATCATCATGGCAGGTAGAATGATGGAAAGACCCACAAATGCTAGCGTGGCCGTGGTGCTCGCCCGTTTTTCATCCCAAGCCTGCGCCGACACACATAACCCCAAAGCCGCGGCGTAGAAAACCAGGTTCAACAGGGCCACCAGCAGCAGCACGAGATTTCCAGCCGACACGCCGCCGGCCAGCATCGGTAGCGCCAGCAACGGGATGAACGCCACGAATCGATAAAACGCTCCCAGGGAGGTCGACACCAATTTGCCCAAGACCAAATCCACCGGCTTGAGCGGGGTCAGAAACAGCAACCCCAAGGTGTCTTCGCGTTTCTCCCGAGCGAACGCCGCGGCCGCGGCCGGCAAAATCGTCGTCACCATCACAAGCGCGCCCACTCCGGCGAGCACCCGAAAGGTAAATAAACCGGCGCTTCCCACCGGTCCGATCGCCAACTGCGAATTCATGACGGTGAAAAACAGGAGGATACCCACCGCGCCGGCCCCGATGCGCCCCCAGTACGTGCCAGCCTGTCGCGAGGCCAGACGCAACTCGCGCTCAATCACAGGAGGAAGGGTCAATGAAATGGCCAACACGGATCGGCAGCCCAATGCCGCCAGGACGATGGCAGCCACTCACGCGCACGGCAAGCCGCTACTGTTTGTAGAACGCTTACTGCTTGGTCAGGCGCCAGAAGGTCGACGGACTGTCCGGCGGCAATTCACTGGGAGGAATGTGCGCCTGCCGTTTGAGCGGTCCGACGGAGATCGGAACGGTGGCGGAAGGATTCCACAGAGCGAGGTCGCCGAGGTCGGTGGACCATTCAAGGACAAAACCGTCATCGGGCAGCGTCCAGGTGACCAGCCAACCGGCCTCCGAAGCCGGCAGCATCTGAACGCCGCCCGGTGCGGCGTTAATGACCCATTTGCTGAGATCCAGTTCGTCCGTGGTGAAATCATCCTCGAGCAAGACGGTGACTTCCTGGGCGGGGGTCTCAGAGTAGATCTTGATTGCGCCGAGGCGGGCGCGTTGTCCAATGTTGTTGGGGCTATTGCCTTGGACGCCCACATAGACACGGATCTGGCCTTCAAAGAGGGCCGCTACATCGGAAGCCAGGTCGAGGGATGTCATCGCGCCATCGGGAGCCCTCACATCAAAGTGCGTGTTGCCGCTGGCGGTGACGGTCCAGGTGCCGAGAACCGTGGAGCTATTCACCACCGGAAGCCCACCAGCGTAGAGTTGAGAGTTGCCGCCAGGTTGATTGGCCTTCCAGCGCAACGTCGCGCTGCCCGCCCCATTGGCACCGGCCCGCACATCCAGGAACAGCAGCGTCGGCTCGTTCCAGTCGGGGCTGGTTTCGGTGCCGGGACCACCTGGCACCAGGAACATGTGCGCCTGGAAGTTCGGCGCCTCGGCCGCGGACGGGAAGCTGTCGAGGGTAAACGAATAGGAGACCGGATCGATCTGGTTATAAAAACCCAGGCCGCTACTATCGAGCGAATAGATGTTGTGCCGCCCGTATTGGTCGCTCGAGGTGTGGACCAGGTTCAGGCCACCCTCGGCACGGGCCAGACTGAGGGTCGGCGGCGGAGGCGGCGCGAGCCGTTTGGTCCAGGAAACATTGTCCAAGTTGTAGATGACCGGCCCAGTGAAGGACCCGCTGCCCAACTGGAGGAGGATGCCTCCGAGTTGATGGTCGGCCGGCGCAATCGGAAAGGAGAGATGCGTCCAGTCGTTGCCGGTCAGATTGACGCCGGCGCCGATGACGGAAGCATCGGGACGTTTCACTTCGAAATAGCCGTAATTATTGTCGCGGTTGAGCATCGAAGCGGGATCCACGCGCACATCCAGGTTGATTTCCGTGTAAAGGGCGGCGGCATCGATCGGCGTGGGGAACGGCAGCGTGATGACGGCCTGCTGCCAATCGGTGCGATTCGGATCAAAATAAGTGGCGGCCACCCGCAGCGAGCCGGACGTCTCGCGCTCATAGCGATCAAGGGTGGAGTAGGTCAGTTCAGGTGCCGTTTGCCAAGTCGCCGACCAACCGTCCACATTCCCGTCATCAAAGTTGTCCTGGATGATGTCGTCGTTGAAGGCGATGTTATCGACATTCACCGCCACCGTGCCTTTCATACCGTTTTGCGCGACGCGCATGGTGATGGCGCGCAGATCGTTGATGGGTTGTTCTCCGGCCGGCAATGAAACCGTCACCCGCGTCCACTCGGTGCTGGTCAGCGGAATGAACGTTTGCTGTTTCCAATCCCAGTTGCCGCCATTGCGCAGGATGACCTGGATGTTGCCATAGTCGCCTTCCGCTCTGGGAACAGAAGTGGGATCCACTTTGACATCGAAGCTAAGACTTTGCAGAGCGCTGCCGTCGAAATCAGGCAGATCGAGCGTGAACACGGATTCCTGCCAGCCCGAGTTGGCGGGATCGAACGGCCCCTGCAAACGCAATGACCCCGAGCCCGCGGCGCCACCGGCGGCGTTGATGTTAGCATCGTAGGTAACCGTGCTGCCGGCTCGGGACCAAGTCTCCCAGTACCAAGCCGGTGAGGGAGCCAGGTCGTCGAAGTTGGAATTGATGATCGGAACCTCGCCGGCCTGGACCAACACCCCACTCAAGGTGAGGCTGCCGAGTAGCAGACTGGCCAGTGTAGGACAGAAACCGAAACTGCGATTGGAAGGATGACTCATAGGTTCGGAAGAGTGGGTGGTTAGACTCGAATGCTGGACGAAATAGACCTCACGCCATGGGGCGATGAATTCACGGCTGTTAAAAACACACGGGCTTAAGTAATACCCAGCTTATACAGGCGCGTGCGCCCTGTCATCTCCTAAAAACATGCAGTTTCTCGTGGATTCGGCAGAGTAACGATCTGTGCTGGACCTGCCAAGTCCCGGTCCGCACAACCGCACAACGTCACGTGGCTTTACTCTTCTTCGTCCTCGTCTTCGTACGTGCCATTGGTTCCCTCGAGCGTGCGGGTCAAAGGATGATTGGGATCCCACCACGGGTAAGGTGCCCAATCGATCGGGCAACCGTCACAGTTAGGCGTGCCGCATTCCAGCCAGTATCGCCCGGTCTGATCTTGCCAGACGCGGACGGAATGGCCGTCGAAGGCGCGTTGGCAATGCAGACACCACAGTTTGTGATCCAGGTCGGGCCATTCGCCGTCGAGAGTATGTTCCCGGAGCAATTCCAGTTTGGCAGCATCGGGCAACGTTACGTAGTTGGGGTTAGTACTGTTCATCTCGTCTCGTTTCTCCTTGATACAAACCATCAGGAACACACTCGCTTGGCGCGCAACTCGGGTTGCGCGAACGCTTGCTCCTTGGCTTGCGAGCCGAGTATCTGCGGGCACGTCCGTTGTGTCAACCACCGGAACCGCGTAGGAAATTACTTTTTTGGAGAGAACCAGCGACCTTCCATCGCGTAATTGATGGTGGTTTCCATCAAAATGCCGCGACCAGAGCCGTCCTGGTCGTGGAAACATTGGCACGCGGCCACCACCCGGCCGGCGCCATGGGAATATTCGATGAAGGTCGGCCGATCCGGACTGGCTTGGCCGTCCTTCATTTCGGTGGCCAGGACCAAAGCGTCCTTGGGCACGCCCACCAGATAACCGTGGCTGGCATAGTTGGCGTGAATCGGTTTGCCCTGCAACGGGCTGAGGATCGGGTGATCGGGGATGCCGATGGCGTTGTCGGTGGCGCCATGTTTGACCATGCTCACGCCGCGAGGGAGCGCGATTCCATCGCCCTCCGCGCCGTTTAGTTCCAGCA
>DATLUX010000036.1:0-40506 GCA_035577805.1 Verrucomicrobiia bacterium
CGGAAACCCGTCGCTGAGTGGAAAGCGGGCTTGCGCGCCGAAATAAGAATAGGTGCCCGTGCCCGTTCGGTCAGGCTTGAACTTCCCCTGCTCCAACACCAGCCGAAGCAGTTGATGATATTGCCGCATGGCGCAAAGGTAGAACTGCGCGCGGCGCCCTGGAAGCGCAAAACGTCAACTCGAGCTCGGCGAGGAATTCCGCGAGGCCGCTCACGGTACTCGGGGCGTGCGCAAGCGATAGAACCTTTGCCCGAACGGTTCTGGATCGATAATGACGGCGGTTTCGTTGCGCGTGGATGCGGGCAAGTTCGTCAAAACCAGCCACGCCGATTCACCAAAGCGTTCCCGATATTGCACCGCATAGGTCTTGTTCGACGAGACGCCGAACTCAAGTTGGGTGCCGCCTGGCCCCAGCGAAACGCGATCTATCTTCAGGCAGCTCTGGCGATCCTGCGGGTCGGTCCCGGCCAAGTACTCCTGTGCGTTGGACACCCCATCGCCATCCTCGTCCGCGGCGGCGTCCGCACCATTATCCGGGTCCAAGTTGTGAGCCGTTTCATAGGCGTCAGGCAAACCGTCTCCGTCGCGGTCGGCGCCCACGATGATTTTGGCGGAAGCGCTGCCCAGACCACCGGGGACGGCCGCGTTGGTGACCACCACCCCATATGTGGCATCAGCATTTCCGGCCCGGATGCTCAGGTAACTGGTGGTGTCCGCGCTGGGGCCGGTCGCGGCGATAAACACGCCGTTGCTCCGCCAGCCGAAGCTCAAGGGGGGCGTGGCAAACTCCGTCACGGTGGCGCTCAGCGTGAACGTCTGGCCGGGTGCGACCGTTTGGCTGATCGGATGGCGAACGAAGATGGGGTTTACCAATAACACCACCATCGCCGGTTGGCTCAAAAGCGTTCCGAGAGGATTGCTGAGTTGCACCGTGAACACTCCGTCCTGGCCGGGCTGTAAATTGTTTAACATGAGGACGGCGTTTGTGGCGCCAGCGATGTCGACTCCGTTCCGACGCCATTGATATCGGATGGGCTCCGCGCCACTCGCCTCAACCCGCAGAACCCCGTTGGTCCCAGGGCGAGCCACGAAGCCAACCGGTTGTCTGTGAATCTGCAGGACGGTCAAGGAGCGGGCCGGGCGGGTCAGGGCAAAGCCGGAGGTGGTTCCATCCGGATCGGTGGCGGTAGCGCTAATCCAAGGCCACAACGGCGCGGGATTGGGAAAGGCGGCATGGAACTCGCCCTGGCCGGTTGGGCCGTTGGTAGTGCTTATGGCGCCCAGATAGATTTCCCCTTCCCCGTAACCGGACGAATGCGGAGCGCCATTGGCGAAGAACTCCAGTCGGTAAATTGCGTTCGACTTTCCTCGAAACAGGCCGGCCACTTCGAGCATGGTGCCTGCGTCGACTGGGGAAAATTGCGGGAAATCTGGCCGAACGGCACTGATCCCGTCGAAGGTGTTCGAGTAGATCAAATTCCTGCTAATCGTCGTCCCGGGCATCCCGCCGCTGACCCCACTAAAGCCAAAAGCCACTCGATTTGCCTCCACGAGGACGTTCGAGCTTCCACCTCCGATCGTGAATTGCGAATTGGTTCGCCCCAATGGCGTGCGTCCGTCCGCTCCAACGCCGAAGGAATTTCCCAGAATCCGTGTGCCCGGGGCTTCCAAATAAATGTGGACTGCGCGGTCCCCCAGGGCAATCACGTTGCCGTCGCCTGGTTCCAACCCGCCGATCGTGAAGTTCTCCGCGCTGCGCACGGTGAAGGTCGATGAAAGGCTGCTGGGTATCCGAGCCACTCCGGTCACGTCCGTTCCGATGAAATTACCTCTCACGACCGAGTCGCTCACCGGGGGAAGCCGCAGCGATATGCTATACCACTCGCCGATTTGGAAGGCGTATCCACGGTTGCCGGAGATCAGGTTACGATCGGCCGGATCCGCGCCTCCAATCACCTGGCAGCACGACGGCAGAAAACCGTCGACTGCAGGGTATCCAGGCCCGGCCCGTTGCAAATAAAAACCTCCTCCATTGCCAGGGGCATTGTACCCGGAGGGGTCCGTTCCGATAAAATTGCCCGCCAGACGATTGCTGGAGGAATCCAGCCAGACGGCCAGCTCGAAACCGCTAATCACCAGACCGCGGATGGTCGACAAACCGCCGGACAAGCGCACCCCGGTTGCAGCCGCGCGGTTCGTCATTAGGAGTCCATCCAATTGGATCAACAACACCGCGTTGATGGCATTGGAGAGAGTGTTGGGCCGGGCTCCCGGTTGAGTATAGCCGTCCACGACAACGGGGTCGCTAAACGCCGGCAGAGGTGTCAGGGGCTGGATCATCTGCACACCACTGCCCGGAATGTTGAAGATAATCCGGTCCGGCCCCGGGTTGTCGTTCGAATCCTCGATGGCCTGACGGTAGGAGCCGAATCCTGCATCGTTTGTGGTGGTAACTTCGAAGTCCGCCCCGCAAACGCGCGCGAGCGCAAAGCTCAGCCCAAGCGCATTGAAAAAGACGTGACGCAACATACGCCTCCGTTTGATCACCTGATTACGAATTTGGCCGAGGCTATCGTCCTGCGCCGGCTCTGACAAGGGCGAATCGATTTTCCGATCTGAATCCTTTACTGCCACATACGACCGAAGAATTTAGTCGCACCTCCGCCCCTATTTTTCTGCCAGCCATTTTTCTGCCCAATCACGACGAGGCGGGCACAAACTTCTCCTCTTTCGGTTCGAATTTCAGCTTGGTCAGGCCACGTTGTTTGGCGAGGTCATCGAGAAACGCGGCAATCAAGCGCTGTTGCGTGTGTTTTTCACTCTCGAGGAACCAACCGAGGACGGGCATGGTCAACAGTACCATCCACAGCCATGGTTGATCCCGCGACACGATGCCAATGACCAACAGCTCAAACCCGGTAAAAGACCAGAACGCCAGTTTGGCCAGGAGCGACCAGTAAGCTCGCAGCCGGCAACGGAAGAGGCGTTTGCCGCCGCCGTAGCCTTCCGTGGCGGTGGTAACCTGCAGGCGGGTCCAGCGGCTTCCGTAGATCTCGACGTCATGACCGCTCCAGCCGGTGTCGGTTTTGCTGGGCCAACCTTGTTGATCGAGGCGCGCCACCATGGAGTTGACCCACTCGATGCGATCCATCTGGCCGTCGCCCCAATAGAACAAATAATCCAGAGGCTCGCCAGGATCGCGGCGCGGCAGGCTTTCCAGACGGGCCCTCGCGTCCGTCGGAGTCTGTTGCGCCTCCAACCGGCCGTGATACCGGGCCCAACCGCGCGCGATCGGCTGCAGAAAGAAGAGCAGCGCCACCAGCGGCCGGGACCAGAATCGTTTTTTGTTGTTGGGCAGATCCGCCTGCAGCGCGGCGGCCACACAGACGCTGGCCGAGAGCAACAGGCTGGTGAGGGCGATCGGCAGCACGAACGTGAAGGGCACCGACAACACCAGCAACGGCAGGGTCACCAGGACGTGATACTCCATCGAGGTGCAGAGCATGAGTCCCCAGGCCGGAGGCGCGGTATAGAGCGTTTGAAAGAAGCCGGTGGCGAAGACGCCGTGGTAAATGATGGACCGCCCCAGGACCAACCCAAACTTCGACGCCGTATAGATTTGGCCCCGCCAGATGCTCCCGCCCGCGGCGTTGAAGTACTCAGGATGCTTGCGCACCAGCAGCGCCTCCGCTTCACCATAACCACGCTGCTGCTTGAGATAAGCCTTCAGGGTCGAACGACGATAATGCCAGACAAACCCGGCCGGATTAAATCCAATCCGATAACCGCGCTGCTGCAATCGCCAACACACATCCACGTCATCGCCCGCCTTGGTAAAGATCGGATCAAACCCGCCAATCTCATCGAGGGCCCACTTATAGAAGGCCATGTTGCAACCCGGGATGTGTTCCGCCAGCCGATCATTGAGCATGACATGCGCCGGGCCCCCTGGAGACACCAGCACCGCCGCCGCCACCGCCGAATCTTCCGGAGGCAGGAAGTTATGACCACCGATGCCCGCAAAGCGGCTGGATACCAAATCCCCCACCAGATAGCGCAGCCAATCTTCGTCGGCCCGGCAATCCGAGTCGGTAAAAGCAACGACCTCGCCCTCGGCCGCCGCGATGCCGGTGTTGCGCGCCACCGACAGGCCATGATTGGTCTGATGCAGGTAGCGAACGGTCGGATACAGGGAGGCAATCTGGGCCGTGGCATCGGTGGATCCGTCGTCGACCAGGATGACCTCGTAGTCGGGGTAATCCAACCGGACCAACGAATCCAGGCAGGCTTTGAGGGTGCGCGCGCCGTTGTAGGAAGCGACCACCACGGAAACCTTGGGATGGGAGGCCAACGAGAAAGCCGGCGCGAGCGCGAAGGCCGCCTGCACCGCAAAAAAGGATTTCTTTTTCTCCCGGTCCACCGTGGTCAGCCCCATAAACCAATCGTCCACCGCGTGGCCGCCGACCCACCAGTCATCGCTATAGGCAAACACCACCATGCCCGCCAACCCTCCGCGGAAACCCGCTTCGATTTGCCAGGCCAGCATCTGGCTCTTTTCCGCTTCCCCTTCCCGCTTCGAGTCTGCTCCGAATTCGCCGAGTAACAATGGCTTGCTGTCCGCCTGCATCTGCAGGCGGGCGATGTAATTTTCAAAGGGCCGCCGCTGATGCAGATAAACATTGAAACAGAAGAAATCCAGATTGCGCGGACGCAGGAACTCCGTTGGGGGATAGTTGGCGAAGGTGCAGAGGCATTCGGAATCCTGGCTCTTGGCTATGTCCACCAGTTCCTCCAGGAATTCGGTCACCCGCTCCGGCCCGCTCCAGCGCACAATGTCGGGCGGGATCTCGTTGACCACGCTATAGGCGAAAACCGCCGGATGCCCGCAACTGTCGCGCACGGTCTGGCGCACGGCTTGACGCGCTTCATCCTGGGCCCGGACGGAATCCAGGAAACAACGGTTCCTGGCCCAGGGCACATCAATCAGCAAACGCAGACCATGTTGCAGTGCCAGATCGAGCAACCAACGCGGAGGCGAGGTGTAAACCCGGACCAGATTCGCGCCCAATTCCGTGATCTGCGCGAAATCGCGTACCGCCAACTCGGGAGCCGGAAAAGAATCGTCGTTCGGGCCCGGGGCGAAAGGACCATAAGCGATGCCCTTGACTGCGAACTTCCGGTCGCCGGCACGGAAGAATTTGCCGTCCACGCGCACGCGGGCGGTTGATGAAACGAGTTCAGACATGATCTATGAACGCGCCGAAGGGGCGTCCAAAGGCCGGCCGTTGGGATAACAAAAGGCAGCGCCGCAGGCAATAGCAGGTTGACGCGGCCGGGCCGGTGCGGGCGCAAGTCGACCTTGCCTTTCGCTCGTCATCAGGCTTTGGCCTTTTGTCGAAAACTCTTGTCGACACTTTGGCGATGACCCCGCTCCAAACCAAATCACGTAGGTGTAAGAAGTCAGCCAGTCGACAACAGTTTCCGACAACAGATTGGGACAACCCGACAAAACGTTCAACATGCCGGCAGGGCGTGGCTACTTCAACTGCAGCGTGACCTTGTTGCGCTCGAGCGTACTGCCTTCACTGAAATATAATTCGTGCAGCGCTTTGTTGTAGATGGACAAGGCCCGGATTTCATCCGAGGCAGCGGTGGTGAGGTCCTTCTGCAATTGCAGCACGTTGAAGCTGGTGCTTTTGCCGTTCTCAAGTTTCTTCTGCTCGGCGTCGAGAGCCGCCTCGGCGTAAATGCGGGCGGCCCGGGTGGATTCAGTGGCGTCGTAGCTGGACCGAACCAATTTTAAGGCCACGTCGATCTCTTGCAGGACGCTATCTTCTTTGCGCTTCAAGGTCAGAACGGCAGACTGTTTGGCGATCTTGGCCAGTTTGTAATTGTCGCGATCGGCGCGGAACGTGAGGGGAAACCGCAGCAGGACGGCGCCGCCATATTTGGCGTAGCGATTATCGTCGACCGACTCCAAGGCATCGCTGGCGCTGGTCCCAAACGCGTTGCGGCCGTAAGTCGCGGTCACGTCGAGAGCTGGAAAAAGTTGGTTGCGCCGGTAAATCAGAACGATATCGCGGGCTTCGACTTGCTGCTTGGTGAGGAGATAATCGGGGCGTTGCTCCAGTCCGCTGCGCCAGCTTTCCGGAAGGCTGAACGCCTGGTAAAGGGCCAGCAGTTTGTCGGTGGGCTCGATCGTGGCTGGCTGGACTTCGGCGAAGTCATGGGTAATGAGGCTCTTGAGGGTGTTCTCCGCTTGTTGGGATTGAAAGATGGACGCCGTCAGATCAGCCTTGGCTTTGGCGGCCTGGGATTCGGCTTGTTTTTCATCGAGGGGCGCGAGCGTGCCTACTTCCACTTTCTTTTTGTTCTCCGCCACCAACTGTTGGGCCAGTTCCAGAGCTTTCTCCTGAACTTTGATTTGGTCGCGCGCCGCTACCACATCGAAGTAAGCCACCGCCACCCGGCGGATGATGTCCATGACCAGAAGCTGAAAGGAAAATTCGGACATCTTCAGGGTTTGTTTGCTGAGCTTGATGTTGACCCGGCCCCTATCGATCCAGGAATCACGCAGCAACGGTTGGGTCAAGGTGATCGAGGTGTCCCCGCCGTACTGGAAGGGGAGGTTGGAAAAGTTGGTGCCGTTGAAAGTTTTGCCGCTGAGGCGGTTGCCGTTGACCGCAAAGTCATAGCGCGCGCCGGTCGGCAGTTGGCCGCCGATTCCGGTCGAGACATTTTCGTGCCAGACTTCGCGGGACGGCACCGGCGCACCGGTAAAGTCGCTGAACGCGCCGGGCACCGTGTTGAAGTTTTGACCGATGCTCGAGAAGAAGTTCGGGTCATAATAACCGTAGGTTTGATGGACCAGGATGCGTGCCTCCTCCAAACCCAACCGCCCGCCGCTGCGCACATCCAAATCCGCCGTATCCCCCAACGCCACCCGGTCACCGACCTGCAAACTCAAATTCCGCTCGAGCGCGCTCCGGATGCATTCGGCCAGCGAGAGCGGGCGGACTGGCGCATTGGAAGAAACGGTTTGGGCGTTCAGCCCCAGCACGGCAGACAAAATGACTGCAGAGGAGGTGTAGATGAGTCGCATAGTGCGGAGCGGAGATTGCAGGAATTTGCCCGACGCGTCAATTGATCGTGAATTGGGAGTGTCCTGATTTGATTGGAGCGGCGGTCGATGACGTCTATGACCGCCGCCTTCTCCCTGTCTCCAGCAGCGGCGGTCACAGACCGCGGACGTGTTTAGCGTCCCCGGAGCGCGGGCTTCAGCCGGCTTCAGCCCGCTTCAAGTTGGGAATCGGAGCAAGCGCTTGCAACTCCCATCGCGGCCGACCGGCTGGACATTGAAGCGGCGTAAACGCCGCCTCGCGTTCTAAACAGGGACCAGACCGCCGCTACAATTTCGACATGGGGACAGTGCCTGAATTTGCCCCCTGTAAAAGAGCGCTGCCACCCTACTGGACGGCCTCGCGCATCATCGCGAACATGTTCGGGGCGGAACCGGCCGCCACCGGCTTCTTGGAACGTTCGGCGGCGTTTTCCACCAGTTCCGCCGGCAATTCCTTGAGGAACGGCGAGGGGTGCCCGGGCGTCAACGCGCCGTATTTTTTGCGTGCGAGGCAATAGGTCAGCCGCAACGTCTGCATGGCCCGCGTAATCGCCACATAAAACAAACGCCGTTCCTCGTCCAAGGTGCCTTCCTCTTTGGATCGGGTATGCGGCAACAACCCATCCTCCAGGCCCACCACGTGCACGTGGGGAAATTCCAGTCCCTTGCAGCTGTGCATGGTAATCAAGGTCACCGCTTCCCCCGGTTCCTGTTCCTCTTCCCGCTCCGTGTCCAGGGCGATGTCCTCCAGAAAATTCTGCAAGCGTTCTTCCGCGGAGCCCGCTCGATCGGCCTCGCCGGGCCGATCCAGATCGGTCATCAACTCTTTCACGTTGCGAATGCGGTTCTCGGCCGCTTCGGCGCTCTTCTCCGATCGCCGCAACTCGTCGAGGTACCCGATCTCGTCGACGAAATGTTGCGCCCAGCTCTGCAGAGATAACGATTCGTTTTCGCGCAACTGGCCGCGCACGCGCTCGATAAACTCCACAAAAGCCACCAGGCTCAGGCGCGTCCTGGCCGTGAAGGACGCCTGGACATCCGTGTGGCGCAACGCGGCATACACCGATCCGCCGCGCTCCTGGCTGGCGGCCAGCAACCGTTCCATCGTCACGTCACTCAATCCGCGCGCCGGCACGTTGGCGATGCGCAACAGGCTCCCGTCGTCATGCGGGTTGAGGAACATCTTCAGGTACGCCAGAAAATCGCGCACCTCCCGTCGATCGAAATAACTCTGCCCGCCAATCAGATGGTACCGGACATTCTTCTGGCGCAACGCGATTTCCAGGGCGCGGGATTGCTGGTTGGTGCGGAAGAGCACGGCTTGGTGGGCCCACGGGACGCGCCGCAGCAGGCGCGCGCATTCGATCTCATCCACCATCCCGCGGGCCTCGGCTTCATCGGTTTCGAACTCTTCGATCAGAATAGGTTCACCCGCGCCTTTGGCGGACCACAATTGTTTGGCGCGCCGGCGGGCGTTATTTTTGATCACGGCGTTGGCCGCCTGCAGGATGCTGTTGGTTGAACGATAATTCTGCTCGAGTTTGATCACCTTGACTTCGCCGAAGTACTTTTCGAGGTCCAACAGGTTGGAGATCTCCGCCCCGCGCCAGCCGTAGATGCTTTGGTCATCGTCCCCCACCACGCACAGGTTGCGATGCTGTTCACAGAGCAGATGAACGAGACGAAATTGCGTGGCGTTGGTGTCCTGATATTCATCCACCATCACATAGCGGAACCGCTCGCGACACGCCGCCAGGACCGGAGGATGTTCGTTAAACAGTTTGAGGGCCAGCAGCAGCAGATCATCAAAATCAATGGCATTACAGGCGTGCAACGCACTCTGGTAGCGCGGCAGAATATGCTCCGCCATGGCGGCAGCCGAAGACTCCGCCAAAGAACGGTTCGCGCCCGCATTCTTATAACGGCTGATCAATCCCAGAATCACCCGCGGATCCGTGTTCTCACCGCGGGCCGAGATTTGGCTCAGGATCTTCTTTACCGCCGCGATTTGTTCGGACTCATCGTAAATGACAAAATTGCGTTTGTAGCCGAGCCGCTCGATGTGCTCGCGCAAGATCCGAGCGCAGAGAGAATGAAAGGTGGAGATGGTCGGTCCCGCCGGCTTGTCTTCGCCCCCTCCCCGCTTCCGCCGGCCAATGAAGGTGGCGACCCGCTCCTTCATCTCCCGCGCCGCCTTGTTCGTGAACGTCACCGCCAAAATATGGGCCGGAGCAATCCCCTGCCGGATCATGTGCGCGATGCGCGAGGTAATCACCCGCGTCTTGCCGGTGCCCGCCCCCGCCAGGATGAGCAACGGACCGCGCACGGCCTCCACCGCCTCGCGTTGCTGCGGGTTGAGCGAACTCAGATCAAACATCGGCCGCGGAGTCTAAACCCGAGACGCGCCCGCGCAAGCGGAACCAGCCGGAAAGCGTGATCTTTTTTTCGTGAAAATCAGAAGCAGATGGATTGGGCGTAAAAGCGCCACCTCTGTGATCCTCCTCCGTGCCCTCCGTGTCCTCCGTGGTAATCCTCCCCCTCCTCGGTCGGCTGCGGCTTTGCCGCGCTGGGCCCTCTGCGGTGCGCCTCCCCGCGAGTGGCCAGCGGGCTGGTTTCACCACCGAGATCACGGAGGTAGTGGTCTTTTGGCGATGCGCCGGACTGGGAAGGAGGCAGAGCTTTGTCGATGAGCTGCAAGAAACGAGTGTGAATGCATCTGTAATCTTTCCGGCCCAATGCCGGAATAAGGGTTGTCAGAGCAGACTCTCGAACGACGAAGGATAAATGTTATGAAACAATTGATCTCAACAAAACGTTACCTACGAATTCCCACCGCCCTCAGCGCTGGGCGTCTGACCCGAGCCGGGGCTGTCATGTTCGTTTCGTGCCTGGTTTCACAAGCCGTGTTCGCGGCAGACTTTACCGTCACTTCCCCGGGCTCCTTTTATACCATCAACGGGCAACAGCCCAACCCAACCATCACGCTGGTCCGCGGCCAAACCTATACGTTTGCCCTGAACTCGAGCGCGGTTCACCCGTTTGAGATCCTCAGTCCGGGAGTGCTGAACAACAACATTAGCCAAGGGACCATGACCTACACCGTTCCAAGCGTTGCTTCGAACTATACGTATATCTGTTCCATCCATCGTTTTAGCGGCCAGATCATTACCGTGGACCCGACTCCGCCGCCGCCGCCAACGATTCGCCTCCTGAGCCTGGCGATAAGCGATAATGTCATGCTGCGCTCAACCGGGACGAACGGTTGGAGCGTGCATCCGGAGTACTCGACCAATCTCACCACCACCAATTGGTTCGCACTGTCCGTTCTGAGCAACCGCCTTTTGAATGGCATCAACGAGACGTTCTGTGGCCGGCCACCCGGCAGCAACGTGTTCCTTCGGATTCGGTCGCAGCCAAACTAGACTAACGTCATAAGAGTTGGAGGCGGCGTTTCGGGCTGCCAGCGATGAAAACGGATTCGCCGCGCTCGGTCCTCCAGGCGGTCCATCCCTCGGTGGCTTGGACTTCTCCTTGTCATTCATGCCGCAGCGCCTCCATTGGATGGATTTGAGTCGCGCGTCGCGCCGGCAGCAAAGCCGCCAGCAGGGTGACAAGGCTGATCGCAAACACGGTGGCGACACTGGTGGAAATGTGAAACGACGGGACTTCGACCAGGAAGCGTTGCATCGCCCTCCCGGCTGTCCACGCGCCAAAGCACCCCACGGCAATGCCCAGCGCCAGGAGTTTTGCGCCGAGCGTGAGGAATTGCCGACCGATCAGTCCGGGCGTGGCTCCGCAGGCCATGCGAACCGCCACTTCACGGCGACGTTGCGAAACCGCGTAGGCCAGCACGCCGTAAACACCGATGCCGGCCAGCAACAACGCCACCCCAGCGAACACCGCCGCCAGAATGGCGGGTGACCGGCGAGTGACCAGGCTGTCGTCGATGCGCGTTTGCATCGGCTTGAAGTCGATCAGCGGCAGCCCCGGATCGAGTTGGCGCACGATCCTTTGCAGCGTCGATCCCATTAGAGCGCTGGAAGCCGACAGGCGGGCGACGACCTGGAAGTTGGGGAATTCGGTGTAAGGCAAATACACCGCACCCAGTTTCGCAGTTTCGGCGAGCTCCTGCTGCTTCACGCTTCCCACGACACCGACGACGGTGTAGGCGACTTCCGGATTAAAAACAGACGGGTCGGTGCAGAAGCGCCGGCCAATGACGTCGGCGTCCGGCCAATACCAACGCGCCAGGGCGTCGTCGATCACGGCCACCTTCGGCGCATCGTCCCGGCTGTCCGCATCTTCGAGGAAACGCCCTCTCAGCAATGGAATCCCCATCGCTCGCCCGTAGTCGCTCGTGACCGTCGAAACGTAATGAACGCGCAGGCTGCCGCCAGGGGTGGGCACGAAGCCTTCCGGGAGAATGCCGCGGGGCGCCGACCCGCCTTTGGTGAACGGCAGGGCGCTGCAGACAGCGGCCTGGGAAACGCCCGGAACCGCGCGGAGTTGCTCGAGAAGCCGGAAGACGAAGGCCACCCTGGCCGAATCGGCCGCGTAATTTTTCCACGGCAACATCAGATCGCCAGTCATGACTTGCTCCGGTTTGAATCCGGGCGATTGCTCGAGCGTTCGCTTCAGGCTTACCCCGAGTAATCCTGCTCCGTAGAGCAGCACGCAGGCGGCGGCGATTTGGGTCACGATCAGGCAATGACGCAGCCGCTGGACAGCGCGGCTCGTGGTCGCTCCACGCGTTTCCGTTTGGAGAGAGAGATTCGTGTTACCGTGAAGGTGCAGCCAGAGGATGGGAAGGCCGATGCCGAGGCCGACCGTGACGGATGCGAGGATCGCCGTCAGACCAGTGCGGCTATCAAAGACGATGTCCGCCCCCAATGGAAGCGCAGCGAGGCCCAGCGACCCGGCCAGGCGAAGGCCAATCACAGCCAGCAGGACGCCGCCCACCCCCCCCACGAATGACAGCACCGTGGTTTCAGTCAGAATCTCACTGGCCAATCTTCCTCGTCCCGCGCCCAACGCCTGGCGAACGGCCACTTCCTTCAGGCGGCCGCTGGCTCGAATCAACAGCAGACCAGCGAGGTTGATCGCACCCAGCAACAAGAGGAACAGCGCTCCGACCTGCACCAGGAGCACCACCGATTTCACCGAACTGACATGAGCCGACCGCAAGGATTCAACCCAGGGATGGTAGGCGGCTGTCTTCAACGTCTCGCTCAGCGGATCCAGCGCGAGCCGGCGGCTGTTCACCACATTCAACTGCGCCTGTGCCTCAGCCATCGACCGCCCCGCGCGCAACCGCGCCACCATCTGCCCATCGTGCTGCCGCGCGCGGGCCGTGTACCGAGTGACGGGGGAACGCCCCTCCGGGGTGTAGGTGCCCGGCGCGTAGCGGCTCACCAAGTCGCGCGTTTCCCGGAAATGAGAGAGAGGACGATAGATTTGCGCCTTGCTCGACAGGTAACGAAATCCCGCGGGCAAAACGCCAATGACTCGAATGACCAGGCCGTCCATCAGGAACGTCCGGCCCAGGACATTGGAATCGGCCGCAAAGTAGTCGCGCCAGAATTGATCGGTGATAATCGCGACGGTGTCGCGTCCGTAGTTCAACTCTGCATCGGTGAAGGTCGCTCCCTTGACCAGGGCAATCCCCAGCGTTTGGAAGAATTCGGCAGTGATCTCAGCGCCCTGGATCCGTCGCGCCGCCTCGGCCTCCCCGACGATGTACGAGTTGTCGCGAATCATGGACAGTGACTCCAAGGCGTCGATGTTCCCCCTGCGCTCGAAGTAATCCGTGATGCCGGCCTCGCCCCGCTCCACGCCGGAAGTCGGATGGGCATTGTGGATCACCAGCAACCGGTGGGCCTGCGGCAGAGGAAGTGATCGAACGAGGATGGCGTCGACGACGGCGAAGATGGCCAGGTTGGCGCCGATGCAAACCGTCAGCGTGAGCACGGCCACGGCGCTAAAGCCCGGATGCTTACGAAGAATCCGCGCGCCGTGACAAGTATCCCGCCAGAGCGACTCCAGCACAGGCAAGCCTCGTTGGTCGCTGGATTCGATCCCGCCCAAGATCATTTTGGCAGTTCCTCTCTCGTGGTGAAACTCAGCGACACTTCTTCTCCGGACCGCATCGGGAAGTGGACCGCCGACTGCCCATTGCCCACGGTGGAGATGGAAGGAAGGTGCATGGTCACCGGCGTCTTTTTGGAAAAGCGCAGGAGCACGCCCTGTGGGTAGCTGGGATGCGGGAAGAAGAGCCAATCCGCGATGACGGGTTCGTGCGGCACGCGTTGGATGCCATTGTGAACGGGCGCTTGGAGCACATCGAAGTTTCCCAGCCAGACAGTTTGCTCCCGATTCGCGCGCGATGGATTGAGATATGTTATGAGAATTTGATCCTCGCGGAACTCGTACTTGAGCCGCCCGTCGCCAAGGAATGTAAGCGAGTCGCGCGAACTCCAAACCTGCTGACAGGCTTGCTGTGCGCGGAAGATCCAATCATTGCTACCCTGGACAGCGCCGAACCCATAAATGAAATTGCCCGTGGCGAAGCGCCCGAAGCGGCGGTGTCCGTCCGCGTCCAGAAGGTAAGTGCCCACACCGCTGAATTCGTCCACCTTCATTGTATAGGTGGGCGCCCGCGCAACCCACTGAGCCAACCGCGGCACACGCCGGTCCTTCTTGAGCACAACGCCGACGGAAGTTGGAAGGGCCTGGGTGGCGAACGGCGTCTCGCCCATCGGCTCCGCAAGGATTTCGAAGAGGCCATTCGAGAGGCCGGCCCGGGCTTTGACCCGTAACGTGACCTTACGCTCAGCACCCGGTGCGAGCGGCGGGACAAGCTCGATCGTTTCAGGCTCGACTGAAATCCCTTCGGGCGCAGTGAACCGAACCGCTCCCTCCGCTTCGCCGCGCCCGACGGCCCGTAGGGTCATCGTGACTTCACCTTCGGCGCCGGCTTTCAGGCGAAGTTCTTCAGGGAGAAAGTAGGAGTGAACGGAGGCCCTGGTCTCCGCCACGTCCGGGGACGCTGGCCTTGGTGCCACGACGTCTTCGCTCGGCGCGTCACCGTAAATAAGGAATCCGTCGCGCACCACCGCGGGCTCTTTCCTGCCATTCACGGTCAGCGCAATGCCGCCGCCGTTGGCAAGGATACGGAACCCGTCAATCTTTCCGCGTGCCACGACGGTTTGGCCCGACCTGCGAACGAATCCGTATCCAGCGAACCGGAACGTCTCCCGCTCCGGCGAGCGAAGGAGAATGGTGTTTGACGAAGATCCGAACCCGACGAGCAGGCGGTCGGAAAATTTGTCCGCTTCGATTTTCATTCCGATACCCTCTGTCGATTCCTCCAGGAGCGAGACATTTCGGACCATCGGCCGCTCCGAATACGGTTCATGGACCGCAGCGTAGGTGGTGGCTTTTGCCTTTCGGCGGACGATGAGGAGCGGGACACTGGGCTCGGGGTGGCCATCGAGGCGATGATGTGGGGGCGCGTCGACGAGCGGGCCTTCGCCAACGTAAACGCGCGTCCCTGGTGCGCCGAGCATCGTGAGTCGAACGCCTGTTTCGGCGTCGGGCGCCTTGCCTTCACGCTCCAGGATTCCCGCGCGACTCTGCACCCAATCCGCTTGCCACAAGCCGTCGAAGGCGCGGCTTCGCTCGCGGTCGATCCACCCATAATGCGGCACGAGGTCCAGGCTTGGACGGTAGGCCGAAGGGTTCCCGGGATAGAGCCGCCCAAGGCCGTGAACCACCCAATCGAAAGTCCGTTCCCGTCCGCCCGTGTCCGCCGCGTGGAAGAAGTCGACGATGTAATTCTCCGTCATGAGCAGCGCTCGCTCCTGAACGGATCGCTCGAAGGCGGAACCTTCGAGCGCGAAGAATTTTACCTCCGGCGTGAAGTTGTGCCGCGTGGCCTGCTTTCCCGCTGACGGTGATTCGTAATCAATGAGGAGGGTGCTGTGGCCGATCCCTTCAGCGGTCCAGTTGAGCCAGCGCGGTTCATATTGGATGACGTTGATATCCGGGTAGAGCAGGTGGCCTTGCCCGTGAAGGATCAGGCTGAAGTAGTCATCGTGCCCATGGCCCACGGAGGCGCCGAGGCGCAGGATGGCCGCGAGGCCGCCCGCTGTCCAGTAACGCGGCGATTCGTCGGATCGGATCACGGCGAATCCCATGCTCGGGTAGAGGCCGCTCGGGGCTGGCGGGGCCTGCCGTTGAATTGGGAGCGGGTCACCGTGCGTCAGGGCGACGTAGCTGAAGGCGGGACGTCCATTGCGGATGTACGCTTCGCGCTTGGGATCAAGCGAGAGGATCCAGGCGTATCCTTCGTCACGGAACCGTTTGTAAGCGAGTTCGAGGACGGCCATAAAGCTTTCGTCCAGGAACGTGTCGTCAAGCCTGCCGTTGATTAAGCAGCCTGTCGATCCGTCTCCGAACGTAGCCAGCCGGAGCTTTCCGCCCTGGGCCCCGTTTTGCTCGATGGGGAAGGCCATGCGCAGGTAACCATCAACAATCTTTTTCAACGATGCGCCGCTCTGCGGCGAGACGTATTTGTAAAGATCGGTGCCGTCATAACGAAGAGCGGCCTCCGCCAGCGAAAACATTCCGTGCACATCGTAATGGAGCGCGTAAATCGGCGCTTCGGCCCAGAAGTGCTCGTCGCGAATCATCGTGTCCATGACCGGGTAGAAACCGCCACGGGATGGGCCGTGGAGTCCCGGATCGCGAAGGGCCCACTCGATCAGTTCGGTGTCGCCGAGGCAATAGCCGATCATTCCAACGCGCCAATGTTCGCAGAAAACGAGGTTGGGCGTGGTCGTCAAAACTTTTTCCTGCTCGATGATCGTCTGGGCGGCCGTGCGCAGCCAGCGTTCGACTTCCACGCGCTCGTCGGCCGTGAACGCGTCATAGGTCAGGTCATAAGCCCAGGCCGTGGCGCCCCACCAACTCCATCGGCCCCACTCCGGCTCCGCTTTGATGTCGAGCTTCTCGTAATGATGCATCTGCTCACGCGCATCGGCCACGAGCCGGTGACGCACGCTGCGCGCATAGTTGGTCTGACCGGTCAGGACGTAAGCAAGCGCTGCCTCGACCAACGCATCCTCCTTTTCCGCTTTCACCTTCACCCGTTCCAGAAGACGTGCCGCCCAAGGGTATTCCCGGACCTTGAGCTTGATCTGATCAATCTCGGTCTGGTTGAGGAGGAGGTTTGGATGGATAACGGCCACGGTTTTCCGCTCCATTGGCAGCGCTGCCGCACTGACTCCTAACGCCGTGGCGATGAGCAGCACTGTTCCGCAATCTTTCCGCATGCGTCACAGCCGGGTGGGCGGGCTCCAACGGCTGTCCAGGCGGGCGCGAGCGATGAGCCGGCCGGCCGGTGGAATTTGCACGGGAGCGCTGTAGGGACGCGCGCCGCTGGCGACTTCCCCGCCAGGTGCTCGGGGATCGCTGCCATCGAGTGAGAAATAGATCTCGCCGGCCCCAGCGCTGAGCTGAACCGGCTCGCCATGATTTTTTCGGGAAGCCACTGGGGCACTCACAAACTGCTTGTCGATCCAGGCCAGGCGTTTGCGAGTGAAATCCTTCATATACTCGATTTCGTCCTCGTAGGTGCGCCCGACAAATGTATTGGGCCAGATCTTGCGCCCGAGGATCGGCCAACGTTGGAAATTCCGAGTCCGTGCCTCCCCCAACTCGGCGACGAGGCCGTCGACTCTGCTCAACAAATTGGTGACGCTGAAGACCGTCGTGCGCAATTGGCCCCAGCGATCCACATAACGCTGGCCAAAATCAGGATCTTCAAA
The DNA here is from genome assembly GCA_035577805.1 of Verrucomicrobiia bacterium. GTDB lineage: Bacteria > Verrucomicrobiota > Verrucomicrobiia > Limisphaerales > JADJPG01 > DATLUX01. The sequence goes on from DATLUX010000036.1 coordinate 16,948, forward strand.
CAGGCGGCGAAACCACGAATATTGGCTGTCGTCCAATTGCGGCCAGTACCAGTACTCGGGCATCCAGCCTTGTTTGCCGTTGGCGTTGCCAAAACTCAGGTTCCAGTCCCAGACCGGTTGCATGCGGATCTTGCCGCCGCGATCCTTCTGATAAAAGGTGCTGAACCGGAACCCGTCGATATTTTTGGTCACTTCGACCAGCAAATGATGGTCGATAAACGAATCGACGTCGATGTAAGCCGCATAACCTTTCACGGGGTCCTTGAAGTCCGGGCCGTAAAGGGCGCGTTCGAACTGGTTCAGATAATTCTGCAGATATTTCTTTTGCGCAGGCGTGATCTCTTCGGCTTTGGGTTCCACGTAATAGAATTCGTTGCGTTGGCCGGTGCGGAAGCTTTCCTCGGTGCCCGAACCCCCTTCGCGGAACACGCGGAATCCGCCGTCGCGCACAATCACTTCGTTGTGCCCGCCCTGGAAGCCTGGAGGGGGCGGCGCCACGGGGCCCTGGTTCTCTCCGACCAATCCCCGCAGGCGATCCAGGAATGACGTGTTGTCGACCGGCCCAGCCGGCGGCGGCGGCAGCGTCCGCACCCCATTGTTCCGGCGTCCGCCGCCCTGACCTGCGTAAGGAAGAAACCCGTCCGGGTCCCCTGGGAAGCCGCCGGGCCCGGACATATAATTGCGCGTACTGCCTCCGCCAAAACCCATCGGCCGCCCGTCGACCGTGGGCATTACTTCGCCATAGGTGTCTGAATGATCCTTTTTGAAGATGTAACCGCCGGTGATGTTCGGTTCGGAGTTAGCGTCAGGAGTGAGTTTGGCGATCTTCACGCGTTCCGGCGCGCGTTTGATCTTCTCTTCCAGCACGAACACTCCCGCATAATGTCTCATGCTCAGTTTCCCGCCGATCTGGTTCACAAACACTTCCACAAAACGCGTGCGGCTTGCGTATTGGCCCATTTGCCGGCTCAAATCGTAGGCCAGCACATCCCGCAACAAGGTCTTGTCCGGATACGGCGCATAGAGGATCCAGTCGTTATCCTTGGGAAAACCCAGCAGCGAAACCGAACGCGATTCGCCCGCGTCGTCGCGCGTCTTGAGGGCGTAGGAACGTTTGAGGTACCGTAGCGACGAGTTGCCGCGTAACTTCATTTCGCCGCGTCCATCGAAGTCGGCCGCGTGCGTGAGCCCGCTTGCCTTGCCTGTTTCCGGCGCAATGATCCGCACGGAGGCCGGAACTTTTTCCGCATGAAGGATCTCCTTGCCGAAGGTGTTGACCACAAAAACGGGCAATTGACTCCGGAACCTCTCCAACTCTTTCTCGATCAGAATATAGGTCTGGCTCAGGGACGGTCCCGCCGGAGTCGCGCCGCGGAAAAGCCGCGCTCGAACCAGGGTGGTGGCGGTCAGACGCAAGTCCTTGCTCAACACATCTGCCTTCTCGGTCGGCTCCGAGCCATCCAACGTGAAGCGCACCGCCAGCTCAGGATCGCCCCCGGTGATCTGCACCGCGACCGGCTCCGAAAAAACCCCGCCGTGCACGGAGAATTTGGGTTCCGGCCCCGGCTCGGTCTTTGGCTTGGTGTCCGGCGCCGTGGCCGCGTGAACCGAGCCGGGGCCGCCCCAAAGAACTACGGCCAAGGCCAGCAAAGCTCCCACGCAACCAGAACGACTAGGGTGCAAAAGCATAACGGAAGTCCCAGTTCGGTCAGTGGAACCAGATCCTGACCCCGAGCCTTGGGGAAGGCAACCCTGGATTTGCAAGTACCTCTAGGCACCGCCGAGAGCCGTCAGCCCACGCACTTGCCCACAATTAGGGTAATGTCGTCCAACTGAGGAGAATGGCCGGCGAACGCGCGCACGGCCTCATACAAGGCTTGCACGATTTCGCGGGCCGGCCTGGCTTGCTGTTCCCGAATGACCTGCAGGATCCGCTCCAAGCCGAACAGAGTCCCATCGGCCGCCGACGTCTCTTCGATGCCATCGGTCACCATGAGCAGCAAATCTCCTGGAGCAAGCGACACTTCCGGCGCGGCGACATACTGGGTGTCGATTTTCATCCCCAGCGGGATGCCGGTGCGGCGCAGGATATGTTTGATGGCGCCCTGCGGGCCAAGAACGTAACAGGCCGGATGCCCGGCGCTGGCATAAAGGAACATTCGCGTCTTGGGATCCAATCGCCCCAAAAACAAGGTCACGAACCGTTCGCTGCCGACGTCCTCCGCCAGGATGGCGTTGGCGCGCGTCAGGATTTCCCCGGGATCTTCCCGTCGGCCAGCCAGGACCCGCAGGTAGGCCCGGGTCTCGGCCATGAGCAACGCCGGGCCGACCCCGTGGCCAGTGACGTCCCCGACCACCATCCCCAGTCGATCCTGCAGCATGGGCAGGTAATCGAAATAATCACCTCCCGTCGCTTCGGCGGGAAACGTCGCTCCGCCGATATCGAATCCGGGGCAGGCCGGGGCGCTTTTGGGAAAGAGCCGTTGCTGGATTTCCCGGGCGACGCGGAATTGCTCCTGGTTTTCGCGCAACTCGCGCTCGGCGCGTTTGCGTTCGGTAATGTCGCGGATGAAGCCCACGAAACGGCGTTCGCCCTGCAGGAGCATATCGCTGAAGCTCACTTCGATCGGGATTTCGGTGCCGTCCTTGCGTAGTCCACCCGTCTCGACCGCGCGCAGATTTAGCTTGGGCGCTCCCGCGCTGAGCTGATTCTCCAGTCCCACCAGAGGCGCCGCACGCAGGCGTTCGGGCAACAGCAGCGCAACCCCCTGCCCGATGACCTCGTCAGGAGTGTACCCGAATACCCCTTTGACGGCCGGGTTGGCAAAGTCGATCCGGCCGGCTGGGTCCATTAACAGAACGGCGTCCGGGCACGTCTCCCAAAGGAGCCGGTAGCGGCGTTCGCTTTCGACGACGGCCTTTTTGGCTTCGCGTTGGCTGGCGCGGTTGGTGGCTTCGCGCAGTTCCCGATCCACGGCTGGGGCCAACCGGTTCAGGTTGCCTTTCATCAGGTAATCGTGGGCGCCTGCCTTCATGCAGGCCACGGCGATATCTTCACCGATCCCGCCCGACACAATCAGGAACGGCAGATCCAGCCCGCTTTCCTTCAGAACGTCCAGGGCGGCGGGCGCGTTGAAGGCAGGCAGGTTGTAGTCGGCCAGGATCAGTTGCCAGGAACCGGAGCGCAGCGCAGCACGCATCGCTTCCGCATTTTCCACCCGCTCGAAGACGACATCGTATCCCCCCTTGCGCAGGAGACTGACCATGATCTGAGCGTCGAACTCAGAATCCTCCACAATCAAGAGTTGGAGCGGTATCTTCATGGCCGTTCGACGCCAAACCTAGTTAAAAACCGGCCGGGGGAAAAGCGGAAACGGAAAGCGGAAAGTGCAGTGGTTGGCTCAAGGCTTCCTGGACAAACAAAATGGGCTTGAGGCAGAACCTCAAGCCCATTGGAGAGCGGACTAACCGAGAAGACTACGGCAGGACGTGTCCGACGGCGGACAAGGTGCAACTCGGGTCGGTATCCACCGCCGCGAGCGTGTAAGTGCCACCACCGGGGCAGGCCGGTTTGGTCCGAATGTACTGGGTCGCGCCGAACAGGTCGGCATCGGCCGGAGTGTCCGCGTTGTTCTTCTTGAACTCCATCGCCCAGGTGGCCTTGGCGCCTTCAATCTGCTTCAAATTCGCGATACAGGCGTTCTTCTGGCTGGCGGTGCGGGCTTTCACAAAGTTGGGAATCGCGATGGCCGCCAACAGTCCAATGATGGCGACGACGATCATGATTTCCACCAGCGTGAAGCCGGCTCTCCGATGGGTGTGACTCTTCATTTACTCGTTTCTACCTTTCTGTCGCGGTGTGAACATCAACAGAAGGCGGTTTATTAAGTAGTGCTGCAGATCGTTCACAGATTGCCTTCTGCCAGCCGCACGTGGACCTAAGCAGTGGGTATGCCATGGAAGGGGCTTTGTCCTCCTTATCTGCCTCCGCCTGACTCACCGAAAGCACTGACGCCGTGTGAGTTGTCAATGCCAAATCTGAGTTCTTCCCCCGCCCTGTTCACAAGCCTTCAGCCCACTGGAAACGTCCCGAACGCAGACAGACAGTGTCCAGATCTTGGGGTGTCCGCATGCGCCTAATTCGGGAGCACATGATCGGCTATGGTGCAGGTGGGTTTCTCGCCCACCGAACGGATGTCGTAGGTGCCGCCGCCCGGGCAATCGGGCTTTTTGGAGATGGTTTTGTCGGCTCCGAAGATGTCATTGTCGGCAGGGACATCATTGTCGCCTTTTCTATTTTCGAGGGCCCAGACGGCCTTGGCGCCTTCGATGGCCTTAAGATTGGCGATACAGGCCGTTTTGGCCGACGCCTTTCTGGCTTTGAGGAGGTTGGGGATGGCGACCGCGGCCAACACGCCAATGATGGCCACCACGATCATGATCTCGATCAGCGTAAAACCGCGGGTCCGCGGCAATCTGGCATGCATATAAGCTTTACCTTTCCGGATGCGACGGCAGGACTCTAGGCGGTAAGCCCGTCCGAGACAATGCATTTTCCCGGCTGCTCCAGCCCGACTTCGCGGATAGGCCGCTGTTCGCAGCCGTTTTGTTGTTTGTGCCCAAGTCCGGTTCGTCGCGGCCAGCCGAGGTTGACGAGTTTGTCGGCCAGCGCCAGCCAAGTCTATCAACGCCGGGGCGAAGAAGTTTCGCGGGAGGAAGAGAAAAGGAAAAAGGCTTGAGGATTGCTCCTCAAGCCTGCGGCGAGTAACTAAAGCGCCTACGGCAGCACATGGCCGACCGCCGAGAGGCTGCAGGACGGGTCCGTCGCAACATCGGCCAGTGTGTAGGTGCCACCACCGGGGCAAGCAGGCTTGGTCCGGATGTACTGCGTCGCACCGAACAGGTCGGCATCGGCCGGAACATCCGCGTCCACCTTCTTGTTTTCCAGCGCCCAGGTCGCCTTGGCGCCTTGAATTTGTTTCAGGTTGGCGATGCAGGCGTTCTTCTGGCTGGCAGTACGCGCTTTCACGAAGTTGGGAATCGCGATCGCGGCGAGCAACCCAATGATTGCCACGACGATCATGATTTCAACGAGGGTGAAGCCGGACTTACGGGACGTACTTACTTTCATTTATACTTACCTTTCTTACTGCGGCGTGAACGCAAGCGAAGGGCGGTTAACTATAAGTTCTGCACAACGTTCACTTACTGCCCTTCACCGACCGCACAGGCTTTTAGCAGAGGGGGTGCCACCACCGCAGCGAGGCGGGCCATCGATACTCCCAGATCCGCTTCGCTCGCCTTAGTCGCTGCCGCTAAAAAACCTGCGCGCAGGGTTGCTCCCGCCGCCGGCAAGTTCTCGCGCTAATTACTCGCGCCCGTCTTCGAGGGCTGTCCACGCACAAGACAAAGTGTCTCGGCATTTGTCCTGGTTCGGGACTATTGCCCTCCGGCCCTCCGGTGCGGCCGCAAAATTAGTTTTGCCGCAACGGGCCAAACTCTAGAGTCACGGCGATGATCGGGGCGAAGAAGTTTCGCGGGAGGAAGAGAAAAGAAAAAGAAAAAGGCTTGAGGATTACTCCTCAAGCCCGTGTCGAGTCAAATGTCCGCCTTACGGCAGCACGTGGCCGACCGCCGAGAGGCTGCAGCTCGGGTCGGTATCAACCGCTGCGAGCGTGTAGGTGCCACCACCGGGGCAAGCCGGCTTGGAACGGATGTACTGCGTCGCGCCGAACAGGTCAGCATCGGCCGGGACGTCCGCATTCTGCTTCTTGTTTTCCAGCGCCCAGGTCGCCTTGGCGCCCTGAATTTGCTTCAGGTTCGCGATGCAGGCGTTCTTCTGGCTGGCAGTACGCGCTTTCACGAAGTTGGGAATCGCGATCGCGGCGAGCAACCCAATGATTGCCACGACGATCATAATTTCAACGAGGGTGAAGCCGGACTTACGGGACGTACTTACTTTCATTTTTACTTACCTTTCTTACTGCGGCGTGAACGCGAGCGAAGGGCGGTTAACTATGAGTTCTGCACAACGTTCACTTACTGCCCTTCACTGACCGCACATGGCCTCTAAGCAGCGGGGGTGCCATGGAACCGACGGCCGGGGCCTGCGCCCTGCTAGTGGCTCGGCCTGAAGTGCGTGCGCGAACCACGTTTTCTACGCCTAGCCCGTTGGCTCTTAACCCCCGCTTCTCGTGTCTCAAGACAGGTCAAGAGTGTCTTTGGGCTGCCTGATTTGTGGACGGCCGCAGCGCAGCCCGGCGGTCCGAGAATATCCTTTGCCCCGACTGCTTCACCCTCTAGAGTCGCGGACGAATGATTCGCAGCCATCCGTTTGCGGTCGCCTTGATCTCTTTCCTATTCGTCCTCTCGTTGGTGTGCGCTTGGTGTGCGGGTTGGTGGTTTTTAGGTGTGCGCGAGTTGCAGCAACTCAACGCCCATTACCAATGGATGACTCAGACCTCCGCGGCGGTGCAGTCCCTGGCCAATGAAGCGATCGACTACAGCCGGCGCAACCCGGCCATCGAACCGCTTTTGAAACAATTTGAGGTGATCCCGGGCCGACCGGCCCCCGCCCCTTCCGCGGCATCCCCGGCGCCAGCGCCACGCCCGCCCGTGGCGAACCCGACTCCGAAACGTTAGCGTTGTGTCTGCATCTGCATCATCCTGAGACAACGGCGGTAACCGAACGGTATGGATCCATCCCCGGAGCAGCCTGAAGCACCGCCTGAAGCGTTGAAAGAAAGGCCGACTACTCTGCCCGGCATCACGGTGGAGGAATTAGAGCAGGGATACCAGGACCTGCGGACGATGCTTCACGCCACGTTGGTCGCGTTGGTTGTGTTGACGCTGGGTCTCACCCTGGTGCTGGGCAAGCAGATGCGCACCATCCGTTACGAAGTGGTCGACAAACGGCGGCTCGTCCAGCGAGTCGACCAGGAGTTCAAGATCAAGGAAGCCCGCATGAAAGCGTTCATCTCCATGCTGCAGGCTTACACGCTGACCAACCAGGATTTCCAACCCATCCTGAACCGTTATCGGCTCGTTGTTCCCCAATACTTTACCGATCCCGTGGCGTTGACGGCGCAACCGCTGATCAGCCCGACCACCACCAACGCCCCGCGCGGGAAGGCTCGATAACCGCGCCCTCGCCCCTCGAACGGTCGCCCGCGCAGTGGCCAGACCACTTTATGTCGCTACGTTGCCAGGGCCGACGCCGGCACATGAACCACGCGCACCTCACGCTGCGGAAAGGGTATCCCGATACGCCGCGTGCGGAACGCTTCCAAGACCGCCAGTTTGATCTCAGCCGCCGCCGCACCAAAGTCGGTCAAAGGCGACCAGGGTTGGATCAAGATCTCGATCGAAGAATCCGCGAACGCCCCAACCGCCACCACCGGCGCCGGTTCCTTGAGCACGTGCGGATTTTTGGCCAGCACCTGCTGCACCAACGCGAGGGCGTCGGAAAGATTGGTGTCATAAGACACGCCCACCGTGATCTGATGCTGGCGCATGTTGCCGTAGTTATGCAGCACTTCGCCGACGATCTTGCGGTTGGGGATGATGACGCGGGATTGGTCGGGATGCAACAGCACGGTGCTGAAAAGCTCGATGGTCTTTACTTGGCCGTAGTTGCCGGCTATTTCGATGTACTCGCCCACTCGGAACGGTTTGGTAAAAATGATCAGCAGGCCGCAGATCAAATTGCCCAGCACCCCCTGCATGGCCAGGCCAATCCCCACCCCAGCCACACCAATCCCCGCTACTAACGGAGCGATGTTGATGCCGCAGGTGCCGGCCGCGATCACCAGGGCAAACATCACCACCAGCAGTCGCACAACCCGGCTTAACAACATTTTCACCGGCGGCTCCATGTTGCGCTTGTCCAGCCAGCCCATCAACAGGTTGCCCACCAGCCGCGCCGCAATGATGCCCAAAACTAAAATCATCACTGCGCCAGCCAGGCCAGGCCCGTTCTTCACCACATATTCAATAATCTTCTCTTGCCACTGTGAGGCGGTTGTTGCTGCTTTTTCCATAGTGAGAGCGACGTTATCGAGTCGAGGAGAGATGGCCAAGCTAAACATCACCCACAAGGATCTGGCCACCTGCCACCCAGGACGTTATCCTCGGCAGCCGTTGATTTTTGCGCCATGACCAGCCAGCAAATTCGCCAGTCGTTTCTGGACTTTTTTAAGTCCAAGCAGCACACGATCGTGCCCAGCTCGAGCCTGCTGCCCGACAGCCCGAACCTCAAATTCACCAACGCGGGCATGAACCAGTTCGTGCCCATTTTCCTGGGCCAGAAGCCGGCCGATGTCTCCAAATGGGCTGGGGCCATCCCCGCGCGCGACACCCGGGCGGCCGACACCCAGAAATGCATCCGGGCGGGCGGCAAACATAACGACCTCGAGGATGTAGGGCTGGATACCTATCATCACACTTTCTTCGAGATGCTGGGCAACTGGAGTTTCGGCGATTATTTCAAACGCGAAGCGATCGATTGGGCCTGGGAATTGGTCACGGAGATCTGGCGTTTTCCCAAGCAGCGCCTCTACGCTACCGTCTATCGTCCGGACCAAGCCGCCGGCGAACCGAGCGAGTTTGATCAGGAAGCCCACGATTTCTGGGCCGAGAAATTCACCGCCGCCGGGCTCGACCCCAAAGTCCACATCGTGGACGGAAATAAGAAGGACAACTTTTGGATGATGGGGGAGACCGGGCCGTGCGGTCCCTGCAGCGAGCTCCACGTCGATCTCACGCCCCAAGGCGATACCCGCGGCGCCCTGGTCAACAAAGGCAGCGCCGAATGCATCGAGATCTGGAACCTGGTCTTCATCCAGTTCAATGCCAACCCGGATGGAACCTTCTCCCCGCTCCCCGCCAAACACGTCGACACCGGGATGGGCTTCGAACGCGTCACGGGCATCATCCAAAACACCAAAAACTTCACTGATTTCAGCCGCGTTATCTCCAATTACGAAACCGACATTTTCCGGCCGCTCTTCGACGCTTTGGAAGCGCTCAGCGGCCGGAAATACGGTTCGACGCTCCCCGCCTCCGGCAGCAGCGGCAAGACCGAGCAGGAACGCGTCGACGTAGCCTTCCGGGTGATCGCGGACCATATCCGCACCCTCAGCTTTGCCATCGCCGACGGCATCCAGCCCGGCAACACCGATCGCAAGCATGTCCTGCGACGGATCCTGCGCCGCGCCGTGCGCTACGGACGGGTCCTGGGATTTCACCAGCCGTTCTTTTACAAGCTGGTCGACCCCGTTGCGCTGACCATGGGCCACGTCTTCCCCGAAGTGCGCGTCCGGAAAAGTCACGTGCAGGAAGTCATCCGGGTGGAGGAAGAATCGTTCAATCGGACCCTCGACAACGGCCTCAAGCTGTTCGAGGAAGCCGTCGCGCCCCTGGCGCCGGGCGCCACGCTTTCCGGGGATGTGGTCTTCCGCCTTTATGATGAACAGGGATTCCCGGAGGACCTGACCGCCCTGCTGGCCCGCGAACGGGGCATTGGCATCGACCAAAAGCGCTTCGAAGCGCTCATGAACAAGCGCAAGGAAAACTCCGCCGAAAACCGCGTCACCCAGATCATCGAGCTTTCGCAGATAAAAACTGCCACGCCCACGCGTTTCCTGGGCTTTGACGCTTTGGAAACTTCCGCCAACGTCCTGGAGATTGTGGCCCTCAAAGATCGCACCGCCGCCATCCTCGATACCACCACCTGCTACGCCGAGATGGGCGGCCAGGTGGGAGACACCGGCGAAATGACCGGCAGCGGACAACTCTGGCGCATCCTCAACACCCAGAAATCCGGCCAGGCCTGGTTGCATTTCCTCGAGGGCGATGAAACGCCGGCCCCGGGATCCAGTGTCCAACTGCGGGTCGACCGCCCACGCCGCGCCGCCATCCAACGCCATCATACTGTCACCCACCTGCTCCATTGGGCCCTGCACGAAGTCGTCAACAAGGAAGCCGCCCAGAAAGGTTCCTTCGTCGGCCCCGATAAACTGACCTTCGACTTCAACAACGCCCCGTTGACGCCGGTCCAGGTGGCCGATGTGGAACGGCTCGTCAACGAACGCATCCTCGAGAACGCCGGCGTCAGCTGGACCGAAGTGCCCTACGCCCAAATCAAATCGCGTCCCGATGTCATGCAGTTCTTTGGAGACAAGTATGGCGACGTTGTGCGCGTGGTTCAGATCGGCGGGCGCCCTCTACAACTCGACGGCTACAGCATGGAACTCTGCGGCGGCACCCACACCCATGCCACCGGCGAGATCGGTCTGTTCCGGATCGTCGCCGAAAGCGCCATCGCCGCAGGGGTGCGGCGCATCGAAGCCCTCGCCGGTCTCGAAGCGTACCGCCGCGCCAACGACGAATTGGTCCTGCTCCGCTCCGTCGCCAGCCGCGTCAACTCGCCCGTGGCGGAATTGGATAAAAAAATCGAGGCGCTGCTGGCTCACCAGAAGGAAATGGAAAAACTGCAGAAAGCCGCCCAACAACGCGAAGCAGCCCAGACGGCCAGCCAACTCAAGAGTCGGGCGGCCACGCACAACGGCATCCCTGCCATCATCCATAACCTTGGCGCGGCCGAAGGCGACTTTCTGCAGTCGGTGGCCGATGCCCTCAAGGCGTCGTTTCAGGGGGTCATCGTGCTGGGGGGCAGCGCCACGAACGCGGTAGCCCTGGTCGCAGCGGTCACACCCGAATTCACTTCACGGGTGCAGGCCGGCAAGATCATTCAGACCATCGCCCCCATCGTCGGCGGCAAAGGCGGCGGCAAGCCTGACAACGCCCGCGGCGGCGGGAAAGAGATCGGGAAACTGGACGAAGCCCTGGCGAAAGCACGCGCTTTGCTGGGATGACGGACCGAGTTAGTAGGAGTAAGTCCCCGGCCATTGGATCTCGACGTGCACATTGTTAAACACGGGATCCTCCACCGAGCCAGCCGGGTAACAAATTAGCTGTCCTGGCAGCCCTGCCATCTGAATCCACTGCCCTTCCTGGATGAGTCCGCCCTCTGCCTGCCATACGATGAGCTGTTTAAACATGGTCATCGCGATCGGCAGCCGCTCGGACGACACCTCGTGCAAACTTAAGTCGGGCCGTCCGAACTTGCGCAATCCCCGCGTGTGCAGCCAACGGGCATCATCGCGTTCTTCCGAGGCGAGGATCACGACATGATTGGTCCAGCGCGGTGGCCACGGGTCCACCAGTTCCGAACGCCAAGCCCCCGGATCATATAACTTGAGCCGTTGCACATCCAAAACCGCCTGCGCACCGTGATCGAACCACCAAGCCAGCAGGGCGATAGTATCCCGCAAATAATTTAAACTCGCCGCTTTCGCAGCCCGCACGGGCCCGCGCAAAACCAGGCTCTCGGGAGCCGAACGCGCCCCTTCCAGCAGTTCCTCGTCATTTTGTCCCAGCATCTTGGCCATGGCCCCGTCCGTGAAGGGCAACGTGTTCGAATCTTCCCGGCTGATCCGCCGTACCTCCACACCTTCCGGCAACCCCGGAATGCGTTCCTCCGCAGATGTCCTGACGGGCTCGGCGGTGAATTCGCCATAGGCGATGAAGAATAAGTACGGATCGTCCCCCCCGAACTCGAAGCGTGGACGTTCCCAGGTCAGCAGCTCGCCGGACACATGGTGATCATCGGAGGTTAACGCCGGCGTCTTGAGGAGTGTCCGATCAACTTGAGCAAGCCCGGCAGCCATCCCAATCCATTGGCAATGAACAATCCGTGGACCGCCTCACCGGCTCCGCACCCAAGCTGTCGCCAAAGCTCGCGCTTGCTCGACCAACGGCCGGTCCCTCGTCAAATCGGCAAAGCGCCAGAGCGGCCGGCCGCTCTGATTCTGGCCCAAAAACTCTCCCGGCCCCCGCAAGCGCAGATCCGCCTCGGCGATCTCGAACCCATCGTGGGACGAGACCAGCACCTCCAGACGTTCCCGCGCTTCCTCGGTGCGCGCTTCCGCTACCAGAATACAAAACGATTCATGCGCTCCACGCCCAATCCGTCCGCGCAATTGATGCAACTGCGCCAACCCGAATCGGTCGGCGTTTTCCACCATCATCACCGTCGCATTCGGCACATCCAAACCCACCTCGATCACCGAGGTCGCCAGCAACACCTGGAGCGTTCCGGCCCGAAACTGCGCCATGACCCGCTCCTTTTCATCCGGGGCCAGTCGCCCATGCATCAACCCCATCGCCCGCGGGGCGAACAGTTTCCGCAGACGCTCCCATTCTTTGGTCACAGCCTTAAGGCCGCTTGCCGGATCCCCTTCCTCCACGCGCGGGAACACCAGATACGCCTGCCGCCCTTCGTTCAGCTTTTGCTTGATGAATGCGTAAACCTTCGGCAGCTCCGCTTCGGACCGCACAAAAGTCCGGACCCGCCCCCGGCCGGCCGGCAACTGGTCGATCACGGACACATCCAAGTCGCCGTAGAGCGTCAGGCCGAGTGTGCGCGGAATGGGCGTGGCGGTCATCACCAACAAATGCGGGTACAAACCTTTGCGGACGAGTTTCTCCCGTTGAGTCACTCCGAACTTGTGTTGTTCGTCGATGATCACCAAGCCCAGATTGGGCAGACCAAAGGCCTCCTCGACCAAGGCCTGTGTTCCCACCACGAGACAGGGGCCGTGACGAACGGGAGTAGGGCCAAGTTCAAGAGCCGTTTGAGGGGGATCTTGCGAGCCGGTGGCCGCGCGGGTTTTGCGGTTGCCCGTATGCAGTTCCACCGCCAGACCGAGTGGTTCAAACCATCGATGCAACGTCTGATAATGTTGTTCGGCCAGGATCTCGGTCGGGGCCATCAAGGCCACATCGAATCCGCTTTCTAGCGTCATCAGCGCACAACACGCCGCCACCACGGTCTTGCCCGACCCGACATCCCCTTGAAGCAGACGCCGCATCGGCTGATGTCCCTTCAATTCGGCGCGCAGCTCGCGCAGGACGCGGGTTTGGGCGTCGGTCAAGGTGAAGCCAAGATCGCGCAAAAACGGTTTCACCAGCCGGTTGTCGCCGCCACAGGGCCATGCCTTGGCTTGTGTTTGCAGATGATGCCTCCGGCGTTGCAGTTCGATCTGCAGCTCCAACAACTCATCCAAGGCCAGACGTCGCCGGGCGCTTTCGGCCTGCGCCAATTCCTCGGGAAAATGCAGCTGCTGGACCGCTGCCCGGCGTGTCGGCAAATCGGGCATGGGAATCTCCGGCCACGACTCGGACACCTCCGGCCCGAATCGTTCCAGGGTCCGCCAGATTAAACCGCGCAACCAACGTTGTCCCAGCCCCTCGGTCAACGGATAGACCGGCACAATCCGGTCCAGGTGAATGCGCGGGTCCTCGCCGGCTTCCAGCACCTCTGTCTCGGGATGATCGATGGTCTTGGGCTTGGTCGGCTTGAGTTTGCCGCAGACCAACACCTCGTCGCCCACCTGAAAATACCGTTCCATGTACGGCTGATTCCACCAGCGGCAATGCAATCTGCCGGTGCCATCCTCCAACACCAATTCGAAGACTGAACGCGTGCGGTGCCGATAGGTTTTCAGGCCCATGGCGGTGATGCGCCCCCGCACCCTGCCCATCTGGCCAAACGCCAATTCTTGAATGGTCGAAAACTGACGCCGATCCTCGTAACGCCGTGGGGCATGCCACAGTAGATCTGCCACCGTGACCACACTCAGACGCCCGAGTTGAATGGCTCGTTCCCGGCCGACGCCGGACAGGTCAGTGACCGGCGTATCAAGCGGAGATCCCTTGGCCGTCTGCACGGATTGGTTATAGAACAGCCGGCAGCCAGACGAAAGTGGAGAGTTGGGTTCTGGGTTCCCGGTTCCCGGTTCGGGGTTCTGTAGGAAATCCTCACAGCTCCGTAAACCCCGAGCCGAGAACCCTGAACGCCGAACCGTGAACCGGGAACCGGGAACCGGGAACCGGGAACCAGAAGTGTGACATGCGCGTCTCGCAATCCCCACTGCGTCCCCATCTCCATTGTCTGCGGCCATCTGCGTTCAGCTGCGGGCCCGGGACTCCCAAAGCGCGCCCAGGACGATGCCCACGACCAGAGCACACACAAACACGCTGACTCCCACTCGATGGCCGGGGGCAAGCCACAAGGCATTACCGCCGATCGCCAACGACAAGATCAAACAAGCGTAGAATTTCTGATGATCCTTGCATGCGGACGCGATCCAATCTCCGGAATAATCGCTGGCAACTGCCAATAGCAACACCACGGTGCCCAGCACAGCCGTGACCAGCCAGAAACAGGCGCCCAACAGCCATGAACTCAATTTACGCATGGATTGTCCTTGGGCATCCACTTCCACCAAACCATCGTCGCCGCCGTAGCGCCATATCACGTATCATCGGGCTTTTGTCTCATTCCTGAAATGGCCCTTACCCGGATCGAAAATGCTAGCAGGCAGCACGCGAATAAGGCGACACTGTCGAGGAACACCAAAAGATGGGGCGCCAGGGCCGGTGTTCTTGCCACAGGCCGCGGCAGAGGCGTTTGGCTAGTGTCGTTCTTAAGGATTGTTGGATTCCATGCAAAAGAAACATCACGCGCCGATCGCTGGCGCGATCCACTTTTCGACCTTGCATGTTTTTGCGGTGACGTGGCTCTGCGTCTTCGAATTAAACGCCGCAGGCGCCCTGCTCTTTCAGGATGACCGTTGGTGGGATGCCGGATTCGACGCCAAGGGTTTGGATGGACCGGCCTTCGCCGTCACGGCTGTCGGCACGACCGTCTTTGTCGGCGGCAACTTCGAGTATGCAGGAACGGTTCGCGCCAGAGGACTGGCGAAATGGAATGGGACCGCCTGGTCGCGGCTGGGCGGCGGTGTAGCACCTGCGGGAAGCTGGGTTAACACACTGGCAACGGACGGCACCAATCTGTTCGCGGCGGGCTGGTTCAGCTCGGTGTTGCAGTCTGGCGGCGCGGCGGTTGGGGCCACCAACATTGCGCGTTGGAATGGTGCTTCGTGGTCCAACCTTCGCGGAGGCCTCGATTACGGCACGCAAACCCTGGCTCTCGGCATGGGATCTCTTTTCGCGGGCGGTTACTTCACCAACGCAGACGGACTGGGCATCCGGTATCTCGCCCGCTGGGACGGCAGCAACTGGTCCGGATTAGGTTTGGGGGTCAACGGCCCGGTCATGAAGTCAGCATTTGTGGGCGACAGTCTGTATGTCCGTGGTTATTTCACGTCGGCCGGGGGCGTGGCTGCGACGAATTTCGCGCGGTGGGACGGCACCAACTGGTGGGCGCTCGAGCATTCACCATTCATCTCGGTGGACGCTTTGAGCGTGCGCGGGTCTGACTTGCTGGTCGCAGGAGGGACTCGCTACCAGCTGAATTCCCCGCGATGGCTCAGCGCGGTATTTCGCTGGACAGGAACCGATTGGTTACCCATCACAACCAACATCGTCGGGGAAGTCAGTGCGATAGCCTCAACCACTAATGCGATTTATATCGGCGGCGATCTCAGCAGCATTGATGGCACAGCCGTAAGCAGGATTGCCATGGGCAACGGCTGCGGCTGGCTCAGCCTCGGTTCAGGCACCGATGATCCTCCCTCGGCGCTGATCGCCGTCGGAGACCAGCTTTACGCCGTAGGCTCCTTTCGAGTGGCGGGCGGGAAACCATCCGGTCACGTCGCCCGCTGGAATGCGGGAAGCCTCCCGTGGATCGAGATCCTGGATCAACAAATTGTTGAGGGCGATGCCGGCCACAGTTTCCCCGTATTTACCGTCCGCATGTGTCCCGCACCGGCGAGCCCCGTCCTCGTGTCCTACGCGAGCTCGAATGGAACCGCGGTCGCCAACGTGGATTATGCGCCGGTCTCCGGCTCGATCCTGTTTACGACAGAAAGTTCTTTTCAAGCCATCACCGTCCCGGTGTTGGGCGATCGGCTCTACGAACCGGACGAAAACTTTTACGTGGTGCTGAACAGTACCGGCCGCGTCGTCTTCGCGCAGACTGCGGCCACCGGAACGATCCTCAACGATGATCCTTTGCCCTCGATCAGGGTCAGCGACGCCGCGGTGGCCGAAGGCGATTCGGGCACAAATTCGATGGTGTTCAATGTTTCTCTCTCCTCCCCGCACGCGGAAACAGTGTTGGTGGATTGCAGGACTTCGGAACGTTCGGCCAAAGAGTGGGTGGACTTCCTGCCGGTCTCTGCACGGCTGGCCTTCCAACCCGGCCTCACCAATCAGACCGTCTCCGTTCCCATTCTTACGGACGCATTTTTGGAGCCCACCAAAGATTTCACTCTGCAGGTGTTCGACTCGCAGCCCCGTTTGGCGATGTCCAAACCCGAGGGTGTAGGCCTGATTTTGAATGACGATCCGGTCCCGGTGCTTTCCTTCACTTGGCCCAACCTTTCACCGGAGGTTTATGTGTTCGAAGGCGATACTAGCCGCACGCAGCAGTACGTGCTCACCTTGTCCGGCCCAATCGATCAAACCGTGAGCGTCGATTTCGCCACGTCGGATGGCACGGCCATCGCCGGGTCCGATTATCTGCCGGCGGCCGGCCATCTCGATTTTCCGCCCGGAGTGACAACGCAATCCATTTCTGTTCGCATCCTCGGCGACATTTATCTTGAGCCGGAAGAGACCTTTAACATCCGCCTATTCAATGCCACCAACGCGAGCTTGTTCTCGACTCAGTTTGTCGCGCACATCTACAACGACGATTTTTTTGAGCTGGCGCCGGAATTCGTCATCTCGCTCGTCACCACGAATCTCTTCCTGCCGACTCGGATGGAGTTCGCGCCTGACGGACGCCTGTTCGTCTGCGAACAAGCCGGCGCGTTGCGCATCATCAAAAACGGCGCACTTCTGCCTGAGCCTTTTGTGACGGTGCCGACGGGGTCAAACCCCGAAACCGAAGCCGGACTGCTGGGCGTGACCTTTGACCCAGGGTTCCTCACTAATCATTATGTCTACCTGTTCTACACTGCCGTAACTCCACCCAACTCCACCATGGCAGACGGACGATTGCGAAATCGCATCAGCAGATTTACGGCTCGTGACGACCAGGCGGAGCCGGGCAGTGAGCTGCTCCTTTTGGAAACGGGCGACGTCCAGGATTCCTCCTTTCACAATGGCGGTGATCTTCATTTCGGACCTGACGGAAAACTTTACGCCAGCGTCGGAGACAACTTCCGGACCCAAACTAACGCACAAGTGCTGAGCAACCTGTTCGGGAAAATACTCCGGATCAATCCCGACGGGTCCATTCCAGCGGACAACCCGTTCGATCAGGTTGCCTCGGGTTCCAATCGCGCCATCTGGGCGCTTGGCTTGCGAAACCCCTTCAGCTTTTCATTTGAGCCGGGCACCGGTCGCATGTTGATCAATGATGTCGGCGACCACAGCTGGGAGGAAATCAACGAAGGCCAAAGCGGCGCCAACTTCGGCTGGCCGGTTCTCGAGGGTCCGGGCACCAACTCGTCTTTCCGCAACCCGCTCTACGCCTACGACCATGCCAGTACCCCCTCTCAACTAGCCGCCATCACTGCCGGTGTCTTCTACAACCCGCCCGAGCGGAACTTTCCCGCAGGTTATGTCGGCAGCTATTTTTTCGCGGACTTTTTTGGACAGATCAAGACGCTCACGTTTACCAATGGTCCGGCCAGCCACTTGTTTGCTTCCTCCGGCGCCATTGATTTGAAGGTCAGTCCCGAGGGACATCTTTACAGCATGGACAGGTATAACTTCGACAAAGGGCGCGTTTGGCGATTTGACAACGTGGCGGAGCACCCGTCGTTTCGGTCGATCGAAACGTTGGCGGGTGGAGAGATCGAACTCACGTTGATGGTTGGTTCAGACCGCACTTATCTCCTCGAGTCCTCATCCGACCTGACGCATTGGCGCGCGCTCACGACATTCCATTCGTCCGCCCGCACCTTCGTTTACCGCGATGCCGCGCCCCGGCTCGCCCCACGATTCTATCGCGTTAAATCGGAGTAAGCATTCTGCCCCAGAGTTCAGTGCTCAGTGCTCGGTTCTCAGGACGCAGTAGTCCGGTGCGGGCCCTCCTGCCTTTATCTGTGCGAATCTGCGCCCATCTGAGGGCCTCTCTCTCTGCGGCCGCAATCCGATCACGGCCATGACCATCGGTAGAACAGAACCGGCGCTTCGGTCCGGACGGCGCTTCGCCACTGCAGGGCGCCATTCGGCGAAGCCTGCACCCGGGCCGCCTGCGACCAATTCACCAGGTTCGTTGACACCTGGACCCCATAATCCAATCCGGCCATGCCGCTGGCTTCGAGCAAGACCGTGTCCGCGGTTAAGCGGGACAGGCGGCTGGGGCCCGGCACGAGTCGGGCGCCGCTGACCACAATGTCGTCAAGTCGCAAGGCATCCCGTGGGCCGCTCGTGCCGGCAGCCCAATAATACTTCCAACGCAACTGCACGTACGGTTGATCCAGGCAAACGTTGGGCAATGGGAACGGCCCCAGGACGGCGCTGTGACCCGGGGTTAAACTTCGGAAATAAGTGACCGGCTGAGCCAGCGGATCGAGCAGATCCACAAAGGAATTGCTGGTTCCAACCCGATACTGCAAGCCAATCGCGTAAGCGCGCGTGTTGGCCGCCACCGTCCCGCCACGCCACGCCACCTCCACGTTGGTGCTGCTGCGCGTATCGAGTCCCAAGACCGCAGCTCCCACGTAACCGCCTCCGTCGACTTGCGGATCACTGGTGTTCAGAAAGCCGATGCCATCCTCTCCCAGTCCCAAAACACGACTGCGGCTGGTGCGATTGTACGGAAGGGTCCAGAGATTGGTGAATTCGACAATCAATCCGGGGTCGGGCAATCCGTTGGTGGGAGTCTGGGTAAAGATCATGTGCGGAGGAAACACGCCGGACGGCGCGTTGCTATCCCAACTCGACAAGACGTACGGACCGGAAGCCAATGGATGCGGCGAGGGAACCGGAGCGCCGTTGTCGGGTAACGGTTCGAACACCGCGGTCAGGTTGATATTGCCAGCCATGGCCAGGGTATTGGTCAAATTGGTGGCGGCCGGCCCGACCAATCCGCCCAGCCATTGTTTGAACCGATAGCCATTATAAGGCTGAGCCGAAAGCGTCACCGGCACATCGCGAAAGTAGATTCCTGTCCAGGGCGCGTTGGTGGGCGGAGCCAGCCAGAGCGTGCTCCAGCGGATCTGGCCGGCAGCGGGATCATTGACCTGCAGCGTGGCGGTGGCGGTTCCGCGCAGGCTGAACTGGGTGAGGATCTGCTGGCGTTGGAAGGTCGCGCGTTCGCTGGCGAATCGGTAGAGGTCCGCCACGTTGTTGGTCCAGGTACTCCAATCCGCGGGAGCGCGCCAGCGGCGGGTGTGTTCGGCCATCTCGGGAGAGATCTCCGCCGCCATCCTTTGAATGAACGCGGACGTGCGTTCGACCGACAGGGTGCTGTTCATCAGGTCCGCAAAGCGATTGAGGAACGCCCGTTTGAACTCGGGGTTGGTGAGCAGCGTGCGCAACTGCACGGTCAAGGGCGGGGCGTTGTGGTCATTGCCGGGCTGATACTGGGTCCACGGTCCATTGGGTTCGAGGTTGTAGGCCAGCATGGGGAACTGCCAGGCCGGGGGCACGCTCCAGAATCCTCCATAACCCACATCCTGATCGAAGATGATCCAGCGCCAGCGCCCACTGTCGGTATGCGGACGCCAGAGCCGATGATTACCAATGTCCCATCGGTAATAAAACGTTTCACTGACCTTGTAGTCGATGTAATTGTCGACCTCCATCTGGGTTTTGACCCAGGCATAGTTCGAGGCGTTGGTCAAACTGTTCGCCGTCATAAACGCCATCAAATTGTGGTACTGCGTGGCGTCCCCATTATTGGCGGCAGCCGCCGGCGCATAGCCTTCGATGTAGTCCACGGCATTTTCGTCCACCGCCGGGTAATGGGTGGAGAAATAATGTTCGTCGTAAGCTTCCTGCAAATTATGGACCCCCCAATACTCGCCATTGATAAACAAAATGGCGGGTCGATAGGCTTGCATGTCCATCCCGGTCTCCCGCATCAAACCTTGCATCAAACCGTCGCGCATCATGGTCAGATAATAATCGTGACCGCTGGGCCGCAGCAGCAGGCGATAAAACTTGTCGATGTTCAGGTCGGGGAAAATCCGGTATTCGAAGGGGCCGGTGCCCTTCTGATTGAGGGGATGCAGGCGCAGCGCCTTGATCGGGAACCCGAAGCTGGTGTTGCCGTGAATACGCACGCCGCTTTCTTGAGCAAAGGCCCGCAGGCCATTGGTCTCGAAGAATTCAACATGACAGGGCCGTTCCCACAGATCACCGCTCTGAGCGTAATTGCACCCGGGCGTGTTGCCGCATACATAAATGCCGCGGTCGTTGTCGAAGAAATTGGCGCGGTCGGTGGCCAGCGAGATCACCGGCAGTGAATAGCGGGCGCGGCCGCGCAGATCGATGCAGTAACTGGCTGTCGCCACTTCGCTGGGCAAGGCGTTGCTCCGAAAGGCCCGCGCCCGGATTACATGCATCTTGAACACCTCGCCCAAGGGCGGCTGCCAGCCCCCGGCCGTGGGTATGGTCGAAAGATTATTGGCCGTGCCGGCCCGCGGCCCCAGCACGAGCGGACCGATGTAGGCCACAGAATTTGAACTCGGTTCAGATCCATCCGTCGTGTAACGAATGGTCGTGCCCGACGGATGATTGGTGATCAGCAATTGCACCGTGACGTTGCTCGAATAAAATCCCGCCGGCGCCGAAAACTTCACTTTGTTGAGGAATTCCGTGGCGCCCAGGGTTGCATTGGGCAGGCCGGGAGTCGGACTGGCGAAGAAAAACAGGTTGGTGCTCCCGTCGGGTTGACGGCCCCAACTCGTATCCCGCGGCACTTCCACGGCCGGCAACCAATCCGCCAATTCCCCTGTCGGCCGCGTCAGGAACAGCTTCTCGCCATCTTTATCGAGGGTGAAATTCGTGTGACGCACCTGCGGAAAGAGCAGTTGATATTTCTGGCGCAGGAATTCTTCGATGCCTCGCAGTTCCTGGTCCGTCAGCTGGCGATTGAAAATCAGCACCTCCGTCAGTTCACCCGCGAACGCGCCGTAGGCGCCGGCTCCGATTTCCACCGGCGCATTGACGATGTTCCGGGTCGAGACAGGTCCGACCGCCCCGAGCGTGCTTTGCACCGACAAGGCTGGCTGGCGATTGGAATAGTTCATCGAGACCACCGCCAGGCCCGGGATCGACGCCGCCACCACCGCCAAGGCCGGCATATAACCCGAGCCATGTTCATAAATGCTGGCGCCATTGGTACCGAGGGACAGGCCCGCTCCACTGTTGAAGTCCCCGCCATGCTGGGCGCCAAACAAATACCTTTGCCCGCTCACGCCGCCCACGCCGGCCGGGCCCGCGGCGTCGATCTCATGGCCCACCGTCGGCCGGGCCACCGCGATCACACAAAAACTGTTTTGCGCCGGCACATTGGAGAGCACGAGCAGATCGTTGGCGCCGTCGAAACGCAAGGCCGGACCGCCTCCAACCCCCGCCGCACTTGGGACGAAGAGTGGTTGATAGGCATCGGTCCCTTGCCCCGCGTGCTGGCCATTGCCACTTTGATCACGCCAACTGCGCACGTAGGAGGCCGTGCCGACCAAACGCACCTGGGCCGGGTCGTTGGTGTTGACCGCGTCGGCGCGCAACCAAACCCGCAATCCCCCGACCGAAGTTGGATTAACCGCCGGATAGGCGCCCGGTTGCCGATCTTTGCCGGAGGCAAACACCATCATGTAACCGCCGGGCGCGATGGTGGCGTTGGTAAAGGTCCATTTGAACAGCGCGTTGGTGCTGTCGGATAGTCCCCAGCCGTTCAGGTCGACTGCACTTGAACCTGGATTAAACAGTTCGATCCAATCCGGCGTGTCTCCGTTCTCATCCACCAAGGTGATCCCGTTGGAGACCTGGATTTCATTGAGCAGAACGGTTTGAGCGCCCGCGGTTTGGCCCATCACAGCCAACGCGGCGGCAAGAAGCCCAAGACAGCCCGGCCGGAGAAACAACGAAGCAACACAACAATGCATGGGTGCAGGAGTGTTGATACCATAGAAGTCCTCAAACAACGAGAGAAATGAACGTTACGAACCCAGCCATTCCAGCACTTTGCTCACAACGTCCGCCGACTTCACGGGGGTCAACTCGCCTCCGCGCCGTTTTAATTCCACTTCGCCTTTGGCCAACGATTTTTCGCCGAGGCCAATTCGGATAGGGAACCCAACCAGATCGGCGTCCTTGAATTTCACGCCGGGGCGCTCGTCTCGGTCGTCGAGGAGCACCTCCACGCCGCGGTCGGTCAGTTCGCGGTAGATCTGCTCGGCCAACTTCATGACGGGGCTGTCCGGCGCCACCGCCAGCGGCGTAATGAGCACCGGGTAAGGCGCGACGCTGAGCGGCCAGATGATGCCATCCTTGTCGTGGCATTGCTCAATGACGGCCTGGAGCGTGCGGGTGACGCCGATGCCATAGCAACCCATGATGCAGGGCTTGCGCACGCCGGATTCATCGAGGAAAGAAGCGTTGAGTTTCTCGCTGTATTTGGTGCCCAGCTTGAAGACGTGCCCCACTTCGATGGCGCGCCGAATCTTCAACGGCAACCCAGTTGCCACTCCCAATTCGCCCACTTTCACCGTTCGCAGATCCACCCAATCCGAGACATTGAGGTCGCGTTCCACCGAAACGTGGCGAAGATGAACGCCGTCCTCGTTGGCGCCGGTGGTCATCGCGGTGGCGCCCCGCAGGACCAGGTCGGCATAGACACGAACGCCGGCCGCTTGCTTGGGCAACGTCGCAGCCACCGCGCCGAGGCTGCCGGGTTTGGCGCCGAGCAAAGCTTGAATCTCTTCGGGATTGGCCGCGCGGAACTGGGCGCTGCCCAGGATTCCGGCAAACTTGGCTTCATTGAGTTGATCGTCGCCCCGCAGCAGTGCGATCACCGGTCGGCTGTCCACAAGGTAGATCAACGATTTGATCTGTCGTTCCGGGGCCACGCCATAGGGCGCCTGAGCCAACGCCTCAATCGTCACGACCCCCGGCGTGGCAAACTTTTCCCGCGCCGGTCCCGCTGCTTCGGTGCAGGTGGGGATGACAGGCCCGCGGCTGGTGGCCTTCTCGATGTTGGCGGCATACCCGCCGGACTCGCAATAAACGACCTCGTTTTCCCCGGTGTCGGCGGGGACCATAAATTCGTGGGAATAATTGCCGCCGATGATGCCGCTGTCGGCTTCGACGGGGAAATTCTGCACACCGCACCGGTCGAAGATCCGGCGGTAGGCATCGTACATCTTGCGATAGCTGACCAAGGCGGCCTCGTCGGTGGCGTCGAAGCTGTAGGCATCTTTCATGATGAATTCCTTCGCGCGCATCAAACCGAATCGCGGGCGGATTTCATCCCGGAACTTCGTCTGGATCTGATAGAAATTCTTCGGCATCTGCCGATAGGAATTGATTTCGCCTGCCACGAGCGTGGTGATGACCTCTTCATGCGTG
>DATLUX010000037.1:0-24873 GCA_035577805.1 Verrucomicrobiia bacterium
AAAGCGGAAAGCGGCCTGCCACGGCGTAGCCCGTAGGGCGAAGCCGGGAAAGCGGAAAGCGGAAAGCGGAAACAAGGGGTAGGCGATTTGCGATTTGCGATTGCCGGTTGGGCTGGCCCCATCGCCTGAAGAGAAAACCCAATCACCAGCTACAGTTGCAACCAGGAACCGGGAACCGGGAACCAACCGACTTCCGGCTCGTCAGCTGGTCTTGTTCCGCGTATCAATGGCAGATGCGTCCCGTTCCTCTGCTGGCACTGGCCTTCCTTGTCATCGGCATGGCTTGCGCTCCTGCCCAGGCGGCCGATTTGGCCGGATGGGAGTTGGTTTGGAGCGATGAGTTTACCGGTCCATCCCTCGACTTGAGCAAGTGGGAGTTCGAAGTTAACGCCAATGGCGGTGGGAACAAGGAACTGCAGTATTACGTGACGAACAACGTGCGGGTCAAAGACGGCATGCTCAATATCGAGGCGCGGCACGAACAGTACACCGGCCCTGGAGGCACCCGCGAGTATACCTCATCCCGCCTTCGGACGCGGCGCAAAGGCGACTGGCGTTATGGGCGCCTGGACATTCGGGCGCGGTTGCCGGGCGGGCGGGGTCTCTGGCCGGCCATCTGGCTTCTGCCCACCGACGAGAAATACGGTGCTTGGCCGCACAGCGGCGAGATCGACATCATGGAATTACTCGGTCACGAGCCCAACAAAGTCCACGGCACGCTGCATTACAGCGATCGCACTGGACGCCATCGGTCTCGAGGCACCAACACCGTGTTGGCCGCCGGATCGTTCGCCGACGATTTCCATGTGTTCCGTCTGGATTGGGATCCCGGCGCGATGCGTTGGTATGTCGATGATCGACTGTACCAGACGCAAACCAACTGGACGCGGCGTTCGGCGGATTTTCCGGCGCCTTTCGATCAGCGGTTTCATCTGATCTTAAACGTGGCGGTGGGAGGAAACTGGCCAGGCAACCCGGACGCTGCCACGAGTTTTCCGCAGACCATGACGGTGGATTACGTGCGCATTTACCGGCGGAGATGAGTGGTCTAAATCTTTCGTCGAGGAAGCCGTGCTGGTTGAATTCGACAAGATTCACGTCATCAGTGCGGTGCGCTCCGCGTCGTTCGTCATCGCATTTGGAGTGCCCTTTCAGGGCACGGGACTTCTTCGGCCCATCACCGAGGGCGTTGCCCTCGTCTACGATGGTCCAGCCCTTTGGGCTGATGTAGGTTTAGCGCGCCGGGAACTCTCGTCCAGAGCCGGCGCCTGTGCCCATAGGCCCGCCACCCTGAAACTTTGGGAAAGCGCAACCAGCCACCAGCAACCAGCAACTAGGAACCAGGAACCAGGAACCAGGAACCAGGAACCGGGAACCGGGAACCAGGAACCAGGAACCGGGAACCAGGAACCAGGAACCAGCCCTATCCCACCGCCTGCCGGATGACTTGCCCCGCTACGTCCGTGAGTCGTTCGTCCCGGTCATTGCGCCGGAAAGTCAGCCGTTCATGCTCGAGCCCGAGCAAATGCAGGATGGTGGCGTGAATGTCATGCACGTGAGTTTTGTCGGTGGTGGCGCGCAGGCCGAGGGCATCGGTTCCGCCGATGATCTGTCCGGGGTGCACGCCTCCGCCGGCTAGCCACATCGAGAAACCATGTGGATTATGGTCGCGTCCGTCGGAGCCCTCGCTCATGGGCATGCGTCCGAATTCGCCGCCCCAAATGAGGAGGGTCGAGTCGAGCAGACCGCGGGCACGCAGGTCGGTGAGCAGCGCGGCGATCGGCCGATCGCTGGCGGCGCAGAGTCTGGAATGATTGCCTTCCATATCGGAATGGCCATCCCAACCGTTGGTATCCCCGCAGTAAATCTGCACAAACCGGACGCCCGCTTCGATCAGCCGGCGGGCCAACAGACAGCGCGTGCCGAACTCGGCCGTCATTTTCTTGTCCAGACCATAAAGTTCGCGCGTGGCGGGTGATTCGGACGAGAGGTCAACCACGCGGGGGGCGTGGGCCTGCATGCGAAAGGCCAGTTCATAAGCGGCAATGCGCGCTGCCAGCTCCGATTGTTCGTCGCCGGCCAGCAGATCCTGGCGATTGAGTTGATTGATGAACTCGACGGTGGCGGCTTGTTGCTCCGAACTCACCCCCGCTGGAGTGTTGAGATGCAGGATGGGCGCGGAACCGCCCCGCAGCAGCGTGCCCTGGAAAGCGGCCGGCAGATAGCCATTGCTCCAGGCGGGAGCGCCCCCTTTTACCCAACCGCCCGGGTCAGGTAACACCACAAAGGCTGGGAGATTCTGGTTCTCGGTGCCCAGCCCGTAAGTGGCCCACGCGCCCAGGCTGGCCCGTCCCATCAGGATCGAACCGGTGTTCATCAGGTAAACCGATTCCGGATGAGTGACGCTATCCCCGTAGCAACCGCGCAACAGGCACAGTTCATCAGCATGACTCGCGATGTGCGGCAGCCAATCGGAGATCTCCATGCCTGATTGGCCGCGGGCGCGAAAGCGGCGCAACGGCGGGAGCAATTTGTTCTTGGCCACATTGCGCCGGGTCTTGAACGTGCCGAACGATTCCGGGATCGGCTGGCCGGCCAGCCGGATCAGTTCCGGCTTGGGATCAAACAAGTCCACGTGACTCGGGCCCCCGGACATAAACAGGAAGATCACCCGCTGCGCTCTTGCGGCAAAGTGAGGGGGCTTGGGCGCAAGTGGACTTGGCACAGGCGCTGGAGCGGCGCGGGCCAGCAGCCCTTGCTCCTGCAGGAGTGTGGCCAGGGCGATCAGCCCCAAACCGCCACCGGCTCGTTCAAGGAACCTGCGGCGGCTCGTGGGCGGCCCCGGCCAGCCGCCTGACGGACCCGGACATGAACACGGACGGTCATTCTGCATACACAAAGCTGTTCAGGTTAAAAAGCGCCCGGCAAAATTCACGGAGCCCGGGCGGCGGTTGGGCGGCGTTGCGATCATTCTTCCCCTGCTCAGGTTGGGGCTGGGTCCGGTCCGAATCGAGCTGGCGTTGATCACTCGTTTTGATGAACTGCCGCGACAAGGCCAACTCCTTTGGCGTGGGAGGACGACTGAGGATAAGGCGATAGGCGTATTGGATTTGGCTGTTGAGATCCGGCGCCTGCCTCCGCACGCGTTCCGCGGTCGCTCCGGCCGCTTCCATCACGTCGTCAGAATTAAGCAGCGTCAGCGATTGGGGCGCGGTCGTGCTCCGGCCGCGTTCGGGGCAACTCAGGTTGCTGTCTGGACTGTCGAAGGCTTCCAGGAAGGGAAAACGCAGGTTGCGCCGGGCAAAGATGTAAATGCTGCGGCGCATATGGGCGGCGGCCTCGGGGTCGCTGGTCCAATTCTTGGAGGTGCGCGTGATGTCGGCCGGGATGGGCGGGAAGACACTGGGCCCGAACTGCGCGCCGTTAAGACGTCCGCTGATGGCGAGGAGACTGTCGCGGATGACTTCTCCCTCGAGCCGGGTCCGGGTCTGGCGCGAGAACCAACGGTTGTCCGGGTCCCGGGCCAGGGTGTCGGGCGTCGCGGTGGCGCTCTGTTGGTACGCGCTGGAATTGAGGATTAGTCGGTGCAGCTGCTTGAGATGCCAACCGCTCCGGATGAATTCGGCGGCAAGCCAGTCGAGAAGCTCCGGGTGCGACGGAGCCGCGCCGCGCGTGCCAAAGTCGCTGGGGGTGGCCACCAGTCCGCGCCCGAAGTGATGTTGCCAGATCCGATTCACCAGCACGCGGGCGGTGAGCGGATGGTCAGGACGGGTCAACCATTTGGCCAAGGCGTCACGGTTAAGGCGAGGAGAGCCGGGGGCAGGGGCAGGGTCTGCGGGCAACTCCGCCTTCTTCAACCGGCAGAGCACGGCCGGATAACCGGGCGCGACTTCCTCCCGCGGGTTGTTGTAATCGCCGCGGGCCAGGATGAACGTTTTCGGCGAGGGACCGTTGGAAGATTGCAGCATCATGGCCAGGGGCAGTGGAGTGGGTTTGGGCACACGATTCAACTTGGCCAGTTGTTCCTTGCGTTGGCGCAGTTGTTCGGGTGCAAGCGCTTTCTCCACTTCACGGTCGGTCACCTGGATCATGGGGGCGGTTTCCTGCACGGTGCCTTCCTGTTCGCGGGTGCGTTGGGCTGGCGGAGTGCGGTGAGCCAGTTGGGCGTCCTCGGAGAGCTTCGACAATTTTTCATCCAGCAAATGCTGGCGGGCTGGTGCTTCCAGCGCGGAGATGGCGCGCCGAAAATCGCCGGTTTGCGCGTCGTACCCGCGCATGGCGACGTCGTAGATCCGTTGCTCCTCCGGCGTGGGGACAGGACGTTCGCGTTGAAAACTTGCCGGGGCGAAGAACGCCTGCAGTTGGTAGTAATCTCGCTGGGTGAACGGCTCGGTCTTGTGATCATGACAACGCGCGCACCCGAAGGTAAGTCCCATCACCACGGCGCCCGTCGTATCCGTCATGTCATTGAGCGTGTTCAGCCGGCGCTGGACCTGGTCGGCGGAGTCCACCATGTCTGGTCCGAGCAGGTTGAAGCCTGTGGCGACCAGCGCTGCGGGCGTTTCCGGCCACAACAGGTCTCCGGCGATTTGTTCAGCGATGAAGCGGTCGTACGGTTTGTTCCCGTTAAAGGATTGGATCACATAATCGCGGTAACGCCAGGCCGCCGGACGAATGGCGTCGTGCTCGAAACCGTCGCTCTCAGCGTAACGCGCCAGGTCCAGCCAATGTCGCGCCCAACGTTCACCGTACTGCGGCGAATCCAGCAGGCGATCCACCAGACGCGCATAGGCGTCTGCCGAAGGATCCCGCACGAAGGCTTCCAATTCCTCCGGCGAAGGGGGCCGCCCGATCAAGGCCAGGGTCAGGCGCCGGATCAATTGCGCCGCATCCGCCCGCGGCGCCGGCGAAAGCGAGGCCTTCTCGAGTCCGTCGAGGATAAATGCGTCGATCGGGTTGCGCATCCAGGCGGTGGTTTGAGGATGAGGCGGAGCGACACTGCGCACGGGCTGGAAGGCCCAATGCGCGCGCGGTTCTCCCGAACCCTGCTGCGCGGTTGCATCGTTGCCTGCTTTGAGGTGTAGAAGCGCCAGCCACGCGAGGTAGACCCACAAGGTCTGCCTGGTCCTGCTGGCCATGGTTTTCTGGCGGGAACCCACGCGATCTTTCTAACAGAAGACCAGCACTTGATCCAAGCGCGGAGTGAGCCCAGCGTTTGTGGTGCTTGTAGGTTCATGGCCCCAATGCGCATGCACGTCATGTGCAGATGGAGGCTCTCCATGAATCGACCCCTCTCAGGTAGCAGCCGACGTCAGGAAGCCTGCCCTGAGCTTGTCGAAGGGGCTCACTCTATCCCAACGCGTTCGTCGGAAAAAAGATCAGAGCCCTTCGACAAGCTCAGGGTGTACCTCGTTACCTCGGCTGCTACGTGAGATTGGTTTGGGTTCATGGGTCCAATGTGCGTCCGATAGGAGAACGGCGGCCGCCGGTCATCTTGGTCGGCCAGCCTTGTCGAGTTCGATTATCGACCAAGTCGATCGACCAGGATCAACTACCCAAGTTGCGGGTTGCGCGAGCGGTTACTGGTAACCCTGCGGCTTGGAGATGACCACGTTGGTCACGCCCGAAGCGATGATGGCGCCGATATGGTTGCGCAACTCGCCGGTGCTCATGAAGCTGACGCTGGAATCGGAGAGGAGCACGTGACCGCTGTTGTTATGCAAGGTGCCGTCCCACTCGGCGTCGATGGAATTACCCGCAAAAGTGTTCCAGGAAGGCTCGAGGCCGCCACCGCCGCCAATCAGGTTCCCGTCTCCACTGAGCATGGTGAGGGGTTTGCTTTCCTCGGCGGAGATGCCGGCGAAATAGCTGACATTTTCAGCTCCGGACATGTTCCACCATTCTTCCGCGGGGACCTTGGCGCGGTCTTCGGGGCAAACGAGGATTTTGGGAGTCATGAGCTCGTTCGACAAGGAGCGGAAATGATCGACCCACTCGGCGTAATTAATGCCGCTTCCGGGCGGGGCCGCCGCCGGAGTAAATGGATTGTTGGGGTCAGGGAGCTGGACGCTGGCGGTGCGAGTGCCACCTTCCGAAGCCCAGACTTGCCAGGGGAACTTGCCGTCGTTGTCACCGGACCACATCCGGAAGGCCGGGCCTATCTGCTTGAGGTTATTCATGTCCTGGGCGCGTTTGGCCTTTCTCTTGGCCTGGGCCAAGGCCGGTAGCAGCAGCCCCGCTAAGATGGCGATGATGGCGATAACCACCAATAGCTCGATCAAGGTGAAGGCGGAATTCTGAGAGCGTTTCCAGTTCATAACACAAACGGTTTGGTTCGAATCTTCGAGCCGAGAGTGGTTGCACCCTACCTGATCTCCTCACGGAGTCAACCGCAGAGATAGGGCGCAACGGCCCTCATTTCAGCCGGATCAGCTGCAGCGACGCCAAATCGAACCAGGCCTCTCCGGCGATGGCGCGTAGTTCGCAAACCAGTTCCCGGTCGCCGCCCGGCCCGGCGACGTCGAATTCGACCTCCAACCGGGTCCAGGCCGAGTCCGCGACCAGCTCATATGGGGCCCGGGCAGACACGCCTGTAACGCGGATGCCAGCTCCCTTGTTGCGGCCGTTGGGCAAGGGCCGGACCCCAGCGGTGCAGGCTTGACCCTCGAAACGATAACGACCCGGCTCCAACCAACGGGAAGTCCGCCAGGAGGCCGCCGTCATGGGCCCGGCGCGAATGTGCAGACAACGGCCTCGCGAGGGACCTGATGCTTGGTCCAACTGTGCGCCCGCCGGGATATCGACTGCCCGCCAGCTATTCTCCAGCCCGGCCTTGCCATCGGTAAACCGGACAGGTTCCGGCTGGAATGGTTCCTGCAGTTGGCGCGCCAGAACCTTCAAGCGTTCTGCGATCTGTCTTTGGAGAGTTTCGTTGGCGGTCTGGAGTTGTTGCCGTTCCGCTTTGTTGAGGTGCCGACTCTGAGCGGCAGGGACGGCCAATTGGGCAGCCAACTCCGTCAGGTGCGGGTTAAGCAGGTTGGTGAACAATTGTCCGGCGCGCTCTTGGTATTGCTGACGGATCTCGGGGATTTCCATAAGCGCATGGGCCACTGGTCCACTGAAATAGGGGTGCAACGGGAGGTCAGGCCGGCCGAATAATTGATCCATGCCATGAGGCAGGAATATGAAGCGGCCGCTGGTTGGCTCCCGGTAGATCCGATAGTTATTTGCCGCCAGACAATACCCGTCGCGATGGCTCAACATGATTTCCAGAGCCATAAAAGTGAGGAACCGGTCTACATCGACCAAACTGAATAGTTGCTCCCGCCGCCGCGCCAGATCGGGCTCGCGGCAGGCTCCGGTCAAAGCCTGCAATGATTGGTCCGCTAAAGCCTGGTCGACCGGGCCAAACACGCAACGCCAGCGTGGTCCGTCCGGAGCCCCGACTGGTTCATAGAAGGGCCCAGTGGAGTTGTGGAAGTAGAGCGCCAGGAATTGCCGAGTAAATCCTTCGCGCAACACGTAAAGGCCCAGGGACCGGCCGTTCAGTTCCACCTCGGCGCGCGTCATCCGCACGGCAGGCAGCCCGGCGCGCCGGAATAGTTCGGCTCCCAGACAGGCGTTGAGGCATGCCGGGTCTTCGACTGAATTGTCGAGATGCAGCTTGGTCAGGCCCTGGACGGCCTGTTTTTTTTCGAATTGGTCGAAGTCCAGGGTAAAGCCGGGTTTATTGTCGACGGATCTGAAGCTGCCGGTTCTGCCCTTGAGATGAACGGCAACATTGGAGTAGGTCGAGCCGTTGAGGGTCACCTGGGCGCGGATGTCATGGCGCGGTTCGTCGCGCAGAGATTGCAGGTTGGCGCTGGAGATCTGGAGGCGAACCTGATGCACCAGGTTGCTGGTGAAAAGGGCGGCGCCCGGGGCGTTGGCCAACGGAATCAGGGGCCCATTGGCCCCGGGCAGGACTGGCGTAGAGGTGAGTTGGCTGGCGGCGGCGAGGATCAGGAAACCCCAAGCCGGCCAGCGTCGCCCGTGTCCTGCTGGTTCTGGTTCTGGTTCTTTGGCCAAAAATTGCACCGGGAAGCTGCACTGTAGGCGTTTGGCCGATATTTGCCAGCCTCGTGAATGGTAAACGGCGCCTCTCCCGATCGAAACGCGCCCTCCTGACTTCGGCCCTCGGCAGGCTCAGAGCAGGCTGCTACCAGAGAGGCGGGTTCCGCTTTCCCGCCTTCGCCGTGCGGCTTCGGCGTGGCAGGCCGCTTTCCGCTTTCCGCTTTCCGCTTTCCGCTTTTCCCCCTGCCCACCTGCCATTTCCGTCTTGCCTTTTTGAGCGACGCCCGGAAGATTCCACGCCCTTATGGATTCAGATGCATCGCATTCAAGCGGGTTGATGGGTTTATTGACTTGGCTTGAGGTCAATAAGCGCCGGTTGCTCATCGGCGGCGTGGCCGTTCTGGTGGTGCTCTTTGTGGTCATTATTGTGATTCAACAACAGATCCATAAGGAGGTGCAGGCGAGCCGGGACCTGTCCGATATCAAGATGCCGTTCAGTGCGGGCGGGACCGTTCCTCCCGGCACGCCGGAGGCTTTGCTGAAATTTGCGCGTGACCACAAGGGGACCCAGGCGGCTGCGCGGGCTTTGCTGGTCAGCGCCGGACTTGCTTTTTCCGATCCAGCGGCCGGCGGCTATGCCGAAGCCCAGAAACGCTTCGCCGAATTGCTACGGGAATATCCCAGCAGCGCCTGGACCGCCGAAGCCAACTTGGGCATCGCCAAGTGTCTTCTGGCCGACGGCAAGACCAACGAAGCCACGGCCAAGTTCGAGGATCTCCGGAACCGATTCACCAAAGCGGGCATTGCGGAGGAAGTCAAACTTGACCTGGCGCGGCTTTATGAAGGGACCAAGCCCGAGGAATCATTCCGGATCTACGACGAGCTGATGAAGAACGGGATGGGCGGCGCCCTGGCCATGGAGGCCAGCATGCGTCAGGAAGATCTGCTCAAGCAACGTCCGGAGCTGGCCAAATTGCGCGAGCCGATTGCGCCGCCGGCGCCGCCGAATATGCCGGCGAATACGTTGCAGATGGCCTTGAGCAATCGGATGAGCGCAGCCACGGGCAGCATGGCCGGAGCCACTTCGAATGTTCAACGGATCACGCTGACCAATCGTCTGGGGACAACCGGTCAGGCGCCTTCGATCAAGTTGTCGCCCGTGCCGGCAGCAGGGACTCCAGCCCAACCCCCGGCGTCTCCGACCCCGCCGTCCCCTCCGGCGGCCCTGCCGTCCCCTCCGGCGGCCCCGGGGACCAAGTAGGATCTGCTTGAAAGCGGGTTCAGGGTTCTGTGCTCTTGCCGATGGAGGCTGGAGCGATAACAAGTTTTGCCGTTTATGAAGCTGACCATCATTGGAACAGGATACGTGGGCTTGGTCACCGGCGCCTGCTTTGCCGAGGTCGGTCATCACGTCATCTGCGTCGATAATAACGTGGAGAAAGTGAAGCTCCTGCAGGAAGGGGGGATTCCGATCTACGAACCGGGGTTGGAAGAGATGGTCAAGAAGAACGTGGCCCAAGGGCGCCTGCGTTTTACGGCCAGCACGGCGGACGGAGTGCATAATTCCGACGTGATTTTCATCGCGGTGCCCACGCCGCCTCAACCCGACGGGTCGGTCGACTTGAGTTTTATCGAGGGAGTCGCGCGCGAAATCGCCAGTGCCATGACCACCTATAAGATTGTGGTCGACAAAAGCACGGTGCCGGTCAAGACCGGCGATAAGGTGGCCGAGACCATCAAGCGTTATTGCAAGGCCCGGGTGGACTTCGACGTGGTGAGTAACCCGGAGTTTCTCCGCGAAGGTTTTGCGGTGGAAGATCTCATGAAACCCGATCGGGTGGTGATCGGCGCTCGCAGCCAGCGCCCGGTGTCCGCCATGAAGGAGATCTACACCCCCTTCGGTGCCCCCATCATCGTCACCGATATCAATTCCGCCGAACTCATCAAACACGCCGCCAATTCATTCCTGGCCTTAAAGATTTCCTACATCAACGCCATCTCGGTGATCTGCGAGGCGTCAGGAGCCAACGTCCAGGAAGTGGCCAACGGCATGGGCATGGACGCTCGAATCGGCCGCCGGTTCCTGGATGCCGGCCTGGGCTTCGGCGGGAGTTGTTTCCCAAAGGATCTGAGCGCGTTTATCAAGATCTCAGAACATTTGGGCTACGATTTCCGGCTCCTGCGCGAAGTGCAGCGCATCAACGCCGATCAGATGGAGCGGTTCCTCAAGAAGATCGCCGAAACACTTTGGGTCCTGAAAGACAAACGAATCGGCGTGCTGGGCCTGGCTTTTAAACAAAACACCGACGACGTGCGGCTCAGTCCTGCCATCGAGCTTTGCCAACGTTTGCAGCGGGAAGGCGCCATCCTGCGGGTCCATGACCCCAAGGCCATGGAAAAGGCCAAGGACCTGCTCAAGAATGTCACCTATGTCGATGACATGAACGATGTGGCGGAAGGCTGCGACGCGTTGGTCATCGCCACCGAATGGCCGGTGTTCAAAAAGCTCGACCTGGAGCGGGCCCGTCATCTGCTCACGCACCCGATCCTGTTCGATGGCCGAAATCTTTTTGACCCGAAGGAAATGGAAGAACTCGGCTTCATCTACAAAAGCGTCGGGCGTTAGGACAGGGGCTGTGAGCGCTGCTGTTGAGGTGGCCGCAGGGTTGATCTTTCGGGACGGCCGCTTGCTGATCACCCAGCGGCCGGCCGGCGGGCATCTGGCGGGTTTATGGGAGTTTCCCGGCGGCAAACGCGAGCCGACCGAATCCTTCCAAAGCTGCCTGAAGCGTGAGTTGCTGGAGGAACTCGGCATCGAAGTGGCCGTCCGCGAGGAGATTGATTCTGTCCGACACGTTTACCCGGAGAAAACAGTTTTCCTGCGCTTCTTTCGGTGCGAATGGTTGCGACACGAACCGCGAGCGTTGGGCTGCGCTGCCCTGGCCTGGATCCAGGCCGAGGAATTGGCTCAATACGAATTTCCCTCCGCCGACGCGCGGTTGCTCACGAAGCTTCGGGCTACGCCGGCCCTCTGGGGCTAACGAGGCAGAGCCTCAGACCAGCAAGGCGAGGACGATTCTTTGCAAGATTGGGCGCCTTGGAGTGCCTTGCCGCTCTGAGGCCCCGTTTCGTTAGAGTCCGACGCACGTCCTCCCAAAAACAAGAAAACCCCACCGTAATGCCGTGTGCGAACAGTTCCCTTGAACGACTAGGAACAGGTGGAACCGAATCGGCGGCGTTCGACTTCCAGTCAAGGCCTGTCGGTGGCCGGCGAAGTTAGGGCTCCGAGTTTTTCTAACTTACGGTTCAGGGACTTTGTTCGTAATCACGAACATGGCAGGGTTAATCCAAAATCGGACAAAACCTCGAGCAAATCCTGCAATCGGATTCCAAAGATCCATCGCCGAGGCCGCTCCGATGCGTTCCTCGCCGAATGCTAACTCAGTATCGACAGCCCAACGAACGTCCTCAAGATGAAAATCAAAATCTAAAAGCAAAACTTGGGTTGACATGGCCAATTTCTTTTCCTATGAGCGTCGCCGCCATGAAGGTTAAAGCCCGCCGGTTGCGCTGCGTCGCGTTTTTTTTCATCCTGCTGGCCGGAATATCTCCCAAGGACGCCCAGCCTGCCGCCGCCACCGCGGCCGCTCCGGTCCATTTTCGGGTCGCCACCTATAATCTCGAAAATTATCTGGACCAACTCATCGGCAATCGCCATCCCAAAACGGCGGAAGCCAAGGCCCAGATCCGGGAAAACCTCCGGCTGCTCAACGCGGATGTGCTCGCTCTGCAGGAAATGGGTTCCACCAACGCGTTATTCGAACTGCGCGCCTCCCTGCAGGCCGAAGGTTTGATTTATCCGTTTTGGGAGCACGTCAGCGGCTGGGACACCAACATCCATGTCGCTATCCTGAGCCGCTTTCCTATCACCCGCCGCCATCCGCATACCAACGAATCGTTCCTGCTGTTCGGACGCCGCTTCCGCGTCAGCCGCGGTTTGGCCGAGGTCGATATTCGAGTCAATGACCAGTACGAATTCACTTTGATCACGGCGCACCTCAAATCTCGCCGGCCTGTGCCGGAGGCCGACGAGGCGGAACTGCGCGAACAAGAGGCCTTGATTCTGCGCGACAAAATCACGGCTTTGCTGCAGACTTGGCCGAACCGGAACCTGATCGTCCTGGGCGACTTGAACGACACGCAGGATTCCAAGTCCACGCGCGCGGTCATCGGCCGAGGGCGTCATGCTTTGATCGATACGCGTCCAGCCGAACGAGAGACTGGAGAGCCGCGCGGCGCGTCTCAGGCCGAATCCATCTCGATGTCTTTGGCCCGGCGTGTCACCTGGACTCATTATTATGCCAAGGAAGATTCGTTCAGCCGGATCGATTATATCCTGTTGAGCGCCGGGATGGCTCGGGAATGGGACA
This sequence comes from Verrucomicrobiia bacterium, assembly GCA_035577805.1. GTDB lineage: Bacteria > Verrucomicrobiota > Verrucomicrobiia > Limisphaerales > JADJPG01 > DATLUX01. Next base: position 12,483 of record DATLUX010000037.1, read on the forward strand.
AAGCAGATACCTATGTCCAGGCGCTGGCCAACTGGGGCGTCGGTTCGGATCACCGCCCGATCGTCGCCGGCTTTTTCGCAGAAGACCGTTAACGCGGCAGGACGGATGGCAACACGTCGCGACGCGGCTGGCGCGTGGGCGGCGCCTTGTCGACATATTCTTTCTCTTGCGCCCAGCCGTAGCGCCCGGTCAGCAACGGACGAAAGTTTCGTCGCATCTGTTCCTGGGCGTAATTGATAAAAACCAGGTTCTTCACCAGGCCGATCACCGGCAGGAGCAGCCCCAAGGTAAAGACCACCCCACAGGAAACAGGGATGATCAACACATACAACACGGTTTTGGTGACAGCCGTGGCGGGTTTGCGGCTGGCCAATCCCTGCCACAATCCGTAGCGAGCGACCGCCACCAAATCGAGGGCCCAGGAGAGAATAACAAACCCCACCGCCACCAGCACGGCAATGCACGCGCCCCACGGCGCATCCTCGGCGGCCCCCAGCAAATAAACCTGAGCCGCCAGCATGATGGTTTCCACCGTCAACAAAACGGCCACGGGACGGAGGAACAATTGTTTAAGCCCTTCGTAATGGCCTTCCACAATCTCTTTGGCAGAAAGCGGCGTCGACAACAGCAGCTCCAATGTTCCTGCATCGCGGGCCTCCGCAAACAAATGGCACGCCTCCGTCGACACCCAAAAGGCCAGTCCCATATGCAAGAGAAACATCACGGCCAGAATCCCAATCCCGGTTCCCAACGATCCGGACGTCAGCAGCCAGGCCGTCACAGCGCCGCCCAGGGTCACTGCCAACACCAGCCACAGCAAGGTCTGGCGGCGTTGCCCACGAATCACCAGCCAAACGGCCGGGTTGCCCCCGAGGATCATGGCCCGCCGCTCCGAATTGAATCCGCCCGGCGCCTGTGCCCGAGGGCCGCATCTCCACCAGCGCGAGCGACTTTCCACCACGACCCGATCCTGCCAGGTCCGTGGGAGAATCCAGCAGGCCCCAATCAAACATCCCCACGCCGCCACTTGCAGCAGCAAGATGGACATCCAGTACCGTTCCGCATCCATGCCATAGGCCGCGTCCATCGCCCCTTGAAACGCGGCCGCCGGTCCCAGCCAGGCCACCCAGGTGTTCGCCCATGGCCGATACCACAACAGCAACTGCGGCACGATCGCCGTTCCCAAGACTAGCCCCAAGGTCATCGACCAGGTCCGCCGCTCGTCGCGACTCGCCGCCGAGATCAGCAGCCCAACCGTCAGAGAAAAAAACAGCGTGCTCCCTAACACCAGCACCAGACGCCAGAACTCCGCAAAAGTCACCCCGCCCATCAAGAGCGAGATGGCCATGCACGGGAAAATCGCCAGCAACCCATAAAAACTGTTGAGGGATGACGCGATCAACTTGCCTAAGACCACATCGTAACTGCGCAAATCCGTCAGAAAAAGAAGCCCCAGCGTTCCGTCCCGCTTCTCTGCGCTCAGACAATCGGCCGTGTTGCGCGCCCCTTCGAGCAGGCAAAACCCGAAAGACAGCCACGCCATCGTTTCGAAGATCATTTTGCCGTAGCGTCCGCCGGCTTGATTTTGTCCGCCCACCGCCACCAGCAGGCCGACCAACAGAAACGCACCGACCGCGACAATCATACGAAACCGATAGGTGCTGCGCAGTCGCGCGCGCACGCGCAGCTCTCGATCCGCAATGGGCAGAAAGGTCATCTAGGTTTTTAGCGGCTCAGTGCTGTAGCGGCGGTCTATGACCGCCACAACGAGAAAGTGGAACGGAAGATCGGCGGTCGCAGACCGCCGCTACAGCAGTCAGCACGTTAAACATCTTAAACATCTTAAACATCTTCCGTCTCATCCCTCTTCATCGGCTCCACAAGATTCGCCTCAACTTCGCCCAGGAACCCGGCCTGGTGTCCCCTGATGCGTAACGTTCCACGGCCACGACCCGCAGTTCGGTCAACAGCCGGTGCCGCGCCCGGCCCCCAAACCAGCCATCGATCCCCACACTGATAAACACGTAAACGAAGACACTCATCCACAGGAAAACTGTTTCCGGCATGTTCCACACCAAATGGACCGTCAGCAGGCTGACGCCCAGCAGCCCCACCGGCAGCAGCAGGATCCGTAGGGCGGTGGCCGAGGAAGCCTGCGCGGCCGTTCTTGACACTGCGCCCATCCACCATCCCAGCCAGGCCATCGCCCACAAATCCGCCACAAAGATGATAATGCCGCCCAGGAAAAAACCCGAGATTAACCAACGATCGGCATCGGCCTCGCCCAAGGCGCAAATCCAGCCGGCCAGTTCCATCAGCACGAGGAACAAGAGCGGGTAGCCGAACTGCCGCCACAGCACCAACCGATGTCCACCCATCAGATCCCGCACGGACAGCGGCGTGGATAACAGTAATTCCAGTGCGCCCTGCTCACGATCCGTGGCAAAGGCGCTGCTGGCAAAATGCGTCAGCCATTGCTTGAAAAACAAATGCAACGCGAAGCCCACCACCAACAGCCAAAGCAAATCCACTCGACGGACTTGCAAGCCCCAGCACGACAGCCCGATGATCGCCGCGATGCTGCCCAGGAAAAGCCATGGATACCAACGCACCCGCACCTCCCTGCTCCCCAGCCAGAAAATCGGATTACGTCTCAACGCCCGGACGCGAAAGGCTGCGCGCGTCCTCGCGTTGCCCATGAGCATCCCGCGGCACCATTCACGCCAACGCATCCGGTTCTTGTCCACCGGCCGATCCATCCAGAGTTTGGGCAGGCAGCGACCGCAAGTCGTGAGGCATAACCATGCCAGCAGGTGCGTCAGGAGCACTGAGACCCAGAACCACTCCGTCGCCCGACCGGTTCCGCCCCCCACCGCCAGCCAACAGGCGGTGAGCGGACTCAACAGGCCCACCCCCGCCGAAAGCGAGGCCAGGCCGCCCGCGCAAACGGCCACGACCGGCGTCACCACCGAAATCGCCAGCAAAATCAGAAAACTCATGCTGGCGGCCGTCCGCGCCTGCCAACACCAGGCCGACACCAGCAACGCCACGGCCACCGCGAAAAACAACGAGTTCAGCAGCAAAACCGCGAGACGACAAACGTCTCCTAAGCTGACCCCGCCGCAGAGCACCGGCAGGACCAGCACCGGCAGGATCGCCGCCAGCCCGTAGAGACCGGATAACGACGTGGCCGTCAGTTTGCCGATCACCACATCCAGCGGCTTCAGGTCCGTGAGAAAAAGGAACCCCAACGTCCCCTCACGCTTCTCCGAACTCAAACAATCCGAAGTCAGGCGAACGGCGGCCAGCATGACGTAAATCAGCGCCAGAAAGGATAACGTCCGGAACAAGCGCGCTCCCATGACGGCGGGTGCGCTGGGCGACATCGTTTGGTCCACCACGATCAGTCCCGCCACCACTAAGGCCATCAGGGCCGCCTGAAATCTTGCCCAATACGTGCTGCTGCGCCGCGCCGCCACCAGCAGTTCCCGGCCGACAATGGGGCGCGCCCCGACCGTCATAATCTCATCCGCCTCCCTTCGTGGTGAATCGTTGCGCAGCCACGCCGCGGAATTGTTCGAGCAGACGCCGTTGCGCGGGAAACATGTAGAAACCGTCCACGACCAGGCTTAGCACGCCCCCAAAAATGATCCAGGTCTTGCCATCCCAGTCGATCCGGCCAAATAACTCCCGGGCGAACGCATCGGATAAGGCGACCGCCGTGAGGCAAAGGAGAAACAGCACCCAGGGCAAGACCAGCACCCGAAGCAAAAGACCGGAAGCCGCCCGATTGGGACGACGGCTGTTCAATCCGCGCCACATCCCCAGCCAGCCCAACGTCAGTAAGTCCGCCACCAGCACGACCATCAGGACCAGCCAAAGGGTAACCCATTCCGCCGAACGCCGCCCCGCCATCATAAAAGTGAAATCGCTCAAGAGCACGACCAGCAGGGGCCCGCCAAACTGACGTTCCAGGCCCATCATCAGGCCACGCACGATCTCCTGCACCGAAAGCGGCGTGGACAAAAGCAACTCCAGCGCGCCGCTTTGCCGATCCAACGAAAACCGGCGCGAGGATTCTGTCGCCACCCAAAACTTGAGAATCGTATGCGCCACCACCGCGGTCAGGATGTAAGCCTCTTCATCCTTCCAGTCGTGCGGGGCGAAAAACAAACCCGCCATCCAGATCAAAACGCCGCCCGCCAGCAAAGCCCAGACCGCGACACGTTTCATGCGATGGCGGGCCACCAGCCAAAGCACCGGATTCAACTCGAGCCACTTTCGGCGCGCCAGCGACCGGCGCTCCCGCGACCCCATCCGGAGATCGTGCAGTCGCTCGCGCCGGCGTGTGGCCGCGGCGCCCAACGCTGGATCCTGCCAGGTCCGAGGCACAATGATCGAGGCCACGCAAAGCAAGAGCCAGCTCAGCGCATGCGTCACCCCAATCGAAAGTCCATAGTTATTGAAAGGCGCACCCCGGTAAGGCGCCTCGAACGCCATCACCGCTGCATAGCCCGGGCTCAACGTGAACAGGATCTCAGAGTAACCCCGGGCGCGGTCATACAGAAATCCCCCCAGCATCGGCAGCCCCGCCGCAAAGAAAAACAAAATCACAAATGCCACCACCATCGCCCGTCGTTCATCCCGGCTGATCGACGACGCAAACATGCCCACCGCCAGCGAAAACAACAACATGTTCAGCGCCACGACTACCACGCGCCAGAATTCATCGATTGTCACTCCACCCACCAATAACGGAATGGCCATCACCGGCAAGATGGCCAGCACCCCGTAAAACGCGTGCAGCGAACTCGCCACCAGTTTTCCCAGCACCACGTCGTAGCCTTTGAGATCAGTCAGGAATAACAACCCCAGGGTGCCCTCCCGCTTCTCCTCGCTCAAACAGTCCGCCGTCCGAAAAATCCCGATAAACATGCAATAGAGATAGACGATGACCGCCAGCGGAACGAAAAGCGTCATCCCCAACGTTTGGGGGGTTGTCATCCCGGGGATCAGCAGGATCCAGCACCCCACCAGCATGCCCGCTCCGGCCGCGCCCACTCGAATCCAATAGGTCCCGCGGCGTCGCGCCGCTTCGATCAGTTCGCGAACCACAATGGGCAGGAAGGTCATGAGGCTTGCGTGTGGCTTGGCAGTGAGTTCGCCGGATAGACCTGGGCGGGGCCGGGCGACTGCCCTGGCGCCCGCCGCTGCATGTTTTCGCCGGCCGCCAAACGACGGAAAGCCTGCCGCAGTTCCCGGCGCGGCCGTGCCATGGCGAGGAGCGAAGTGAGCACGCTGATGACCATATAACATCCCCAGCACACCACCATAGTCTCCGACTTCATGTCCCGCTGGGAGATGAGCAGCACGAAAAACAGCACGCACCCCCAAGGAACCGCAAACACGCGAATCACTGTGCGACCAAACGCCCGGAGCTGATGCGGTTCGCGTAGGCTGCTCCAAAGACCCACCCATCGTACGGCCTGCAAATCCAGGCAGAGCAGAACCGTTGCTCCTCCCATAAGCAGTCCCAGCCTGATTGTCACCCAACGATCAGCCTGGGCGGGATCAAAGATCACGGCGCCCAGCAGGGCTAGATTCATTCCCACCAACGCCCAGAAGATCCAGCGAAACCGGTGCCACACGAATTTCCAATGCGCCTGCAGAATCGACCCTGTGGCCAAAGGTGTGGCCAACAACAGCTCCAGCGCCCCCGAACGACGATCCTCACTCCACCGGCGTGCAATCAGGAGACAAAGCAGAGACTTCAGCAGCACATGCAACCCAAACGCCATCAGCACGGAGGCCGTGAAAAAATCATCGCCGTGGGGACGGCCGTTCTTGACCAGGCCGGCAACGAAGAATGTGGCCCACAGCAGGAAAAGCGCCCCTAAACTCACCGAAATCCACCGGCCTGGAAAACGATCGCGCAACGCCAACCAGAGCCATGGATTGGTCGTGCGCGCCTCGGGTCCGGGCTCGGCCCGCTGGCGGCGACGTCGCGCGCCTACCGCAGCTTCCGCCTCGCGCCACTTTGCCGACAACAAAGCCTGGGCCCATACCAGCTGACCGACCGCCAGCAGGCTGATCAGGGCAATCGATCCCCAATAAAACCGCGGCCCGTCCGCACGACTGAAGGTGCCGTCCTGACAAACAAGGAACGGGACCAGCGGGCTGGGCAACATGAGATACTTGGTCCACTCCCACTTCGTCACCATCCAACAGCCCCACGACAACAAAAAAAGGATCCCGGTGCTGCCCGGAATCAACCCAAAAGTCAGGACCACGGCTGCCCAGGTCTCTCGAACAACGACCGACGCCAGCAAGCCCGCGCTCAGCGAGCAGAACAAAGTCACCGCCACCGCCAAGGTGATCCGGCTGAATTCCTCAAAGCCCACGCCCCCCATGAGCAAAGGCACCGCCAGCATCGGGACGAAGGCGAACAGGGCGTAGACCGCGACGGCGGAAGTGGCCGCGAGTTTGCCCAGCATCACGTCCCAGGGGGTCAGGTCGGTCAGAAACAGCAAGCCGAGTGTTCCTTCGCGGCGTTCCATCGAGAGGCAATCGGAAGTCAGAAACGTGCCGGCCAAAGCGGCCAGGGCCAGCGCCAACCCGCCGAGGACTTTGAAAAACTCCTTGCTGAGAACCTCCGGGGCCTGCGGCGTGGCCCAAAAACTCAGCACAAACAAGACGAAGAGCGCGACCCCAGCCGACCCTAATCGAAACCAATGTGTTCCCCGGCGCCGGGCTGCCGCCTGGAACTCCCGTTCAACAATGGGCAAAACCATTTCGATGAATGACCCACTCAGGCATCCAAACCACGGGCTTCGGCGCGACAGCTGCGTTTAGTCATGTTCGGGAGCGAACATTTTCTCCCACTCTCACCCCTCACCCAGCCCTCTCCCCGTTGAGGGGAGAGGGTATTACGCGGACGAAGTCGCGCTGCTCCAGGGGGCGTGCGTGAAGGGGCCCTTGCGCGACTCGGATTAGGATTCGGTTGCTCACTGCGTGTCCCCGCGGGTGACGCGCATGAAGACTTCTTCCAGCCCGATCTCGTCCTCCCGCAGTTCAACGAGCCGGGCTCCGCCGTGGACCAGCACTTCGGCCACCACGCTGTGATCGGTATCATGACTGGCCAGAGTGACCTTGACCTGCCCATCCACCGCCTCGGCCGAGGTGACCTCCGGACGGCCGCGCAACAGCTCGATGGCCCGGGCCGGGTCGGTGGACACTCTCACCCAAACCACCCGTCCGGTGGACATCTGATCGCGCACGCCCTGGACGGGTCCGGCGTAGATTAGTTTGCCGCGTTCGATGATCGCCACGCGATTGCAGAGCGTCTGGAGTTCGCTCAGGATGTGCGAGGAAATGATGATGGTTTTGCCCATCCGCTGCAGTTCCTGGAGGATGGCCATCATTTCGATGCGGGCGCGGGGGTCCAGGCCGCTGGCCGGTTCATCCAGCAGCAAGACCCGCGGATCGTGAATGAGCACGCGGGCCAGCCCCAGACGTTGTTGCATGCCCCGGCTGAGCGCTCCGATCAATGCTCCTTTCTTTTCACTTAAACCGACTAACTCCAGCACATCACTCACTGTCTTCTCCCGCTGGGCCGTCGGGATCTTGTAGCACGCCCCGAAGAAGTCCAGGTATTCGGTCACTTCCATGTCCTTGTAGACACCAAAGAAGTCCGGCATGTAGCCGATGACATGCCGCACCGCATCGGCGTCCCGCACCACATCATGGCCCAGCACGATGGCCTGGCCGGCGGACGGAGACAGAAAGGTGGCCAGGATTCGCAGTGTGGTGGTTTTGCCGGCCCCGTTGGAACCGATAAACCCGAAAAGGTCTCCTTGATGAACAGTCAGGTCCAGCGCGCTCAGCGCGAGCATGGAGCCGTAGGTGCGGGTCAGGCCCACGGTTTGTACGGCCGGCAACGGCGGAGTGGCGTTACTAGGACTCATAAATTCTTCCTGCGACTGCAAAAACTAATCCCCAGGCGAGACGAGTTCCGACCGAAGTTTTTCCGACAAAAGTTCAGGCGCGCGCTCATGGCTTTTGGGGAACCAGCACCCGCAGGAGCGTGTTCTTTCTGTGGCGGGTGGCGGAAAACTGGTTGAGCGGTTTGGTGGGCGAATAATCGGCTGCCCAGGCCAGTAGGACGCTGTCGCCGCGTTCAATCAGAGGAGACAAATCAAAGCCGGGCGGGGGATTAAAGTTCTCGTAATTGTTCGGGGTATTGACGGTGGTGATGAACGAAGCGGCCATGGCGGCGTTGGTCCAATCCCGGATGCGGCTCGCGGTGTTATCGCCGAAGGCCTGGTGACGGGCGTTGACGGCCTGCTGAAAGTGGCTGCTGTGGGATTGCACAAAGACGTCCAGCGAGGTGGTCGTTTTGCCGCGACGCGGAAACGTTTTTTTCTCTTGGGCGGGCACTTCGCCGAGTTCATAGATGTACTCGTGGTCCAACTCGCGTTCGACCAGGCGCACGAAGGTCAACTTCACGTCCAGTTGGTTGTCGACGATGATTTCGCTGGCGGTGGTCGTCACATTGATTGGGGCGGGCGCCTGCCTCCACCAGTCGCTCAGGAAAAGTTGGCTGGTCCAGACCGGGACCGAGGCATTGGCGCGGAAGCCCGCGGATCGCTGTTCGACGGTGCCCCGATTCGCGTCCTGGCCGCCGCCATAATTGCCGGAAAATTCACCCCGCATCACCGCGAAAGGTTCTTCACTGGCGAAGTTGTAACGCGCATTGACCGGCGAATAGATCGATCCAAAACTGCGCCCGCGCAAGTCGGCGGTCACTCCATGGCCGGTGACATCCAACACGTGCAGTTCCGTCCATTCGGTTTCGCCCGCCCGCAGTTTGTAGCCAATAAAATAGATCAGCAGCGAGAAGAACACCACGTAGGCGGGGAAGGTCAGCCAGGTGAGCATCTGGCGGTTCAATTTTTTGAGCCAATATTGATCGAGCGGACCGATCACCAGCAGATACGCCACCAACAGCAACAACAGCCAGCCCACCGGCAGCTTGCGGGCTTGCTCGCTGTCGATCATCGCGCCAAAAATCCCATCCACCGGCCGGCCGCCATAATACGTGCCGCGATCATTGACCAGCAGGTCGGGCGGCAGATCGATCATCTTGGCCCAAAACATCGGCGCGTTTTTCCAACTGCGGAACGGCTCCAGTTCCGGGGCGAAGGGCAGCAGGGTGATCTGGCCGCGCCCGCGTTCGGCGATGATGGCCAGCGGCTTAGCCTTGGAACCGATCAGCGCCCGTCCGTCTTTCAGCCGGCATTCCATCACTTCCATGGGCGCCTGCTCGAACGAAGGTTCAGTGGTCACCTGGGCGTAGGGATTGGGGCCGGCGCGATTCCTTCTGGTGACGTTCGAGTTCTCGCGCACCAAGCCGTTGAAGCGGCGGTCGCTGCTCAACCAGTCCTGAATCGCGCTATGATCGGTCACGGTCGTCACGCTGGTCGGTTCGGCCGGCAGCACTTGCCGTAGCCATTCCCCCGATCCGCTCAAGTGGCTCACTTGCTCAAGCCCAACGATCAAATGGCCTCCTCCGTGCAACCAGGCCAGCAGCGTCCCCACTTGATTCGCCTTTAACTCCAGCGCACGCTCCGAACTCAAGTAAAGCGTGTCCAGCCCGTCCAGGCTGAGGGGATTATCCGGAAACACCGCCGGCTGCAGCCGGGCGAACACCGGCCGAAACTCTTCCTGGCGCCCTTTTAACTCGGGCAAGGGCGGCATTGTTCGCGTCAGTGCAGCGGCCAGCGGCAGGATGGATTCGTTATAACGACGCAGCCGCTGCGAACTGGCCTCGGCTCGCAGGTGTCCCCGCTCATCCGTCAGCCGCGCATTCCAGGACGGGTTGTAGCTGGCGGCGGCGAAGATGGGGACCACAAACCGTTTGGTGGTGCCGGTGGGCAGCTCGACCTGGATGGTTCGGTTTTGCGCGCCGCCGAATTGGCCGGGGGCGATCTCAATCAGCGAGTTGAAAGTCGGGCCATCATTCTGGACTTCGAACGCGATCGGAAACCAACTGCCCTGTGGCACCACCCCGTCGTATCCCACAAACATATCCAGACGCACCGCGGCGTTCGCCAGTCCGGCCCACGCAAGGAGACTGCAGACCGTCGCCAGGCATTTCCACAGACGCCGGCTCCGCCACCTTCCCTTAATCGGAGCGGCCCTCCGTGACCACTGGTGTGTCCGACGCCCGCGCGGGCCCGAGTCGTCCTTGGGGGCGTATTTAGGCACTGCCCCCTGAACAATGCAGTTTGGTGCGCGGCGTTTACGCCGCTTCATCGTCCGTCGGCTCGAGGACCAAGGAACTACCCAACAGCCCGCCCCGAGCCTGTCGAGGGAGCCCGCCCCGAGCCCGTCGAGGGGCTTCCTCCGATCCCCATCTCGAAGCGGCCTAAAGGCCGCGATCCCGGGGGCAGTATCCGAATGCGCCCCGTCCTTGGCCGCCGCTGCAGCTTGTGTTTGGGGCTTCTCCATTCGTGCAAACTTGAGCCTAGGCATGAAACAGGCAGTTCGGGCCAATTCGGGCCAACCTGGCGCTGGCCGGGTTATACGTGGCCTGCCCCGAGGAGGCAATGCCATTTGGACAACCAAACTCGCCCAACGTTGCGTAGATTTTCCCAGCATTTGTCGTGAGGGGCTTCCTCCGATCCCCATCTCGAAGCGGCCTAAAGGCCGCGATCCGGGGAGCAGTATCCGAATGCGCCCCCGTGAGCCTGGCGGGGACTTTACCCTGGCCTGGATCGATTCTCCTGGTTAGGGTTGGTCCGGATACGATTCTATTCCATTCTCTGGTGTGATGAAGTTACGGATCCAACAGGAAATGCGGAGCGAGGCGGCGAAGTTCGTGACGCGCCGTTGGTTTTTTCAACAATGCGGGCTCGGCCTGGGGTCGCTGGCGTTGGCGTCGCTGTTGGGCGAACAAAACAGCCGAGGTTCAACACCGGCAGGGATAGCATCCTTGAATCCGCTCTCGCCTCGGCAGCCGCATTTCCGTGGCAAAGCCAAACGGGTTATTTACTTGTTTATGGGCGGCGCGCCCTCGCAGTTGGACCTGTTTGATTACAAGCCGTCCTTGCGCAAGTACAACGGCCAACCGGTGCCCAAAGAGGTGGTGATGGGGCAGAAGTACGCCTTTATCAAACCGGACGCGGCTTTGTTCGCCTCCGAGTTCAAGTTTGGCCGGCACGGCCAGTGCGGGGCGGAATTGTCGGAGGCGTTGCCTCATCTGGCCGACGTCGTGGATGACATCGCGATCATCAAATCGATGACGACCGATGCCTTTAATCATGCTCCCGGCCAGGTCATGATGCAGACTGGCTCCATGCAATTTGGGCGACCCTGTCTGGGGGCATGGACCCTTTACGGGCTGGGCAGTGAATCGCAAAACCTGCCCGGATTCGTGGTGCTCAACTCGGCCGGAGGCCTCAGCGGCGGTGCGGCGCTGTATGGAGGCGGATTTTTGCCAACGCTCTTCCAGGGAGTGCCTTTTCGAAAAACGGGGGATCCGGTGCTGTTCCTATCCAACCCGGAAGGAATGACGGATGCCATGCAGCGGCGCACGCTGGATTTGATCAAAGACTTGAATGAGCAGCATTTGGCGACCGTGGGCGATCCTGAGATCGCGACGCGAATCAATTCCTTCGAGATGGCGTACCGCATGCAGGCCAGCGCCCCCGAATTGATGGATGTCTCCAAGGAATCGCCCGAAATTCTCAAGATGTATGGCGTCGAGCCGGGCAAACCCAGCTTCGCCATGAATTGTTTGCTGGCCCGGCGCCTGATCGAACGGGGCGTGCGCTTCGTGCAGCTTTTTCACGAGGGCTGGGATCATCACAGCGAAGTGGCCAACGGCGTGCGAGACCAAACCAAAAAAACCGACCAAGGCAGCGCCGCCCTGATTCGAGACTTAAAACAACGCGGTCTGCTCGAGGACACCCTGGTTATCTGGGGCGGCGAATTCGGACGGACGCCCATGGTGGAAGCCAACTCCGATTTCGGCCGCAAGCTGGGCCGGGACCATCATCCTCAGTGTTTCACCGTGTGGCTGGCCGGTGGCGGGATCCGGCCTGGCCTCACTATCGGGGAATCCGATGAGCTGGGGTTCCATGTGGCTAAGGACAGGGTCCACGTTCATGATCTGCATGCCACGCTCCTTCATTGTCTGGGCTTTAATCACGAAAAACTCACCTTCCGATTTCAGGGCCGCGATTATCGGCTGACCGACGTGCACGGAGAAGTCGTGCATAAGATTCTTGGGTAGCAGCCGAGGCTTGCCCGCCGAAGCCCGTAGAGCGCAGGCGGGTAACGAGGTACACCCTGAGCCTGTCGAAGGGCTCTGATCTTTTTCCCGACGAAT
>DATLUX010000038.1:0-45808 GCA_035577805.1 Verrucomicrobiia bacterium
TCGGGCCGCAGTTCTTTTGGCCTCCCGCGTCGTTGCTCGTTCCTTACAGACCCGGAAGGGTATGCTCGTCGCTCGCGCCTAGCGGGAGGCCAAAATCCCTTGCGGCAAAACACCAGCTATTTGTGAGACACATCACTAGCAGATGGGAGGATCCTGGAAATGGTGTACGATTGCCAACCATGTGGCGCGTGACAGCTCAGTTACGCCGGAGAGACCGAAAAACGGTGTAGAATTTTCCCCGCCGTATTGACGAAGGTGACGGTGGCTTGGTCGGGGCTGACTTCAAGTTCGGCGTGGCCGGAATCCGGCCAGAATCGTTCATACCCGGTTTCTGCCTTGGTAAACTTCCAGGGCGCTCCGCAGCTTCCGGGGAGGGTGTAATGGATGTCATCAACGACGTCGTCGACAAATACATGGTCATGTCCGTAGAAAAAGATCTGGACCTTGTACTTTTTCATGAGGGCATGAATCTTGGCTTGTTCGCCGGTGTTCCAGGCGCGCGCGCCGCCGCGTCCGTACTCGGTGTTGAGCCGGTCGCCCGCATTCCCGCCTGCGGCATGATGCATGCAAACGAAGCGGAACCGTTCCTTGGCCTGGCGCAGGGTTGTCTCGAACCACGACCTCTGCTTTTCGCCCAGCGTCCATTCCTCGACGCCATTCACATCCAACATCAAACTGGTCAATGCTTTGGGATCGGAGGGCTTGGAGTAGGTCTGGATATTCAAGAAGACGTAGAGCGCGTCACCCCATGAAAAGGCATAATAATCTTCCCCGGCACTGCCGCCCTGCGGATAGGTCAAATGGTTCGGGCCCGGCAAAAGCGCGCGCCGCACCTCGCCGGCCAATTGAATGCTTTTTCTGGGGAACTTGCCGCTCTCCCCGGCCCAATTGCCGATCAGAGCGAAATGCGGTGCGTGCAATGATAATGGCGCAATCTGGCGTCGATACTGCGCGTAAGCTTCGAAAGCCCCCGAACCATCCTCTTGCGCATATTCGCGAGAACCGGCCCAGGCCACATTATCTCCAAGATCCAACACGAAGTCCCCTTTCACGCGGGCAGCGTTTCGCACCACTCGGTCCAGCGTGACCGTCGGCCCGCTGCCCAACGGGAAATAACCCGTGTGCGAGTCCGTCATCAGCACCGCGGTGTAACGGGCCGGACCGAGACGTTGGGTGCGGAAACTGCCCGCCACCCAGGATCGATTGGATCGACTGGTCCCACGCTTAAAGACGAGACGATATTCGTATTGGGTCCCCGGAGAGAGGCCCGTCACATTCCAATCCAGCTGTTCGTGATCGTCCGCTTTTACCACCGGAAGACGGATAGGCCAGTCGGAGGCTCGTTGCTGGCGCAACTCCAGCCCGATTTCGCCAGCGATCTTCCCGTTGAAGGCGCTGATTCGGATCGAGGTCCCGGTCGGACGCGACAAGAATGGCGGCAGCACAAGACTTGGGCTGCTCGTGCTGCTGTCGCTGGAGTCTTCTTCCGCCGCGCCCAGGGGAAAATGAGCGGCCGCAACCGACGCTGCCACACCCACGCCCCGCTTGAGTAACCCGCGGCGGGAAAGGATTTGTAACCATTTGGAACTAGAAATCATCGTGATCTCTGTTGCGTATCATTGCCACTTGGTCAACGGCCCATTCGATGATTGACGTCACTCGTCCATCCTCTTTAACGTCTAGCCATCGCCCGCTATTCTGCACCTGCTCACGGATTTCGACCATGAGGCTTTTCGCCAAAAATGCAAACAGGAGTTGCGGAGGCGGAAGGATCGCATTCAAACGATGAAGCTGCGCGGCACCGCGCTGATCCAGAATACTCGACATGAACGCCAGGATTCGCCTTCACCTCGCCATTGCCCTGTCGGGTCTCGCCGTGCTCGTGGCCTGCCACCGACAAACCGCTTCCTCCAAACAAGCCGGCCTCTACCGATTGTTCGATCTGTTTCAACCCGAGGATCTCAAGAATAAGGTCACCCCCGAAAACGCCGGATGGAAACGCGTGGAATGGATGGTCCAGGACATGACCCCGTTGCCCCCCGCACCAAAAGTCGATGATACGAACTCGATGCCATCCGTCACCCCGCTCACCGCCATCGGGTTTGAAGCGCTCAATGACCTGAAGGATGTCACGACGAATCAAGGCCAGCTCGTCGGCGAAAGCACCGGCGCCGCGCCCCTCTTGCACCTCGCCCTCAAAGACAATCGCGGCGGCGCCACCTCCGTCAAGTTCATCGAAATACGGATGCGCGTCGCCCAGGCCAAACAGATCTGGCTGCGAACCGAAGGAAGCGCCTCGATTGACTCGGACGCACTGACCCAATGGGCCTCACAAACCAATTCCTGGAAAACATCCGCCGATGTAGCGGACGACAAACTTCAGACCTACCGATTTGAGATCGCCCCGGAGCGCGCACCTGGCGGACGCGGACGCGGTCCGGGAGGTCCACCTGGTCCCGGAGGTCCGCCCGGCCGCGGAGCAGGCCCGCCTGGCCCCGGAGCTCCTGGAGGTCCGCCCGGCCCCCCGGATGCCGCCGGCCCCGGAGGAGATGGGCCTCCGCCGCCTCCTGGTCGTGGCGGACCCGGCGGACCGGGCGGACCCGGTGGAGGCGGTGGACCGGGCGGCCGGGGCGGTGGTCCGCCACCGGGCATGGCAGGATCCCGGTCCGATCAATCCAGCAGCGCGCCCCTTCGTCATGTTCTGATCACCTTGCGCGATGCAAAAGCCGCCAAGTTCTCGATCGAGTCGGTGCGCTTCTTGAGTGACAAGGAGGACAAACTCAAAGACGCGTCCGGACAGCAATGGGCCGGCCTCGGAGATATCTACCGCGCGACGCTGGCCGCCAAAAGTTCGGAGGCGATTCGGATTCCTCTGCGAGAATTGCCGGAGCAGGCCTGGCTGGATTTCGCATTCGGGACCAAGGAAGACGAGTCGGTGAAGTTCAAGGTGGCGATCGCAAACCGGGGCGAAGCAGCAGCGAAGGCGGTCTTTGAGCGCACGGTCACGATTCCCAACCGATGGCAAACGGCTCAGCTCGACCTCACCGCTTATGCGGGCAAGAGCATCGTGGTGGAGTTCACCGTAACTGGCGAGAAGAAGGGACTATGGGGCTATTGGGGCAATCCGGTGGTTCGGCCCCATCCGGCGCTGGCGACGGTGTCATCGTCGACTGGCCATTCAGCGGCCGGGCGCAAGCCGCGCGGAGTGATTATCCTGTTGACCGACACGTTGCGCAAAGATCACCTCAATATCTATGGTTATCCGCGCGAGACGGTTGTTCATCTGAAAAAGTTCGCCGAGGAAGGCGTTACTTTTAATCACGCCATTTCGCAGGCCACCATGACGAAGATTTCGGTGCCTTCGATCATGACCTCGCTGTATCCGCTCACCCACACGGTGCTCGGCTTCGACAAGGGTCTGCCTGCCTCCGCCAAGACCATGGCCGAAGCGTTCCGGGAACAAGGCTACGCGACGGTGGCTTATTCGTCGGTCGCTTTCACCGGCAAGATGAACAACATGCATCAAGGCTACGACGAATTGCACGAGGGCGAATCGATCAACGACAGCGAGTACCACAGCAAGTCAGCGCGACCTTATGTGGACCGGCTCATTCCCTGGCTCGCCGATCACAAAGATGCACCGTTCTTCGTGTTCTTGCACATGTTCGATCCCCATTCGCCTTTCCGCCCTCGTCCGCCCTACGACACTATGTGGGGCGATCCGGGCGCCAAGGATCGTCTGGCGGAACTCGAAGCCGACATGCGCAAAAAGGACATCCGCACCGGCATGGATAATCTACCCGCCAAGGAAGATTACCTGAAGACCGGCAATAAACCCGAGGAACTCTTGAAGATTTACACCGATTGGTATGATGGCTCGATCCGCGGAGCGGACGCCGAGATCGGGCGGCTCCTCGAAGCGTTGCGGGAGATGGGTTTGGACCAGGATACCCTGATGGTTTGGGTGAGCGACCACGGTGAAGAATTTTGGGAGCACGGCAAACTCTTTCATGGGCACAGTGTCTATGGCGAATTGAACCAGGTCCCTTTGGTTTTCCGTTGGCCCAACAGCCCGGAAATTCGCAAAGGCGCGCGGGTAGATCAACAAATCGAAAACATCGACATCATGCCGACCATCCTGTCTCTGGTCGGCATCCCCGGCCCCACCAACATGCAAGGCCGCAGCCTGGTGACCCTCTTGAATGGAACAGGCGTTGCCTCCTGGCAGGAACGCCCCGCCTTCACTCAAGCCATGGTGGGGGACCCGCCCGGCCGGGGCGGCGGCGGCGGTTCGGAAAGAAAGCCCGAGCGCCCGCATTTTGGCATTATCAATCATGGCTGGAAGTTAATCCGCAAGGAATTGGATCCCGACGTCGAAGAGGAACTCTACGAACATCCCCTCGATTATCTGAACCTCACTAACGTCATCAAGTCGGAGGGACCCGCGTCGCACGTCAAAGAGCTCGCCGATACCCTCGACACCTGGAAGAAACGCGCCGGCGACGCCAAGCTGCCCAGCGACGAAACCATGACGCAACAACTCAGTTCGGAAGAGGTCCGACGTCTGCGGGCGCTCGGCTATCTGGGTGGAACTTCCTCACCGCGTCCGGGCGAAACCAACGCGGCCAATGCAACGACCAATGCATCAAGCCTTGCGACCAACGTTTCGAGCGCCACGGGCAAC
Source organism: Verrucomicrobiia bacterium (assembly GCA_035577805.1). Taxonomy (GTDB): domain Bacteria; phylum Verrucomicrobiota; class Verrucomicrobiia; order Limisphaerales; family JADJPG01; genus DATLUX01. The sequence continues at coordinate 4,685 of DATLUX010000038.1, forward strand.
TCCCGCGCGGCGACGCACGTGCCGGGCGTCACCAACGTGCCGAGCACCGGAAGCAATGTCGTCGGGCGCACGAACAGCGCGCTCAAACCGAGGGATGGCGGCCCATGAACCTGTTCCCAGCCCGCGGGATCGCGGCCTTTAGGCCGCTTCGAGATGGGGATCGGAGGAAGCCCCTCGACGGGCTCGGGGCAGGCTCCCTCGACGGGCTCGGGGCGGGCTGTTGGGTAGTTCCTTGGTCCTGGAGCCGACGGACGACGAAGCGGTCCCGCCTACACGCGGGACCGCGCCCCAAGCCGCCTGGTGCGGGGGCGGTGCCTGAATACGCCCGCGCGCCTGGATCCGGAATCGCAGCCGTTCCCCCGGCGCCATGAAAAAGCTCTTCTATCGAATTCGCTACGGCCGGCCTGTGGTATTGGTCTCTGGCTTGCCGCGTTCGGGCACATCCATGCTGATGCAAATGTTGGAGAAAGGAGGTGTGCCGGTGGTCACGGACAAGATCCGAACTCCCGACCCAGATAACCCGAAGGGATACCATGAGTTCGAACGGATAAAGGACCTCGACAAGTCCAAGGACAAAAGCTGGCTGGGGCAATATCGCGGGCAGGTCATTAAGACCATTTCCTTCCTGCTCCAGGATCTCCCGTTGGATTTGAATTACAAAGTCATCTTCATGCGCCGCAACCTGGAAGAGGTCCTGCAATCGCAAAACAAGATGCTGGAACGGAACGGAGCGAAGAATGAACTGGTTCCCGACGAAAAGATGCGGCGGAACTACGAGTTCCACTTGAAGAAGGTCTACTATCAGCTCAACAGCACGCCGAATTTCGAAGTGCTTTACGTGGAGTACTCGGCCGTGGTGGAAGATCCCTTGCCAGAGGCCACGCGCATCAATGCGTTCCTGGGTGGTGGGCTCAATGTCACGGCCATGGTCAGCGCCGTGGAGTCCAGCCTATACCGTAACCGCCAGGCCGCCGCGCCCGCGCAACCATCCTGCTCCTGATCTCACCTGATCTGATCTGCCCTGATGTGATCCACGCCAACCTGATGCGCCGAAGTCTCCTCCTGTTCCTGGTCCTGTTTCTGATCGCTTTTTGTCCGCAGGTCGCTCATGCCTACCTGGGCCCAGGCGCCGGATTTACCATCGTCTCCACCTTCTTTGTCCTGTTCGCAGCGATCGCCTCCGCTTTCCTCGTCCTCCTCACCTGGCCGTTCCGCTGGGTGTTCAGATTGTTCTTTCGCCCAAAACGCCCGAAGGCCGGCCGGGCTCGACGCGTGGTGATCGTCGGTCTCGATGGCCAGGACCCTGGTCTGACCGAAAAATGGATGGAGGCCGGATTATTGCCCAACTTTGCGCGCTTGCGCGCGACCGGCACGTTTGCCCGGCTCGGCACCACGCTTCCGGCCGAGTCACCGGTGGCCTGGTCCTCGTTCCAAACCGGCTGCAATCCCGGCAAACACAAAATCTACGACTTCCTGGTTCCGAACCGAAAGTCGCTCATGCCGGAACTCAGCTCGGCCAATGTCACCGCCCCCGCGCGCACCCTTAAGCTTGGAAAGTATCGAATCCCGCTCGGCCGGCCGACCATCGCGGCCGGACGAAAAAGCGAATCGTTCTGGTCGATCCTGAGCAAGTTCGGGATCTTCAGCTCCGTCCTCCGTGTTCCCATTACGTTTCCCCCGGAATCGTTTAGCGGGGTTCTGCTTTCGGCGATGAACGTCCCGGACGTTAAAGGCAGCCAGGGCACTTATTTCTATTTCACTTCCAATCCGGCGGAACAGCGGACGCTGGTCAGCGGTCAGCAATGTCCGCTGAAGATCATCCAAGGTGGCGCGGCCGGCGAATTGCCCGGGCCGGAAAACACGCTGGTGGACAAGGGAGGCGAATTGCGGATCCCCTTCACGATCGTCACCGCCAAAGACGGTTCGCCTGTCGCCCAACTGCGGCTGCCCGATCAGACGGTGGAGCTTCGTCCGAACCAGTATACGCCGTGGGTAACGCTGTCCTATTCGGCGGCGGTGGGTTTCACGGTGAAGGCGATTGCCCGTTTCTTGATCCTCGAACAGACGCCTCATGTGCGGCTGTACGTGACGCCGATCCAAATTGATCCTGAGCACCCCGCCCTGCCCATCTCGCACCCGATCTCCTATTCGATCTATTTGGCCAAACGACAGGGGGCCTTCGCCACGCTCGGCGTGGCGGAAGACACTTCCGGACTCAACGAAGGGGTTATCGGCGAAGAGGCCTTTCTTCAGCAAACCCAGGACATCCACCGCGAACGCGAAGTCATGTTCTTCGATGCGCTCAGCAAAACGCGGCGCGGCGCGGTGGTCTGCGTTTTCGACATCACCGATCGAGTGCAGCACATGTTTTTCCGGTTTCATCAGGACGCCCAATGGGGCGCGGCGCTCAAGGACGAACGCTACACCCACGTGATCCGGGACCTCTACGTGCAGATGGACGGTCTGGTGGGCCGGGTCATGGAAAAACTGGATGATCGGACCGTCCTCATGGTCCTCTCGGACCACGGATTCAAACCTTTCCGGCGGACCGTGGATTTGAATCGTTGGCTCTGCGAGAATGGTTATCTGGCGGAAAATCCGGACGCCAAAACGCCGGATCTACTGCAACGGATCAACTGGTCCAAAACCCAAGCCTACGCCGTCGGGTTCGGCGGCATTTACCTTAACCTGGCCGGGCGGGAAGCCAAAGGGATCGTCGCGAAGGAAGATGCTCCCCGCCTCAAACGCGAGATTATCGAAAAACTCAAACAACTGCGCGACCCGCTCCGTGCAGGGCCGCCGATCAGCGAAGTCTACGACCGGGACCAGGCCTATCAAGGTCCCTACGTGGCCGACGCGCCGGATCTGGTGGTCGGATTCGCCACCGGCTATCGCGTCGCTTGGGAAACCGTCACCGGCGGGTTTGGCGACGTCATCATCTCCGATAACCTCCGTCCCTGGAGCGGTGACCACAACATGAATCCACCGGAAGTTCCAGGGATGCTCTTTTGCAATCGGCCCATCGACGTGGAGCATCCGAAGATCACCGACATTGCTCCCACCGTGCTGGATCTGTTCGGCGTTCCGGTTCCTGCCCACATGGACGGCAAACCGATCATGACCGGCCTACCCCGCGCGACCACGATCAACTCGAAGCAGGACCCTGCGGCCACCAGCGTGGCGCCGGCCGGCAACGCTCAACCATCGATTCCCGAACCAGTCGGCCCTTCCTAACCGGGGCTAACCCGGACTGGTCAAGACGATGTGAATTTATTACGCTTGCTCTCTATGGAAACGCCAGCCTTGCGGCGCATCACCGCGTTACTCTCGTTCGTCTGCTGGCTCGCCAACACCGTCGCCGTGCCGGCGGCCAACAAAAAAGTCGTGGTGCTTGGCATCGATGGCATGGATCCACAATTGTTGCAGACCTTCGTGGCCCAAGGACGGATGCCCAACTTCAAGGCGTTGATGGCGGAGGGCGACTTTCGGCCCCTGCAAACAACAATGCCGCCCCAAAGCCCGGTGGCCTGGTCCACCTTCATGACCGGCCTGGATCCAGGCGGGCACGGGATCTTTGATTTCATCCATGTCGATCCGACGAAAATGGCTCCCTACTCGTCGATGGCGCAAGCGGACCCTGGCGGGCGGACCATTAACGTTGGCACGTGGTCGTTCCCCACCTCGGGTGGCGGGGTCAAGATGCTGCGCCAGGGCGAAACTTTCTGGCAAATGCTCGGCCAACGTGGTCTGCGGTCCACCGTGTTTCGGATGCCGGTCAATTTTCCACCGGTCAAGACTCCTGGCCGCGCTCTCGCCGGGATGGGCACGCCGGACATCGCCGGCACGTTAGGCACGTTTTCGCTCTACACGGACCATCGGGCCGAGTGGCCTCCGACGGTCACCGGGGGCGAATTCTACGAGGTCACGGTCCGCAGCAATCGCATCGCCTCTCAATTGTTTGGGCCTCCCAACACCTTCCGGCGTTTTCCGACCAAGGCCAGCCTGGAGCTTCAAGAAAAAGGCCGCGCCATCGACGTCGAGTATGAAAACCCGAAGATGAGCCAGGATTTTTCCGTGTCGATCGATCCGAAAGCAAATGCGGCCAAGTTCGTGGTGGGCGATCAGGAATTCATTTTGCAGGAGAAAGAATGGAGTGATTGGATCCACGTGGAGTTCGAAGCGATCCCGCATGTGCTCAAAGTCAGTTCGGCCGGCCGCTTTTATCTCAAGCGGCTCAGTCCCAAATTTGAGTTGTACGTGACCCCGCTGCAGATCGATCCCGAGGATCCGGTCATGCCGATCTCCCATCCGGCGGATTGGTCCAAGCAACTTTGCTCGGAGTTGGGCCGCTTTTACACCCACAACATTCCGGAGGATACTCAGGCATTTAATCACGGCGTGCTGACGGCCCGCGAGTTCTGGGATCAAATGATGTTTGCCTTTGACGAACGATCGCGCGCTCTCGATTACCTCTTGAAACATCAGGATGAAGATTTCCTTTTCGTTTATTTCGGCACGGTCGATCAAGGGTGCCATATGCTCTGGCACTTCATGGACCGTGATCATCCCGGCTATGTGCAGGATGACGTGCTCAAGGACGGTATTGCGAAGCTTTACGAACTGCTCGATGGCCGCCTGGGCCGGGTTCGCGAGTCCATCGGCAAAGATGTCGCCCTGATCGTGATGTCCGATCACGGTTTCGCCCCGTTCTATTGGGAGGTCAATCTAAACACCTGGCTGCTCCAACAAGGCTTCATCACCTTGCAGGATCCCGCCAAACAGGAGTCGGGCGAATTCTTCTCCAACGTGGACTGGTCGCGCACCAAAGCCTACGCCGTCGGATTGAACGGGCTTTACGTCAACCGCAAGGGCCGGGAAATGGGAGGCACGGTGGCCGCCGGAACCGAATACGACGCCCTGCTTCAGCAACTCGAGACGGCCCTGTTGGCCATGAAAGATCCTCGAAACGGTCGAGCGCCCATCTCGCTGGTCCTCCGCCCACAACGCGATTTTCACGGACCCCAAAAGGATCGAGGCCCGGACATTCTGGTCGGCTACAGCCGCGGCTATCGGAGTTCATCAGATAGTCCGCTGGGTTTGTTTCCCAAAGCCGTCTTTGTCGACAACCATAGCCCCTGGAGCGGCGATCATTGCATCGATTATCGTCTGGTTCCTGGCATCTTGGTCACCAACCGCCGGATTACCAGCCCCACCCCAAGCCTGGCCGATCTCACTGTTTCCTTGCTGCACGAATACGGCCTCTCTCCGCGCGCCGATTTGATCGGCCATGACGTGTTAACACCAAAGAACTAAGACAAAAATCTATGTTTGAACCCAAAGTAAAACTGGAGAAAGCCCTCTACCACAAGATCAAGATGTACTCGCACATCGCGGGCTACTCCTCCGTCGAGGAATTCGTTCATCACGCGCTCGAGAAGGAAATCAAACAATTCGAGGGCGCCGAATCCGAAGAGGAGATCCGCCAAAAGCTCAAAGGCCTCGGCTACATTTCGTAAGGCTAAAACCGCCTCCCGCGTCCTCGCAGCCCAGCTCGCCATGTCGACTCTCGTTGCCGCGTTCAACGCCTTGGTCACCTTCCTCTTTGGCTTGGTCTATGCCCCGCTGAAATGGATCGGGCCATTGGGATCGATCGTCGTGATCTCCTGCCTGTGCGGCCTGCTCTTGATCTGGATCTTCGGCAAGGTTTCCAATCAGCCCGCCATCGAATTCACGCGCAACCGTCTAAGCTCCGAGCTCATCGGCCTGCGCCTGTTCAAGGATGATCTGCGGGTCTTCTTTGGCATCCAGTTTCAAATCCTGGTTTGGACTCTCAAATATCTTCGGCATTCCTTGTTCCCCATGGCCATCCTGCTGATCCCCACGGTGATCTTGCTCATCCAATTTAATCTGCACTACGGCGCGCGACCTTTGCGCCCGAAGGAGCAAACGCTCGTGAAAGTCACGCTGCGCCACGGTGTGACCGCTCAAAGCGCCGCCCAGATCACTTTGCAGTCCCCACCGAATCTCACGATCGAAACCCCGGCGGTGCACATCGAAGACCCGGCTGAAGTCTGCTGGCGGGTTCGCGCCACGACACCCGGAGAATTTGATCTCACGATCCACGATGGCAACGCCGCGCTCAGCAAACATTGTGTCGTGAGTGAACGCTGGAACCGCGTGGCGCCCGTTCGCGATGGCGGACCTTGGTACAGGAGCCTTCTTTATCCGGGCGAAGCTCCCATCCCAAGCCAATCCCCGATCGAGGCCATTGAAATTCGCTATCCGGAACTTGATCTCAGGGTGATTGGCCGGCATGTCCACTGGCTCGTCCTTTTCCTGGTTGTTTCCCTCGCCTTCGGTTACGCCTGCAAAGGCCTCCTTGGGGTCAAGATCTAAGTCGCCGAGCACGCTAGTCCGGGCGTATTTAATTTAATTAAGTCCGCTTAAGGCACCGCCCCCCGAACTACGCAGTTTGGTGCGCGGCGTTTACGCCGCTTCAGCGTCCATCGGCTCCGAAGCCATGGACTGTCCAACGCTTCCTCCGATCCCCATCTTCAAGCGGCCTAAAGGCGCCTAAAGGCCGCGATCCTACGCCCATCGGAACGCGGCGCCGGGACCAGTCATGGTTTCTGGTCAAGCCACGCCTTGAGCTCCGCGATCTCATCCGGAGTCAGACGGCGCTTGGGCGGCATGTAGCCGAAATCGACCAGAACCCGAATGGGATGGGAATGCACTTTGAACAACGGCTGGCGAACGCCGTCTGCCTCGTGGCATTTCGTGCAGAACCCCAGGGTAAGCGGCGCGCCGTAGTCCGGCCGCACTTCGTTGGTGGGGAAATAAAAGCGCGAGAGCGGCTGCTTCGCGATGTGCCTGGAGATGGCGGCGGCGAGTTGAGGATCGTTCACGAGATCGCCTCGAGCCGGATGGATGGCCAGCGGACCTGAGGAATGGCACTTATAACAACTTTTCCCCTCGAACCTCGCCCCCTTGCCGTTGAGATCGGCGAAATAATCCAAGGGCGGGTCCAAGGTCAAGTCTTGCACGATGGAGAAGTATCCCCACCCCTTGTCGATGGACGTTTTTTGCACAAGCAAATACACACGCACCACCGCATTGGAGAACGCCGAGATATGATTGAGCATCGGTCGGCGAATCACGTCTTCCTGCGTGCTGATCAATCCAGTGTCCGACATGGGAATGGCTGACCCCTCGTCAAACAAGCGGCGCGCCTGCAACATGTAATCCTTCACTTCCTGCTCCGTCAGCCCATGCACGTCGGCACGCGCGTGCGGGGGCAAAGCCACCACCGGAACCGTCCACTTCTTATGGATCCGATTCGTGCCCACGGTCGAGCTGAGCGCCACAAATTGCTCCGTGGTAAAGGCTGAGAGGTTCAAAGGCGGCTCGAGGAGCAAGCCCGTTCCCGTCGGCTCCGCCGGTTTGATCAGCGGCAGCGCTGCGCGCTCCGAAGGCTGGGACGAATCCTCACCGCGCAGGGCGCCGGCCAACAAGAAAAGCGCGCCGAGAAGAGTCCAGACGTCGTTGATGAGGTTGGCTCTCAAATTGCCTCCGAGCATCGGAACTATGAAACACCTTGGCCAGCATTTATTTGATCAGCGTGAGCGAGTTACACGGATGTTCGTGCTCGGTTCCGTTGTTCATCTACTCACGCGCCAACCCGCGCCCTTTCTCTGCGCTCTCTGTGACCTCTGTGGTAAAAAACAAAAGCCGGAAGAGTGTCCCCTACCTGCCTCCCCCTTCGCGTCCTTCTGTTCAATCGTTCAATCGCCGAAATTCCCTTGCCCCTTGGGTCGGGGTTGCGGATTCGAATCAAAATCGCAGCCTGAAACATGACCCTTTGGGGTCGCATCTCAATATGACCATTTGGGGTCGCATCTCAACATTCAACATTTGGCGTTAGGAGTTAGGGGGATTGGTGGTGCGCGGTTGATCAGATGATCAGAAGACCAAAAGGCTGAAAGGTGTCGTCTGGATTGTTGGGCGGTTCAGTGATTTGGCATACGACGGGAGTGCCGCAGGGGTTTGCTGGGGGGGGAAACTTTTTTGAAGATTTTTGCCAGATTGGGCCGGCGGCTCACGTGTATCTGTGTGTAAGTGGTAAGTGGGAAGGAAGCTCGAGAAGAGTGTTGGACGTCTGTCACCAAGCCTAGCCCATGACGCAGGAAAAGGAGGAAAGATGGCCAGGTCACTGCGGATCCAGAAGAGCGGCGGTTGGTATCACCTGACGGCGCGAGGTAACGAGCGACGGCCGATTTATCGAGACCAAAAGGATCGTCGGCATTTCTGCGAACTGCTCGCCGAGTTGGTGGAGCGCTATCGATTCAGGATTCATACCTACGTGCTGATGGATAATCATTACCACCTGTTGGCCGAAACGGCTGAGGCGAATCTGAGCCTGGGGATGCAATGGCTCAACGTCAGTTACAGCGTGTGGTTCAACCGCCGTCATCAGCGAGCCGGGCACCTCTTTCAGGGTCGCTATCAGGCCATCATCATCGATCGAGTGGGCTGGGGACTGGAGGTCAGCCGTTATGTGCATTTGAATCCTGTGCGTGTGCACAAGCTGGGCCTTGGCAAAGGCCAGCGGCAAATAGACCGCCTGGGGATAGGGCCGGCCCCGCGGCCGGAGCAAGTGCGGGAACGGATTCGGGTATTGCGCGCTTACCGTTGGAGTTCGTATCGGGCTTATGTGGGGCTGGAGCTGGCCCCAGCTTGGTTGAGTTGTCAAAGCGTGCTAGAATTGGTCGGAGGAAAACCAGGAGCCAAACAGCGGCAAGCCTATCGAGAGCATGTGGAGTCGGCGGTCCGGCAAGGGTTGCCGGAAAGTCCCTGGGAAAAAGTTAGCGCGCGAGTGATGCTGGGCGGGGCGGAGTTTGTGCAAGCCCTGCGTAAAAAGGTCAAAGGCAACGCTCGAGAACAACCCCAACTCAAGCAGTTGATGCCCGGCCCAAATATTGAAACCGTCATCCGGGAAATCGAACGGCTCAAGGGCCAACGATGGGAACAATTCCGCGATCGGTACGGGGACAATGGGCGTGACCTGGCCTTGTGGTTTGGACGTAAGCGCTGCGGGCTGAAGCTGAGGGTTCTGGCCCAATGGGCCGGTGGTCTGGATTACGCCGGGGTGAGTCTAGCCGTCAAGCGGTTCGACCAGCGGCGTCGGCGGGACAAAAAATTGCAACGCATGATCGCGCAAGTGGACAGCGCGCTGCCACTTTAGTAAACATCGAATGTCGAATGTTGAGATGCGACCCCAAACTCGACTTCATTGAGATGCGACCCCAAACTCGACTTCACCTTGGCCAAGCGCTCTTATCGCGGGTCATTCGGATCAGATCTCGACGTTCAACATTTACAGAAGCACGCAAAGGCAGCGAAGGAATGCTTCGGCGCGACCCATGAGGCAAACCGACCTCTGACCTGGAGGGTGGAGGGTGGCCGTCTAAATGTACAGAGAAAGCGGAAGCCGCCTCATTGGCCTGCTTCGAGCGAAGCGCAAACCACCTCCGCCTCGCTCCGGGCGAACACATGGCGGTTTGAAAAGGCTGGCGGAGCGTAAACGTATTTTGTCTGCAGGAAGGGCCAGGTTGGATCGATCAAGTGTGCCCGGCTGATCTCCCGATATCCCGCCGAAGATAACTGAGCGCGGATCAGGTTGCCTTCATCCGTGAAGAGAAAAAAGGCGCCGCCTTGCGGGGTGATGTTCATGCTGGCGCCGTTCTTGGAGGCGGTCAGGCTGTTGGTGCTCCAGATTTGCCGGCCGGTGGCTGCTTCGAGGCAAACGAGTTCGCCCCAACCCTTGGCGCCAAAGATATATTCCCCTTGCAAGATTGGCGTCGAGGTGTTGCTCAAGATCCTCTTGGACGGGACGCGAATCGCAGGCCAAAGAAAGGCGGCCGCCGGCGGGTCGGCGCTCACGTCGAGCATCAACCCACTCACTAACAGTCGATTCCTATGAAAAACCGGGGTGGCGACCGAATCGTTGTTGCTCGTGACCATGGGCTCGCGCCAATAGACGCGGCCGTTGGCAGGATCCAAGGACGCTAGAGAACTGTCGCTCCAAACGATCAATTGCCGCCGGCCCCCGGCGTTAATGATAATCGGCGAACTGTTGGAGACCGGATCATCGAGCGCTTTCCAGATCTCCTTCCCCGTCTGCTTGTCCAGCGCGAGCACACTCGCACCCGGCTTGGCTCCGGTAAAAACGATCAGCAACGGCCCCTCGACCAGAGGTGAAGGCCGGCACGACATCTCGGCCACCTCATATTCGCGTCCGATGTTTTTCTCCCAGAGGACCGCGCCGGTTTTCACATCCAGACAATGCGTGTAGCCATTGGCTCCTACGACGAATAGTCGGTCTCCGTCCACGATCGGAGTTGCCGTTGGACCGGCCCCGCGTTCGGGCACAAACGCCCATTCCCCGTACTTCTCTGCATAGGCATAAACCCAGAGGACTCGGCCGGTCTTTTGCTCGAAGCAATGCACGCGTTCCTTGGCCGAGGGCTTGTTCATCTCCACGTCCGAAACAAAGACCCTGCCCTGCGCGGCCACTGGACTTGAGAAACCGCCTCCGATCGGATGTCGCCATCGAATCTTCAAGCCTTCCCGAGGGAACGTTTCCAGGACTCCCGTCTCATCCCAGATCCCATCCCGCTGCGGCCCGCGAAACTGCGGCCAATCTGCGGCGAGGATCGCCTGCGTTCCCAACCAGACGCCCAGGCACGTCCCCGACAGGGCTCGGGAGAAGAAGAAGAAAGGCGCTCGTATCATCGGCATTGCATCATGGTAGCGGACACTTCCAATTTTTGGACGCGCATCCGGACCATGAAGCGAACCCAATCTAACGCAGCAGCCGAGGTCACGAGGCTCTGATCTTTTTTCCGAGGGACGCGTTGGAATAGAGTGAGCCTCCTTACGTCGGCTGCTACCCGACGGGGAACTGTTTGTCCGCAGGCTTTCACGCCCCGGAACGACCAAGACTTGCTCTGCCCTCGTCCACGCTGCGGCTGGTCCTTTGGACACAGCCGCGGTCCGGGCGAGAAGAGCAGCTTCATGGGCAGCGGAAAGCCATCGTGGGCACGGCCTGCAGTTTGATCAAGCCCAAGCGCACTGGCGATGAGGAAGGCCCGAATCTCTTTTCGGGGATGAATTTAGCCCGCCCTTGGTTACGGCTTGCTGCCAGCAGGCCTGATGGTTAGAAGCAGGGCGCGCATGCGTTCCCTGGCTTGCACCAACATTCCGATGAGATCTGCCGCAGTTGCTGACGTTGCGGCCCTTTGCCCGGCGAGCCAGGAAGAATCATTGATGAACCGGTGGATCAGGACGGCGCTCACGGTCTGGGCAGCTTTCTGGACGACTTACTCGGTCGCGCAGACCTCGCCGGCCGCGTCATCCGCACCGGCGTTCGCCATCACCTTCGAGGCCAAAAAGAGCGCCACGCCTCTCGATGGACGCCTGTTCCTGCTGCTTTCCACCGACCCGGCCGAGGAACCGCGTCTGCAGATTGATGACACGCCCAAGACCCAGATTGTTTTCGGAATGGATGTCGAGAACTGGCCGCCGGCCGAACCGCGCGTGCTGGAGGCAACCAACGCCAGCATCCTTGGGCATCCGCTCCGAAGTCTGAATGACTTGAAGCCGGGCGAATACATCGTGCAAGCGTTGCTGGATCGTTACGAAACCTTTCACCGCGCGGACGGCCACGTGCTCAAGCTGCCGACAGACCGCGGCGAGGGACGCCAGTGGAATCGCGCGCCCGGGAACCTCTATAGCAAACCACAAAAGCTGCGCCAGGATGAGGCGACGCACCGGATCGCACTCGCGCTCACGGAAGAGATTCCGCCCATTTCGCGCCCGACCAACACGCCTTACCTGAGGCATATCCGCATCCAAAGCGAGCGCCTGAGCAAATTTTGGGGCCGGCCGATTTATCTGGGCGCGCACGTTTTGTTGCCCGCGGGGTTTGATGCGCATCCCGAGGCGCGTTATCCACTGATGGTCTTTCACGGCCATTTCCCCGCGGACCTCAGCGGCTTCCGCATGGAACCGCCCGATCCGAACTTGAAGCCCGATTACAGCGAACGCTTCCGCATTCATGGGTATAACCGGATCCAGCAGGAAGAAGCCTATCGCTTCTACCAGACGTGGACAAATGCCGGGTTCCCGCGCTTTCTGATCACCGAGATTCAGCACGCGACCCAGTTCTACGACGATTCGTATGCGGTCAATTCCGCCAATGTGGGTCCCTACGGGGACGCCATCAATTACGAGTTGATTCCGGAAATCGAAAAGCGGTTTCGCGGTCTGGGCGCGGCCTGGGCCCGTTTTCTTTACGGCGGTTCCACCGGCGGATGGGAAGCGTTGGCGACGAAGGTTTTTTATCCTGACCTGTATAATGCCGCGTTTGTGGCCTGTCCTGACCCCGTCGATTTCCGCGCTTACACCGTCATTAATCTCTACGAGGACAATAACGCGTATTTCATCGAAGGACCGCACACGCGGGTGCCGCGGCCGGGACATCGCGATTATCGCGACCTGCCGACGGCCACGATGCAGCAGATGAACTATTACGAGCTGGCCTTGGGAACGAAATCGCGCAGCGGCCAGCAGTTCGACATTTGGGAGGCAGTCTTTTCGCCAGTGGGCGCCGATGGGTATCCCAAGCGGATCTTCGACAAAGTAACCGGCGCGATCGATCACACGGTCGCCGAGTACTGGCGCGAACATTACGATCTGCGTTACATCATGCAGCGGGATTGGGCCACCCTTGGACCCAAACTGCGCGGCAAGATCCACCTCTACTGCGGCACCCTGGATAACTTCTATCTGAACAATGCGGTCAAGCTGACCGAGGAATTCCTCAACAGCGCCACCAACCCGCCCGCCGAAGCGGAGGTCAAATACGGCCTGGACTGCGAACACTGCTGGAACGGAGACCCATCCGCGCCCAATCATCTTTCCCGGTTGCGCTATAACACCATGTATGTGCCGATGATCTTGGACCACATCCGGCACTCGGCACCGGCTGGGGCGGACTTGCAGAGCTGGCGCCAATGAAGACAACCGCAGGATCTGGAATCGTGAACAGCCAGATTATCGGCCTGCCCCAGACAGGCGGTAGAACCCTTCGCGGGCGTCCTCAAGTTCCGTTTTCGGTCCTGGCCAAACGACCCAGTCATCAATTCATTTTCGCAACCGGAAAAATCTCTGACTCCCAGACGGAACAATGAGGTAGGGACTGCGCGTTGAAGCAAGCGTCCACGGTCCGGTAACCTGATCGGCTTGCTCCAGCACCGAGGTTTGGTCTCCCCAGGCCAGGGTGAGTTGGCCGTCGAATGTTCCCAGGTAAATCGGTTGCGAACCAGTGCCGCTCGTGACGCGGACAAAGTAGACATTGCTGGGTGCCACGAGTTGCGCGTGCTCCGGGTTAGCCAGACTCATCCGGATAAGGTCGTAAGCCGTTGCGTTCACACTCGGCGCAGTTAATTGCTTTTGGCTCTCGCCCGGACCGAAGAGAATCGTGCCATTCGTTAATGCGCGCCCGCTGACTTGAACCGCGAAGTCTGCGCGCACCTCATTCCCTGCCGACACTGGAGCGCTCAAGTTAACCGGGACGCCCGCGCCGAACGTTGCCAGATCCAGCTGTTCGCTCGCCCCAAACGCCATCGTCAAGGGCGGATTGCTGTACGTGACCGACGTCGTGCCGGTGAAACCTGCGCCGACGGGATTACTCAAACTGAGACGAATCCAAGCCTGGTCAGACGCGTTCGCACCGGACGGATCGATCCATTTCACGGTGTCGCCAGGCGAGAATGTGAGCGTGCCGGTGCGCAGCGTGCCGGCGGGGGCGTCGTAGGCAAAGTCAACGGTGACTTCCTGGCCCGCGGGCGTGTTGAGCTGAACCAACACACCCTCGGGCAGCCGGTAGCCTGGCAATTGATTGGTGGCGATCCAACAGGACACCCGCGCTGCCGGCACGGTCCCGGTGAACAGCACGTTAGTTTGGCCGGTTAATTCACCGTTCGTTGGGTTGCTCAACACGACGCGGATCCCATTTTGCAGGGACACATCGAAGCCGGCCGGCCGGATCCTTTTGATGGTCTCGCCCGGAGCGAAGGTCAACGTGCCGGCACCCAGCGTGGAGCCACCGGCATCCAGGAAGCTGTAGTCCACGCTGACGAAGTTGGTGGTGAAGCAGCTCAGGCCCACTGGCGGACCTGTGAAAATCGAAGCCATGGGAAACTGGTTGGTCCAGGTGGCGAAAGCGATTCCTACCGGGGCCTCGGGCGGTGTGCTCATGAATTGCGCCAGGCGCCAGCCATCGGTGGCCGGGTTCCAAACCTGGTTGGCCGGATGATTCGTGTTCGGCGCGGTCAACCAGTTGCCGCGAACATCCATGGCGCTGGTGCGGTAGGTCCAGTCCTCCCAGTTGTAGCCGTAGACGTCGCGGATGTTATTTAACAAAATGGAGTTGGTCACCCGCAAGAAACCGTAATAGGCGTAGTTCGGCGCGGTGTAGTTGTCGCCAAAGCGCGCCCCAATCGCGTTGCCCAGGGCGAGGCAATTAGTGACGAAATGGTACGGCGAAGGCGAAACTCCGCCGCGGCTAAAGCCGCACTCGTATCCCTGGCCGCAGCTGATGGCCACGCAATGGATATTGGTGGCGCGGCGCGTCCCGGGCGTTCCGCCGCCGCCCGACCAGGCGAAAGCCTCGTGAAAAGCGCATTCCACCCAAGTGTTATTCAGCGTCACCGACCCTCCTTCGCCCGTGCCGGAATCGATGGCGTCATCGCGGGTCCAGCCGACGACGCTGTCCTGCACGAGATATTCGCCCGTGGTAAAGTAGATGCCATCTTCATCCGCATCCGCGAAGATGTCCGTCGCGTACGGGATCTCCAACAAAGCGGAGCGGATCAATTTGAGGGCGCAGCCGTTCCATTCGCCACCGGTGACGCAGCGCTGCACGAGCGTATGAACGATGTTCACCACGGTCCAATTGGGGTCGCTGGCGTTGGTCGAGATGGCGCTGGCATGGCCAAACTGGCCGGCCAGGTAAATGGCGGCGCAATTCGTCAACGCCAACCGCGGCCGCTGGTCCAGGTAAAACAAAGACTGTTGAGGCTTGTGCCCTGGGAAGCCGGTTTGCTGCGCGCCGCTGCCGACAAAGATGGCGGCGTTGGCGTCCAGCGTGCCGCTGCTCGTTCTCATGAAGAAGCCGCCCCACGGCTGGGAACGGCTTAGAGGTGTGAACGTCACAGGTTGCTGTTCTGTCCCGTTGATGAGGAAGTGACCGTTATTGGTGATGTTCACGCCCGGGTTGAGCCTCACGATCGCGCCGGAGTCGATCGTCAGTGTCGAACCGGCCGGGATGGTGAGATTGCCGGTGACCGCGATCCGCGAATTGGCCGGCCAACTAATGCTGCCGCTCAGGATGCCGGAGACGTTCGACCAAGTGGTGCTGGACTCAAGTTGGATCACCTTGTTGGTTTGGACCCCGGGAACGGCTGCCGGATAACCGAGCGGGCCGGGAGAATTCGCCGGCGGCAGAAAACCGGAGCCCGCCCCGCGGAAAAGTTGGATCGCTGGATAACCCGGGGCGGTCAGCCGTGTATTGGCGCGAAGCGGACTGCCATCGGCTTTTTCCAGCCAGGCCACTACGGGAATCTCCATACCCAGCGGATAATCTTGCGGAGTGAGGATCCGTAGGCGCGAGCCGGTCAATTCGAGCGCCGCGGCGTTAATGGCGGGATAAGGAGTCCAGTTCGGATAACCGCGCTCGGTCGTGTTATAAAGCGGATATTCCAGAATGAACTGAACCCGGCGATTGGTCACTTCGAGCGTCGCGACATTGGTGCGTGAAATCAGCAACTCATGGCGATCCATCGAGGTGACCACCACACTCACGTCTGTCGGGACGCGTTCCCCGTCCAGTTTCACCGAATACGTGTAGCCGCTGGCAGCCGGAACGCTGAACGTGACGCGGTTGGTGTTGTAGTCTCCGCGGTCGCTCACGCCATTGACCGTGAGCGGTACTTGCGCGCGACTGGCACTCAGCAGCAGGAAAAATGCGAGAAAACCTAACACGACTTGGGGTTTTCGAGGCGAGATCATCCGTGGAGATTAAGATGCCGCCGAACAATTTTCAAACTTCTTCGCTTACCTTTCGAAGCTTTGGGCGCATTCAAGCACTGCCCCAGAGCCAGTGACCTACGCTACGGGTTTACCACGCTGAGCGCTAGAATACCCCCTCTCCCCTCAACGGGGAGAGGGCCGGGGTGAGGGGTGAGAAGGGCAGAAGTACCCGCTCCGGGGCAGTATCCGAAGGCACCCGGAAGTTTTTAAGGGGGCCCGAGGTCAGTCCAGCAGGAGGACAGCTGGGGATGCGGGCAGGAAAAGCCGAGCCGCCGTCAATTAGTGCCGGATCAACGGAGACGTGTCCCCCACCAGCCAATGATGCCCAAACGGATCGATAAACCCGCCTTGCCGATGGATCCCCCAGGACACGGCATAGTCTTTGATGTCACCGCCGGTGGCGCCCGCCTGGATGGCGCGTGCGATCACTTTATCCGGGTCATCCACGAACAATTCCACCCGCGCCGTCGTTGTGCCAAGCTCCTTGGGACTGGTGAATTTGTTCTTGACCGGTTCATGCAAAAAGAACGGTGCGCCGTCGATCTCCAGCCCGGCGACGGAGCCCAGGCTCCACAACAAATCTGCGCCCAAAGCCTGCCGGTACCATTCGACTGCCTTCGCCGTATCTGGCACAGCCAACATCACCGAGAGAATCATCGTTCCAGAAAACCAGAATCGCGGCCCTTCGGGAAGCCCCTTCGCGAAGCACACTGGTAATCTCTTTTGCATCCGTGAAATCAGTGAAATCTGCGGTCAAAATATGAATTGTCGCATGACGTTTACAGCGCTTGCCGCCACTGCCACAGTTGTCCTTCGGAGAATCCTGCTACCGCGAGGCACTTTGTTGGTTACGCGAGCAGAATTTCTCCTCCCGTGACCAGATTTTCTGCAAGCGGACCACAATTTCTGGTCGCGCGAGGACTCGAAGTGCTTCGCGACGCCCGAATTCACCTCGTTCGACTACTTTTCGCGCCCGTTGACGCAAGATCCCGCGGGCCGCCGCCAGATTTGCAGCTCCGCCTAGGAAAATCCTGCTTCACCAAGCCAAAATTCTGGTCCGCTAACGAGAATTTCTGCTTACGTAACCAGATTTCCTGCTGGGAGGTGGCAAGGGAATTTTGGGCAAGGGAATTTCCGGAACCGGCATGGTTGCATCGAGAAGTGGTTTTTTGAATAGAAGTTAAATGGGCCGCCATTCCCTTGCCCCCAATTCCCTTGCCCAACCCCCGGCAGCTTTGTCACGCACACTGAGTTTGGGAGTGGGCCGATTGCCAGGCCTGAAGCTCCCGACAAAGGAAGGCCAAAGAAGCTCTCAAAATGTCCAATCTTCAGGGTTTGGCTTCGCCAAACCAAGAGCGATCGGACCTTCCATAGGGTGAGTCCGGTTGGGCTTCGCCGATTCAACAACGCCTGGATGCCTATGGCGCAGGAAAACTACTCAACGACATCCGAAGAGCGGTCCGACAGACCCGCGCGGGGCTACTTATCCGTGGGGGTGCCCCCGAGTAAAGCCTGGAAATTCTCGCCGGTGACGATCTGGAAATGTTTGTCGAACCATTCCCTGGTGGTGTGGGGCTTGCCTTCGACCGGGGCTGGAAAGGCGAATCGCGATACCACGGCCGTCTGCAGGATTTTTTGCTGAAAAACCTTCGACATCTTGTCGGCGCTGCGGGACTCGGCCACCAATTTAGGCGTCTTCTTTAATTCTTTCAGCTCCTCTTCGGAGAATTCGGGCGCGCCCACGAAGGAAACATACGCATCGGCCTCGAGGTTCTTGTTGACGATCCGCACGAAACGCCGGGCCGACAGCCCGGAGCCGACGCCGTACTTCGTTTTGCCCTCGGTCTCCAGGTAATACGTCTTGGCCACCTGCACCGTGCCCAACTGCTTGAGGGCGGCCTGGAATTCTTCGATCTGAACCTTGAGTTCGGGGGTCTTGGTGGCTTCGATCGAGATAATCACGATCTTGCCCTGGTTCCCGAGCAGACGCGCGGTTTGTTCGGCCATGACCTGCCCGACGGCGCGATGCAACTGTACTTGGAAGGGGGGCGCAGCGAATTGAGTGCGGTAGATCCACGTCGCCGAACCGGCGATCACCAGAACGCACAAGCCCGCAAGAATCGCCGGCTTCAAGTTGCGACGCAGTCCACTCATGCTAGCCGCCGGCCTTCGCCAGCCACCAGGTCCACCCGAGCTTCGTTTCGCTCAGAAACGCCATCGCACCTCCTCAGTGGAGCCTTTGTTGTTGACGCCGGGTAGCCGGAAGGTGTCGAAGGATTTCGCGCTATTGTCGAAAAACAACAGATTGGAACGGGTATTCTTGGCGTGCCGCGCATTGATCCGTTCGTCGTGGCCGTTATGGATCCAGAACCCGTCAAAGATGACCGGCATCGATGGATTCAAGGCGGCCTGGGTGAGTTTGTTGTTTTGGGTGCTGCCCGTCCCATCCATCGGCAGCCGCACGAACGGCCATTTGTTGGGCTTGCTGGTCGATCCGTTGATGCCATACCAGCAATGGATGTATTTGGTCCCGCCGTTGCGCCGGGAAGCGTAGGGCCATGCTTTGGCTCCCTCCGGGTCGTCCCGCGAAGCGGGCGGAAATGTATACACCTCCGGCAACCCTGACGGACATTGGAAGACGGACCTGCGCGGCAGCGTGTAGAAGGTCGGCGCCCACTCGGCCTCGATCGTGTTGCCCCGCATCAAAAGCGTCGGCCAACCCTCTTCGAACGGCGCCCCATTCCGCAAGTCGAACTCGGCCGCCACCAATTCATCTTCATTGTCGTGGGCATAAAGTTGAATCGCTATTCCGATCTGCCGCAAATTGCTCAGGCAACCCGCGTTCTTGGCCTGCTCCTTGGCCCCACCCAGCACCGGCAAAAGCAACGCCGCCAGAATCGAAATCACGGCAATCACTACCAGCAACTCGAGCAAGGTAAAAGCAGCGCCCTTCCCTCCCGATGATGCGCCCGCTTGACCTTCCAGGAATAACGTCGGATCGCCACTGAACACATCGGGTCTCATGCCATGCAGGTTGCTAGGACTTCCTAGTCAACGAAGAAAAACCCGAGCCGTCAAGGACGCGAAAACGATTATTCGCGGTGCGCCTCCCCGATCGAAGCGGCTACACGGCTAGGCTAGGCTTGTCCGGGGGCAATGCGCCGTCCTGCAAAAAAACACATCGTTGGGCTGGAGTTTTCCGCATCGGTTGTCTAGGCTCGCCTCCAATCATGAAACGGAAACCCTGGGTTGTATTGGTCCGTTTTGCCCTCTTGGTCGGATTGTTCTTCGGGATAACTTCTGATGGCGAATCCGCGGCGATTTGGACGAATCGCAGCGACGGCTTTTGGCGGGACGGCACGAATTGGTCCCGGGGCGCGGCGCCTAATCTGGGCCTCGGCTCGACTTTGATCACGAATGCCAGCAGCAAAACCGTCACGTTTGATGCGGCCGTGCCCGAGGCCAACCGGTTCATCAACAGCTTGACGCTGGCGGCGCCGGCTGGCGATACCAACACCCTGTTCCTGCAGGACGCCGGCACCAACAGCCCGCTCGTTGTCTCCAATGCCACCTTCAACATGTATCGCGGCGCACACCTGGCGCTGAGCAACTCGTCTTTGTTTGTGACGGGCCGGTTTCTATCCTTCAACGTCTGGATGGGGGACGTGACCCTGCACAGCGGTTTGCTGGTGGCCCGGGAAGAGCCACTCACCACCAACGTGACCGTGATCACACGCATCGGACGCACCAACAACGCCAATCTCACCATCAACGGCGGGCTGATGCATGTCAGCGAGTTGTTGGTGGGCGAGTCGCCCGGATCGCAGTTCGGCCATTCGCTCGGCACGGTCCGCCTGCGCGGCGGTGAGCTGCGGGTTTCGGGCGAGTTGAGCCTTGGTGAGTCCACTTCCTGCACCGGCCTGGTCGAGATTACCGGCGGCGAACTGAATGTGCAGAACCAACTGACCAACGTCATGCGCGTGGCCGATTACGGTCGGGGCGAGTTGACCATCTCAAACGCGAACGCGTCGGTCGGCAACGTTTCGGTGGCCCGTCATGAAGGTTCGCTGGGGATCGTCACTCTTCTGAGCAATGGTGTGCTTCGATGTTCCGACGACTTTTCCATCGGACGCTTCAGCGGCGGGACGGGAACCGTCCTGGTGGCGGGCGGCCAATTGCTCGTCACCAATCACCCCATCTGGGTCGGTCGCGAAGGGGTCGGCACGCTGACCATTTCCAACGGCCTGGTTCACTGCGAAAGCCTCCATCTCGCCCTGGTGCCCACCAACACGGCCCGAGGCCGGCTCACTCTCGAGGGCGGCACCATGTTGATCACATCCAACTTTGCCCTCGGCGACGGCACTCTGTCGACCGGGTCGGTGTCGGTGGTCCGTGGCGATTTGTTGGTCACGAATGCACTGGAACAAGCCGCCCTCAACATCGCGGCGGGCGCCATGTCGCTGGAGGGCGGAAACGTCATCGTGGACAGCTTGATCATGACGAATCCCGCCGGCAAATTCACGCTAAGTTCGGGGAATTTAAGCAGTCGTTCGACGCGGATCGATAATGCCCATCCATTTACGGTTGGGGATGGCACCCATGCCGCCTCCTTGAATCTGTTGGGCGGCACGCATCGATTTGCCAACGGACTGGTCATTGCCAGCAACGCCACCCTGACCGGTTGTGGCACGGTGGTAGGGACGATTACCAGTTTTGGAAAAATTGCGACGAATTGCGGGACTGCCGGGATGCCGCCAACTATTTCGCAGCAGCCGGTCGGGCGCACCGTGGTTCAGGGCGCCGCCGCCGACTTCAGCGTCATCGCCACCGGCGACCCTCCGTTGACGTACCAATGGTTTTTTGGAACGGCTCCAGGGACAATCATTGTCGGCGCCACCAATCCGACCTTCAGCATCACCAACGCCCAAGCGGCCGAGGCGGGAGATTACCGCGCGGTGGTCAGCAATTCCTCCGGGTCCGTGACGAGTCTGGTGGCCACATTGCGCGTTCTGATTCCAGTCACCATTACCAACGCCACGTTGGCCGGGACCAATTTCACTTTCTCCTGGGAGACCGAGCACGGGTTGGACTACGCGGTCGAATACAAGGAGCGTCTCGAGGCCTCGACTTGGACACCGCTTTTCACCCGCGTTGGAGATGGCAACCTGCTGACCGTGACCAATGCGGTCTCTCCTCTGTCGCCGGCCGGTTTCTATCGTGTTCGTGTCGAGTAACGCCACGCTGAGGGCCTGATGGCCCGGTCGGCGGAGAGCCATACCGCCATTAGTCTGGTCTAACGGAGTCTAACGGGTCTAACGCAACAATCGCTCCTCGCACTCGGCCAGCAAGCGTTCGGTCAGATGGGCTCTTTCGGGAAAGAGAGTGCTTAGGTAAATATGCCGGACCAGAGTGAGGGTGGCATAGGTCCGGACCGCCTGCCGCGTGGAAGAGCCGCCGGCCAGCTCTACAAAACGTTCTTCCAGCCCCTGTTCACATTCCGAGAGAGCGGCCGGATCTCCGCAGGCTCGCACGCTGAACTCAGTGAGGTGCCCGATGTAATTGCCGGCATCGAGCGCCGGATCGCCCTGGCAATACAGATCAAAATCCAACAGGTGAAGACGCGGCGGTTGAACCACGACTTGCGCCGGATAGAAATCGCGGTGAATCCCGCACGATTTCCGCATCGGCACGGAAGCCCCGAGTCGGTCGCAGGCCTGCAACACACGTTCAATCCGCTGGGCCAGCTCCGGTCGTTCTTGCCCGACCAGCGGCAGACGTTCATGCAGGATTCGCAACTCGTCGGCCATGGCGTGGGTGCGCTCGGTCGGAACGCCCGCCCGATGCAGCTTGCCAAGGGCTTCCGCGATGCGTCGGGATAATCCGGCCGCCTCCGGTTTCAGCAGCAGGTCTCCGGCCGACGTGCCCGGAACCTTCCGCTGGAGCCACATCCGAAATTCCGGGATGACCCCGATCGGCTCAGGCACGCAAATGTGGTCGGGATTTTCCTGATCGAATCCCGCGTTCCACAAAGCGTCCAGCAGCCGATAGCCTTCGTTTCCGAACCGGCGCGCGCGCACTTTGCCAATCAGGATCGCCTTTTGACGCGGAGCGTCCGGGCGCTTCACGCGGATGTCGTAGGCAATCACACAACGCCGGCCCGGTTTGTAGCGCAGGACTTGGATGGATTTGAGAGCGATGCGGCCCTGCTCCGTGGCACAACGTGGCAGACCGTGTTTGAACCGGCGCTCCACTTCCTCCGGGTCAATCGCCAAAGCCAAAGTCGGCAGCTCGGGATCGGCCGTGACGCCAAACGGATCGGTCACCTTATGGTTGTGCCCCATCGCGGTCCTGTCCTGCATAAGAGACGAACTGCGCCGCCGAGTCGACCCGGGCATCCTTCGATCCGAGGATCTCCGTCCAGAGTGTCAGCAGTCGATCCACCTGGATTGAAAGCGCAAAATGTTCCCGCACACGTTGCCGGGCGGCTTGACCCAGGCGCGCCGCCAACGGCGGGTTCTGCAACAGCTGTTGAACGGCATCGCCCAGACCCGAGACGTCTCCCGCCGGCGCCAGGCACCCCGTGATCCCATCTTCCACCAGTTCAGGAATGCCGCCCACGGCGGTGGCAACCGCGGGAACAGCGCACGCCCCCGCTTCCATCAGGCAGACCGGCATGCCTTCATGGTCGCTGGTCAGGAGAGCCACGGCCGCGCGCTGCCACCACTTCACCACTTCCGGTTGAGTGGCAGCCCCTGCAAACTCGACCAAGGTTCCCAGACCCAGCCTTGAGGCAGTCGCTTGCAAGTCGGCCTGAGTCGGCCCGTCTCCGACCAGCGCGCATCGAAACTTCACGCGGCGATCACGCAGGAGTGCGCACATCTCCAGGAGCAGGGTGAGGTTTTTCACCGGGACATGCCGCGCCACGCAGACCAGCAACGGCGGTTGCGTCGGATCATCCTCTCTTGCCTTCGAGGAGGGCGGGCAAAACAATTCGCAATCGACCCCGGAGGGAATCACATGAATGCGGTCGGTGGGGACACCAAAATGTTCAGTGATATGACGTGCGTTGGCTTGCGACACCGTGATCACAGCCCGGGCGGCGAGGGCGCGGGCGTGGAAATCCGGCGGCGGCTTGCGGTGGATATCATAGCCATGCGCAGTAAAAGTGAAGGGGCAGCCCACCTCTTTCGCCAGGTCGCGCGCTGTCTCAGTCGGCTCGGTGGCGAAGTGAGCGTGCAGCCACTGTGGCTGAAACTCTCGCAAGAGCGGCAGGAAAGCACCCGGGTCCCAGCTGGTGATTTGGTCCAGGCCAGCCTTGGCGAAGAATTCGTGGCGCAACCCTTCGGCCGGTGGCAACAAGGAGAGCACGCGCACTTCCAGGCCGCGGCCTTGCAGGGCGATGATCTCGTTGGCGATAAAGGTTTCCGACAATTTCGGAAACATTTTCACCACGTAAGCAATTCGGCGCAGCCTCATGGGTGCAGGTCAGGCGTTCGGTTTTGCCCTCATCAAGGAGCGGGCCAGTTCAACAATCCGGCTGGCGTTGTGATCCCAGGTGTAGCGGGAGTGGATCCATTTCGAGGCCGCGCGTCCGAGCCGGGTGCGCAGCTCCGGTTCGTCCAGAAGCCGTTCGCAGCATGCGGTCAGGGCCTTCACATCCCCCGGAGGATAAAGCAGGCCGGTTTTATTGTGCCGCAGTACTTCAGAAATCTGGCCGGCCTGGGCGGCAACCACCGCGATTCCGCAGGCCATATACTCGAAGAGTTTGAGCGGAGAAAAATAAAAAGCATGGTCGAGAACCGGGTAAGGCGCCAACGCCACGTCGAAATGGCGGATGACTCCAGCCACCTCCTCATGCGCGAGGGTTCCGGTGAAAACCACATGCCGGCGCAGTTTCCGTTGCGCGAATTGCGTCCGCAAGCTGGGCAGAAGCGGCCCGTCGCCCACAATCACCAACTGGAATTTCTTGCGTCGCTTGGCCAGTCGCTCGCACAGCTCCGGCAATATTTCCGTGCCGTGCCATGGCCGTAATCCACCCACGAACCCAAGCAACGGTCCGTCCTTCAATCCCAGACGGGCCCGCACGGCGGGATCGGGGCGCGCCGGTTGGAAGAGCAGCGGATCGACCCCATTAGGAACCACGTGGATCCGCGCTCCTTCCACCCCCAAACCAGCGACATGCTCCCGCAGGGCCGCGGACACGGCCAGCACGGCATCCGCGCGCTCCGCGGTCCAGCGTTCGGCCCGGGCCGCCAGGTCTCCTAAGGCCGTGCTGCGGTAGGATGCTTGTTCCAAAGCCAGCGGAGCATTCACCTCCAGCAACAAAGGCACATGCAGTTCGCCGGCCAGGACAATTCCCGCCGTGCCATAAAGCGATGCGCGCTCGTAAATGAAGTCAGGACGAGCGCCATCAAAGCGGCGTCGCAGATCCTCGGCGAAATCCCGATTGTAGAGAATGCGCCGCACCTCGCCCGGCAGCGAATTCTCGACCTGAAGCATCTCGTTGAACTCCTTCAAAGCGCCGGGGACGCTGTTGACCTGGGAGCCGGGCCGCACCTGCAGGAGGGTCGCCCCGACCAGGGCCGGTTGTTCCCAGGGCGATTTATTGAGGACCTGAGCCGCCAGCACGACGTGATGTCCTGCGCGAATGAAAGCCGCGACGAGCTCGCGCACATGAATGGAAGCCCCTTTGCGGCCAAGGACCGGCACACCCAAATCAGGACAAAGATAAAGGATCTTCATGGACGATGAAGAATCAACCCGATCACCATGGGCTTCCTCAGAGCGCGTGCAGTTGTGGCGTCGCAGGCTGCGCGCGCGCATGGATCTGCCCGTTCCAAGTCGCCGCGTAACGCCCTCCGGCGCGCATGAGTTCGGCGTGGGTGCCTTGCTCCACGATTTGGCCTTTCTCCAAATAGAGGATGAGGTCGGCGCCGGCCGCCTGCGCATTGTCATGCGTGATCAGGAAAGTGGTGCGGGCATGGTTCAAACGTTCCAATGCCTCCAGGACCAATCGTTCGTTGGTATGGTCCAGGCCCGTGGTCGGTTCATCCAGGATCAAAATGG
The DNA here is from genome assembly GCA_035577805.1 of Verrucomicrobiia bacterium. GTDB lineage: Bacteria > Verrucomicrobiota > Verrucomicrobiia > Limisphaerales > JADJPG01 > DATLUX01. Next base: position 29,903 of record DATLUX010000038.1, read on the forward strand.
GCGCCTGACGCAGGGCCGCCCGGGCGATCGCGATCCGTTGCCGTTGCCCATGGGAAAGCGTGACTCCTCGTTCCCCGAGGATGGTGTCGTATCCTTGCGGCAGTGAGGAAATGAATTCATGGGCATGGGCGAGGCGCGCCTCGCGTTCGACCTGCTCCTGATCGACCCCGGGAGCCGCCCAGGCAATGTTGTCCCGCACACTGGCCGCAAACAGGATGTTGTCCTGCAAAACCACCCCGATTTGGGAACGCAACGACTCGAGGGTGAATTGCCGAATGTCCTGCCCATCGATCAAGACCCGGCCCTCGTGCGGATCATAAAGCCGAAGCAGCAAACTAATCAGGGTCGATTTGCCGCTGCCGGACGGACCGAGGATGGCCAGGCGTTGGCCGGGTCGAATCTCAAAGGTGATGTGCTGCAGGACGAATCGACCCGGCTCGTACGCGAACGAGACGTTCTCGAAGCGAACCGGGCCACGGAATGCAGGCGCAGCCATGGCCCCGGGCAGATCGCGGACATCCGGCACGCGTTCCAGCAGTTCGATTACACGTTCCCCGGCAGCCGTGGCTTTGGCCAGACGGCCACTGTACTTGGCGAAGTCCTGCATCGGACGGTAGGCCGATTTCAGGTAGGCGAGGAACACCAGCAGATCGCCCGCGCTAATGGCCCCTCGCAAGACCAGACGCGTGCCCTGCCACAGCACCAACGCAGTGGCCAAGGCGATAATCACATCCACCGAGCGCTCCAGTTTGGCCAACAAACGTTTTCCTTTCACGTCCTGCTTTAAGTTGCGCTCGCTTTCTTCGCAAAAGGTTTGGGCAAACGTCGCTTCCAATGACAAGGCCTGAACCGTTTTGATGGCAGTGATCGATTCGGCGGCCGTGGCGGCCATCGCTCCCTCCTGTCGCCGCTGCTTCTTGGCCACTTCTTGAATTCGGCGCGAGAGCGTGACGGTGCGGAGCCAGAAAAGCGGCAGCACCGCGATGGCCAGCAAAGCCAATTGCCAATTCATCCAAAACATCAATCCCACCATCCCGACCACAATCAGCAACTTGGCCATGGTCGGCAGCAGCGCCGTCACCGCCACCTCCTGCAACATCCCTACGTCCCCAATGATCCGCGTGACCAGGTCCCCTGTCCTCGCCCGCGTATGGAACGAAAGCGAAAGGTACTGAACGTGGCGATAAAGTTGGGAACGGACTTTGCGCAGCACCCGGTTGCCGATCTGGGCGAATCCAATGGTTTGCCAATAGGACGCGATGGCGCGCAAGCCCGTGATCGCAACCACGGCGCACGCGGCCAGGGTCAACAGCGTGAGAGCATCGAGATGCTCGAACCTCGGAACGAAAGGGAGTCGATCGCGTGCGCCGCTCCGCAACACCCGATCAAAGACGAGCTTCAACGGCCACGGTTCCATCAGCCGAAGAATCACCTCAACAAAAAGGGCGCCCATCGAAGCCAAGATGAGCCCCCTGTAACGCCGGGCGTGCGGCCAGAAATATTTCGAGATTCGCCACAACCCCGGCAATTGTTCCCAAACTTTTTTTGCCGGAGTCATAAGTAGACCTGGATGATCGCACACGACCGCGGGCTGGACGCCGATCTACCAGGCGGCCGGAATCGGTGATTCACGTCATCACCTTCTCATCCACCGAGGCAGAAACCAACGCTGGATCGGCGGCCAACGCCAGCAAATGCGCCGCCGCCGCAGCCGCGCCGTCAAAACCCAAATGTCCCCGCACTCGATTGCGTAATTCCTCTCGCGAACAGCCCGTCGCCGCTCGGATCGCGTGGCTCAAGTTGTCGGTGCTGAGTTCCTCCGGTCGCAGCACGGAGAGAAGTCCGATCCGTTCAAAGGCAGTTGCGCGCAGCCATTGCTCGAGGCGCGGCGTCGTGCGGGGCACGCAGACCGTCGGCACCCCTTTGGACGCGGCCTCGGCCAGACTATTGTAGCCGCCCATCGTGACCAGCGCGTCCACCGAAGAAAACAGACGGGGTAGGTTCGGCACAAACGTGTAGAGGCTGACCTGCGCCCGAGCCGCCAGGTTCTTAAGCGTCCGGTACTCTTGACGCGAGGTCATCGGTCCAGTCACCGCGATGGCTTGCCACGGCGCGCCGGCCGAAGCGCGGATGAACGTTTCTAAAAGGAAAAATCCGTCTTCACCTCCTCCGGCAGTTCCCAGCACGACTGGACGGCTGCGGTCCTTGACCTTCAACGGCCCGGTCAAGTCGCCCCTCATTTCGTCCTGGTCGCGATCGACCACGTAACCGCAAAAGCGCGTTCGCTCGGCCATCCCGGAAGAAAAGTCGTAGGCCGAAATGGGATCGAAAACCGTTTGCTCCCCGTAGATCAGGATCAAATCAAAGAATTCCGCGATCAAATCCTGCATGTCGTAGGCGGCCCACTCTTGGAGGACGGTGCTCGGCTGGTCGAGAATATCGCGCAGGCCCAAGACCGCCCGGCCACCCTGGGCCCGCAAGACTTCCAAACCATCCCGAAACTCGCCTTTGGCTCCAAACGGATGTTTATCGACTAACACCACCGTCGGACGAAACGATTTGACCGCCGTCTCCAACAAGGCGGAGCGCAACGAGCGAATTTCCGAAGCCGACATTTGCAGACGGCGCGAAAGATACTGCTCATTGGTGATCTTCCTCAGCCCGGGAAGTTTCAAGACATCGACATGCGGTGGGAGTCCGAAACGAATGATCTCTTCGGCACCGCTGGCGAGCAGGACCGACACAGCCGGCGCCTGTTGGGTGAGCGCTTTGGCGATGGCCAAATGGCGGCGGGTATGACCGAGTCCTAGCCCGTCATGAGAGTAGAACAGAAAACGCATTGCACGTTCCTCTCAACGTGGTTCAGGTTGTTTCTTCCGAGCCCGAGTGCGCAAACCGTATCGGAAAGGACGCAGCCTTGCCACACAAAAGTTCCAGAAACGTAACGCCTTTTGTATTGCTCATGGAGAGCGGACACCTCCACCTTTCGGACGCGCATTGGACCCATGAACCCAACCCAATCTCACGTAGCAGCCGAGTTAACGAGGCTCTGATCTTTTTCCCGGAGAACCCGTTGGGGTAGAGTGAGCCTCCTGACGTCGGCTGCTACCTGAGCGTCGGTTCATGGGTAGGGGCTAACAGCTCCTGTTGCCATGGGATCACCGGCCCGCGCGTTACTTCTCTGCGAGGCAATAGAGGGATTTGTGTCCGCGCAGGAATAGATCCTGGCCCACGACAGCCGGGGACGCTTCGAATTGTTCGTCGAGCTTATTGGTGGCGAGAACTTCAAGTTTATCGGATTGCTTCAAGACCAAGCTGGTCCCGTTGCGGCCGGCCAGATAGATGCGTCCGCCGGCTCCGACCGGTGAGGCGTAGAAGCCTGACGGTCCCGACAACCGTTCGGCTTCGAACACAGGTTTCCCGGTCTTGGCCTCAAAGCAGGAGAAGATCGGGTTGTTGCCGGCGAGGAAATACAGCTTGTCGCCGTAAAGCAGTGGGGACGGCACATAAGGCGTGCTCCTGGCGTATTTCCAGGCGATGGCGTCGGAATCGGTCAAGTCCCCGGAGCGCCCCAGCTTGATCGCTAACAGAGCGTTGCCGCGGAAGCCGCTGATGGCATAGACCATCCCAAAATCGCTGACCGGCGAAGGGATGACATTGGCGGTCATGCCGCCGCATTCCCAGAGTTGCTGGCCGGTGGCCAGATCATAAGAGCGGATGCGTTGGCTGGCGCAGACGACGACCTGGGCTTTGCCTTCGTACTGCACGATCAGGGGCGTGCTCCAGGTGGTGTGTTCGTCGCGGGGCTGCCGCCATCGTTCTTTGCCAGTGGTTTTGTCCAGCGCCACGATAAAATCGTCGCCTTCATGATCCCAATTCACCACCAAGGTGTCGCCGGAAAGCGCGGGGGCGCTGCCTTCGCCGAAGCCCATGATCGTGCGCAGGTCGCCAAAGTCCTTTTCCCACTTCAATTCCCCCTTCAGGTCCAGGCAATACAACCCGTGAGAACCGAACCAGGAAAAGACGTGTTCCCCATCCGTGATCGGCGAATGCGAGGCGAACCCGTGATCCTTATGATGGCCTTCGTGCGGAACTTCTTCGCGGACGATTTTCTGCCACTGAGTTTTACCCGTCGCGCGATCGACCGCCAGGATCACGAATTGATAGGTCTCAGTAGGCTTTTCGCCGCCGCCCAAGCCGCCCGGTCCACCGGGGGGCCCGGGCCCGCCGGGACGTCGCTGGCGCTGACCGTCGCCCGGTGGCGCCTCACCCGGAGGCGGCGGTGGTGCCGCCGGTTGGGCTTGACCAAAAACTGACGGCTGCAAAAGGGCCGCTGCCTTTTTCTCCGGACCGGGTTGGCCCTTCTTTCCAGTGGGGATGGCCACCTGGACGAAAACTTGGTTTCCCCAAATGATCGGCGTGCCGGCGCCGCCGCCCGGCAGTTTTGTTTTCCATTTTACGTTTTGGGTTTCGCTCCAAACGGTCGGGGGATTGCCGTCCGGAGCGACTCCGTTGGCCAGAGGCCCGCGCCACTGGGGCCAGTTGGCGGCGGTGGCGGCGGTTTTGCCGGAAGCAGCGTCCGCAGGGGCAGCCAAGCCAAGCCAAACCGCGGCGAACCACACGCAGCGAGAACCGAAGCGAGTCAAGATGCGAGCGATGATCATGTTCATGGTTTTGAATCCAGGGTTAAATCGGAGTTGCTGACGAAGGCCACCCTCCGGCTGTCGGGCGACCAGGAGGGGACGTTAAAGGTCCCCTGCCCTCCGTAGACGTAGGCAACAACTTTGGCAGCGCCACCGTCTCGGGGCATCAATCGCAAATAGACTTGTTTATAGTAGGGATGGTCTGCGGGCGGAACGTCCTTGGAGAAGCTCAGGAACGCGATCCATTTGCCGTCCGGCGACACATGCGGAAACCAATTGTTCAAGGCATCATGGGTGATTTGTTCCTGGTCGCTGCCGTCGGCTTTCATGCGCCAGATCTGCATGGTGCCGCTCCGAGCCGAATTAAAATAGATGAACTGGCCGTCCGGGGTGTATTCGGGCCCATCGTCGAGTCCTTTGGCGGTGGTCAGGCGGACTTCTTCACCGCCGCTGGCTGGGATGCGGTAGATGTCGAATTCCTTGTTGCGTTCGCCGGTATAGATCAGGAACTGGCCGTCGGGCGACCAGCCATGCAAGTAGGACGGCGCGTTGGACGTGACTAACCGTGGCACGCCGCCGTTGACGGGCACGGTATAGATGGCAGAGCGACCGTCGTGGCTCGGGTTCTGATGGCTGATGCCGATTTGAGTGCCATCGAAAGACAACACATGATCATTGTTGTTGCGGTTGGCGAAGGCCGTGTCGATGAGCGCTGGCTGGCGCCGGGCCAAATCAAATCGGAAGAGGCGCCCTCGAGTTTCCCCACGCCCGCTGCCGTTGTAGATCAAGGCCGCGCCGTCGGGCGTCCAATTGGGCGCTTCGAAAGGTTGGGCCGAACTATGCAGCAATTGGCGGCGGCCGGTGCTGATTTCCAATATTTCCAGATGACTGCCGATGTAATCGTGGTACGGCACAAAGTCCGACTTCGCTGGCCGGATCACACGCACGTCGCGAAAGATCGCGCGCTCGGTCACATTCGAATTGTGTGAGCACAGGAACAAACCCACTTCCGGCGCGTCGCCCAGGACGAGGTTCGTCATCTGGCAGGCGCTAAGCTCGTCACCAAAACGCGCGGCCGAAAAAATGTAAGTGTTGCCTTTACGTTCCAGTTGCAGGAAATCGGGATTGGTGACAGTCGATTTGACCTGCTCGGTGATCGCTCCTTGGCTGCGGCGATATTGCAGGGAAGTCAATCCGTCCCCATGAACGGTGCCGTCCGCATACGCCGCGTCGGCATCCAGGGATGCCCGCGCCATCCAGCCCAATTTGCGGTGAGGATCAACTCCTGTGCCGATGAACTCAACCCGCGCCTGCAGAATGAAATCACCTTGAATCCGTTTTCGCAGAAAATGAAATTCGTCGCGACTGGCCCACATGTTCAAGCCGCTGGCGGCCACCGCATACTCTTGGGAGACGGCGTTGTAGGTGGCCATGCCGGCGAGACGCGGGCCGCCGATATCCAGATGGCTGTCGAACTCACCCAAAGCCGTGTCGACGGCGAACGAGCGCGTGGGCGTGAGGAACAGCGCAAAACCAACGAAAACGGAGCGCCTGTCCAGCCGTAGTTGGAGGAGCATATGGCTAGTGATGTGTCCCCTAAAAGACTGGCGGAATGGCCGTTGAGTTACGCCCGCCTTCGCCTGGGGGCTACGGCGGGCAGGCCCCGTGCTATGTCCTCAGTTGGCTGAAAACATTGCCCTCGTCTGTGTCAATTCAGATGTTTTCCAGTCGCCCGGTGGAATCGCCGAAACGTTCGAGTCCGGACACGCCCATGCAATCCGCCATGCTGAGGAACAAGTTGGTCATAGGTTTGGAACCGTGTTTGACGTAGCGTCCGGTCTGGAGGGTTCCGCCGCCGCTGCCTGCGAGGATGAGGGGCAGGTTTGAGTGGGTGTGTCGATTGCCGTCGGCGTTGCCGCTGCCATACACGATCATCGAATTGTAGAGGAGCGAGCGGCCATCGACATCTTTGGTGTTCTGCAGTTTTTCGAGGAATTTGGCGAACTGCATCACGTACCAGCGATCGATCTCAGCGATCTTTTGGATCTTCTCCTGATTATTGAAATGATGGGAGAGATCGTGGTGTCCCTCCGAAACACCGACCTCGGGCAGAGATCGGTTATCGCCGTCATGGCCAAGCAACATGGTGGCCAGGCGAGTAGAATCCGTCTGGAAAGCCAGGACGAGCAAATCGAACATGATCTGAGTGTACTGTCCCCGATCTTGAGGCACACCGGCGGGTGTATCGACCTCCGGATCCCGGCTAGGTCCGAAGCGTTCGGCTTTTTCGATGCTGATTTCGATGTCCCGGACCCCAGTGAGATATTGGTCCAATTTTTCCCGATCGTGGGGATTGAGCCGGCGCTGCATGCCGCGAGCTTCTTCATGAACAAAATCCAGGACGGACCGCTGTTCCTGCTGACGTCGGCGCATGTTCTCGGCGCGTTCCCCGGGGGCGCCTGCTCCGAAGAGCCGTTCGAAGGCCATGCGCGGATTGGCTTCCGCCGCCACGGGCGTGCTCGGCGAGCTCCAGGACAGATTATATTGATAGGCGCAGGCGTAGTTTGAATCGCATGAACCAGAGGTCCGAATCGCATCCGAACTCAGCTCCAAGGATGGAAACCGTGTCAGATGCCCAATCTGCCGGGCGAGCAGCTGGTCAATCGACACGCCGGCGCGGAGGTCCGTGGCGCTTTTCTTCAGGCGCACGCCGGTCAGGAACACTCCGTTGCCACGCGCGTGATCGCCGGCGCCATCGGGTCCGGGTTCAGCCAATCTCTGGTCGACGCCGCCCAGGATCTGGAGGTGCGGCCGGTGGGGCTCGAGCGGTTTGAGCGTTGGGCTGAATTCGTAATCGTTGCCTGGCTCGGCGGGCCACCAGGAGGCGGGAATCGCGCCGTTCGGGAAAAAGACAAACGCCGCGCGCAACGGCGCGCCTGCTGCAGTCGCGGCTAACTTAGAAGCGGCCGGGGCGGGGCCGGCCAGGACTTTCCAGGGCGCCAGCGATTCAAAGGCCGGCAGGGCGATACAAGCCCCGAGTCCGCGCAGGAAATGGCGCCGGCTAAGCTGGAAATGGCGTTGGGCAGCGAGGGTTTGCGCGATCATAAGGAGTTGCTGGTTCCTGGTTCCTGGTTCCTAGTTGCTGGTTCCTGGTTGCTGGTTGCTGGTTGCTCGTTCCTGGTTGCTCGTTCCGGGTTGCTCGTTCCGGGTTCCCAATTGGGGCGATCATTATGGCGCCATCTTAACATCGGCTCGGTCGGTGGGCGCAACAGGTTTTTCGGGGCCGGCCGGGGGCCTGGTTTTTTGGAACGGAGCGGATTCGATGATACCCGTCAACAAGGCGGCGGGGCGGCCCCCGGTCTGTTCGAGGCGTTCGACGATGGCGTCGACGGTCACGACATCATAGAACTCCAGGCCGCGTCCAAGCGCGTAAGTGAGCATCTTCTCTGTGACCGTCCGGTAAAACTCGGTGGCATGGTCGGTGACGAGGATGTGTTTGAGTTCTTTGATGTTGTTGAAGCTCTCGCCGCTGAGCAGTTTGCCGGTGGCATCGATGGGTTGGTTGCGTTCCTGATCCCGCCACATGCCCATGGCGTTGAAGTGTTCGAAAGCCAATCCGAGCGGATCCATCCGGTTATGACAGGAACTGCAGAGCGGTTTGTCCCGGTGCAAGGCCAGCATCTCGCGCAAGGAGACTTGGCGATCTTTGATGTCTTTGGCGGCGTCTTCCAACGGCGTGATGTCAGGCGGCGGCGGCGCCGGCGGAGTGCCCAGGATGTTGTAGAGCAAAAACAGGCCGCGTTTCACCGGCGAAGTCCGCGTCGGGTTCGAGGTGACGGCCAACACGGATCCTTGCGTGAGGATTCCGCCGCGCGGGTTGTCGGCCGGCAGTGTCACCTGGCGCATTTCCTCTCCGGTCACGTTAAGGTTCGTCAAGCCGTAATGGCGTGCGAGCCGTTCATTGAGGAAGGTGTAATCGCTGTCGAGCAGTTCCAGCAGGCTGCGGTTTTGGCGCAAGACATAGCCGAAGGTCTGTTCGGTTTCCTGGCGCATGGCCCGGCGCAAATCGCCGGTCAACTCCGCCCGCAACGGCCGGCCCGAGCGCCGAAAGAACGTCAGCCGAATCTCGTCCAGCTCCTTCTTCTCCTCGGGAGTCAGGCTTTCCTCGGACTTGTCGCGCAGTTCACGGAACCGGGCGCGCCGTTTTTCGAAGCCCGGCTCGGCGGGACCTTCGCGAGCCAACACCTGGCGGGAATCGATGGGAATCGTGTCGATGTCACGCGTCTGCAGCCATTGGCCGCCGAAGTTGCGGATAAACCCATCAAAACGCGGGTCGGCCAACAGGCGGTCTAGTTGCGCCTTGAGATTGGCCCGCAAACGGCCTTGCCCGGCCAGGCGCAACAATTCCTCGTCCGGCGTGGAGGACCACAGAAAATACGACAACCGCGAAGCCAGCGAGTATTCGTCCACCAACGGATACGTTGCCGCGGTGGGCGTGCCGGTTCGTTCCGGGGTTTCTTCACGGAACAGGAAGCGGGGCGAAGCCAGAACCGCGACCATGGCCTGGCTGATGCCGGCTTCGAACGTTTTGCCGGGCTGACGGTAAGTGCTTTCAGCCAGAGTGACCAATCGGTCGACGGTGGCCTTTTCCACCGGACGCCGGTACGCGCGGCGGGCAAAGGGCTCGAGGATCTCGCGGGCGGCGGCGCGTCGAGCGGCGGCCTGCTTGGGCGCGCCCTTCGGGAAGAGCCGTTCGTAGTTCTTGGGCCGGACCCAATGGTTGGATTCCAGGGGGCCTCGCAACGTCACGCTATCGATCCGGAGGCTCAATGATCGCACCTGCTTTTGGTCAGGCGTCAACGGCTCCACTTCCAGGACCAGTTCATGTTGATCGGGTTTCCATTCCTGATCGAATTCGTAGTGGAACGTCTTTCCGCCTTCCCGGGTGTATTCCTTGCGGAGCAGTTCCTGGCCATCGGCGCGAAATACGAGCCGACATTTGTTGTAATCAAACTGGCCATCGACAAACTTCTCATTGGCGGTGCCATCCAACAACAGTTGATAACGTCCCGCATGCGCGATGATGAGCCGGTTCGAGACCGTGGCCCGATTGTAATAGGATAAAACCAGAGCAGTGGCCGGGGAACCGGCCGGCATCGAGCCGGTGTTGGTCCGGCTGCCGCCGATTTCACCTTGGAAACTCGCTCCGTTGACAACTCGTTCGGCCGGCACGTAACCCACACTCGGCACACCCTTGGACACAACGGTGCGCGCAGCCGCCAGAGATTTCTCCAGTAACATCGGCGGCAGGGTCAGGACCTCGCCGATGTTATCGAACCCGTGCCCGGCATCGTCGGGCGGAAATTCTTTTTCGGTGTCGAAGTCGACGCCCAACAGGTCGCGGATGGTGTTTCGATATTCGACGCGATTCAGGCGGCGAACGGTGACCCGGCCGGGATCAGGGTTCTGCGGATCGGAGGCGAAGACGGCGGTTTTGATCCATTGTTCGAGGCGCCGTTTTTGCTCAAGGGTCGGCTGAGGCTTTTTGGGGGGCGGCATCAGACCTGCGCGCGTGTTGCGCAGCACCGCCAGCCAAAGATCGGTTTTGTCGAGCATCTCGGTCGGTGACTTGAACTGGTCGAAGGTCACCGCGCCTTTGTTGGCGCCATCGCCGTGGCAATCGAAACAAAACTCCTGCAGAAGCGGCCGGATGTGTCCCTGGAATTCGGCAGCTTTGACTTCAGGGGAACTGGTCGGGTGGATTTGGGCCTGGCTCAGGCCCTCGACGCCTGCGGAAACCAAAGCCGCCAGCGCCAGCGCCAGTACGTGTGTAGCCCGTCTCACCGGTGCGCGACCTTTAGGTCGCTTCCGGTTGAGGATCGGAGGGAGCGTTGGGTAGTCTTGACGCTTGGGCTCGAAATACCATGAAGCGGTCTGAAGGCCGCGCCCCGAGCCTTTTTCTGGATCGTCGCTAAACAGCTGTCCCAGTTGAGGGGAGCGGGACTTGCGCCTGATCCTGATCCGGGTGGAATAGACATCTGACATTTCGTGCCTCAACGCGTGATTTCTGACCGTCAGGCCGGGGCCTGGGTTACGATTGATTCGGCCGATCTGGCTGAGCGGCTTTGAGATGGCGCGACGCACGGGCCCGGGTTGCGGTCAGGAAACTTTGCTTTTGGCGGCAGCGGGCACGTTCACCTTGGTCGTGCCCACATCCTTGATCTCCACGGTGGTGGTTCGCTCCACATCAGTGACGTTCCCGTTAAAGTCCACTTTGCCCTTCAGCTTGAATTCGAATTTGGACAGCTTGCCGTCCTTGATCCAGAACTTGACCGAGCCCTGGGTATCGCTGGCGGTACCGAAGCGAAATTGAGCTTTGGCGCCTTCGGCCGTCAGGTCCCCGGCGTAGGTCTCCCCGTCCTTCTTTAACTCTTTGCTGGCGGCCGCCAAGTCCGCCGCCTGAACTGCCGGCGTCTTGAAATTGCGCAACATGCGGCCAAGGAAACGGCCGCGACCCTCGCTATTTTCCAAATCTGCAGCCGATTGCCATTCGCCATCCTGATTGGCGACGGCAGCTTTATCCCCCTTCATGACGGCTTCGGTCAGGTTATCTCCAAAGCTCATCGTCACGTAGGTGAAACCATCTTTCTCGGTCTTGCCTTCCACCGGGCCGGGTTTGAATTGAGCGCTTTCCGGGACCGCCACTGTGGTCTTCCAACTATAATTCGCCGACGTGCGCAACGCCGTGGCGGCGGCATTGACCTGATCTTTGGAACTGGACTCGGCCGCCGACAAGGAAACGGCCACGAAACAGGAGAGGTTGATGATCAACGCGGTTTTCATAGGCGTGTATTGGTTTGATAGAGAGCGATGGCTTGTGCTGGGTATAGCCTGAATTGAAGCGGGAAGGAAGCACTTCCTGACGTCGGCTCAGGAGCAAACGTTCAATTTCAACGTTCAACTCCAAACGCTTGACCGGGAAGCGTCATCGTCCAAGCTTCCGCGATGGACGCGTTCATTACCTTGGGGATATCGCTGGGACTGGGGTTGCTGATCGGTTTGCAGCGCGAACGCGCGGAAGACCGTTTTGGGGGCATTCGCACGTTTCCGCTGATTGGTTTGTTTGGGACTTTTTGCGGTATGCTGGCGCAAAGCTACGGGGGTTGGGTGATCGCGGCGGGCCTGGTGGCGATCTGCGGCACGCTGGCGATCGCCAACTGGCTGATCGCCCAACAAGAGGAACGCGAGCACGGGTTGACCACGGAAATTGCCGCGCTCCTGACTTTCGCCATCGGAGCGTATCTGCCCGCGGGGGCCCGTTCCCTGGCTGCAATGGCGGCGGGGTTCACCGTGATCCTTCTGCATTTGAAGGAGCCGATGCACCGGTTCGCGGGGAAAATGGGGACCAAAGACATGAATGGGCTCATGCAGTTTGTGGTGGTGACGCTCATTATCTTTCCGCTGCTGCCCAACCGCGCCTATGGCCCTTGGAACGCGCTCAATCCATTCGACATCTGGCGAATGGTGGTGCTGATCATCGGGCTGAGCCTGACGGGTTATGTCATTTACAAATTGATGGGACGAACCGCCAGCTCGGTGCTGGGCGGGCTGTTGGGCGGGTTGATTTCCAGCACAGCCACGACGGTTTCCTACGCGCGTCGGGCCCGGGTGGCGCCGGCGGCCCATCGACTGGCCATCGTCGCCATTCTCATCGCTTCGGCGGTGACTTATGCGCGTATTATCATCGAGATCACGGCCATCGCGTCATCCCATGTCGCCACGCTCGTTCCCCCGGTGGCGGCCACGCTGGTTTGGGTGAGTTGCATCGCGGCGCTGGCGGTGTTGTTCGGAGGCAAACACGGGGAGCAAATGCCGGAACCGGCCAACCCGGCCGAACTGAAGAGCGCGTTGATCTTCGGCATGATCTACGCCCTGGTCACACTCGCCGTGGCGGCAGTGAAGGAGTACGTGGGCTCGACAGGCCTTTATGCCGTGGCGATTGTCTCAGGATTGACCGACATGGACGCGATCACGTTGGCGTTGGCCCGAATGGTGGAGAGCAGTCAACTGGACTCGACCGAGGCCTGGCGTCTGGTGCTCGCGGCCTCGTTGTCCAATTTCGTTTTCAAAGGCTTGGCGGCCGCGTTTCTTGGGGGCGGACGTTTTGGTCTGCGCGTGGCCCCGTTTTTCATCGCGGCGATTCTCGGCGGCCTGCTCGTGATCTGGCTTTGGCCGAAAGACTGGGCGTGGGCGGCCCCATAAGGCGGTCGTGGTCGATCCACTTCTCACTCCCCGAACAACTCGGCTTCCTCATCGCCACAGAGTAACCTCGATTGCGCACGGCGCCGCAGGAAAACCGACGAAACGGGTTCGGGCCGGATTGTCTTTGCATCGGGCGGGGACAGTGCCGAAGTAAAACGGATCGCATGATCTGCCTGGGGTGTGTCTACATCCTGGGGTGAGAATGCGAAACCGGAAGAGAGCGGGTTCGGGAAACCTTTGCCTCAGGAATGCTCTGCCCTTTGTTGCCGCTAAGTGGGCCAATGTGAGCACTCGCCGCCAGGGCAGTGGTGACCAATTGCAGAAGAAGTCGCGAACGCCAGTGCGCAGCCCTCATTTCCATGAGCGCCGCCTTGTCCATTGGTGTTCAGCCAGCTCAGCCGAAGGTCTCGCCAACCCTCGTGACGACCGGTAGCCACGTTGAAGGGCACGCGCTACCAACGCAAGCCCGGCCGCCGCACTCAACAGCAGGCCGGAGGGTTCAGGAACCAGCAGGATCTGGCCTCTGAGCGTCGCTCCTCCGGGGCCTTCCGATGAAAGCACGTACCACTGTTCACCGATGAGTTCGTTGATCTGCTCCTCAGAGAGACTGAGTGTTCCACGGTAAAAGCAACCCCCGCGGTCATGGCCTCCGAGAGGGGGGTTGCAGAATCTGAGGCGCAGCTCAAACAGGAGCGGGGCGTCCATCCCAGGACCTGCTGGACCATAAATTGATGCTTCGCTAAAGCCAAAGTCGGTCCGCAAATTGTAACTGAGGACATTGTCAGTGAGCGAGTAGGTTCCCTCTCCAAAAACAAAGAGAGCGGTTGGACTAGTTAAGTAATTTGTGAGCTGGAAACTGCCCTGTGCCCGGGCCGAGTTCAAGGACGCCACCGCTACGAGCACGAGGAAGATTGCTTTCATAGTCAGCTTCTGGTCGAAGGCACAGCACACACCGTGTGAACAGCAGGATGCTACAAGCGCGTGGGAACTACGCAAGATGGCAGCCACAGCCTTAACACAGACAAGGGCGGCAAGCTCGAAATGAACGTCGGTGAGTAGCGAACATGTGCCAGCCGTAATGTGGTCGTTCCGCATCGACGAGAAACCCAAGAGCATGCTGGAAACCAGCGCACGGGCGGCCAACTGCACCATGACCGAAATGGTGCTCTATCTCATCGAGTCGTATCACGCGACCTACATCGCAAATCTGCCCAAACCAAAATGAACGAGACAGCTCCTTTCTGCAGCCAAACGCAATGCGCCTCTTAGGTCACGATCTCCGGCGTGCTGGCCGGCCGGCGTTCGGACAGCAGCATCCGCAGTCCATACTTGGGCCGCAGGGTGATCAGCGGATCCGGCTCGACCGACGCGCCCGGCGCAACCCGAAACCTGAAATGCCGGAACAGCAGCACGGTCATGATCATCAGCTCTTGGAAGGCAAAATGGTTTCCCACGCAACTGCGAGGGCCGGCTCCGAAGGGAAAATAAATCATCGAATCAGGCGCCGGCCGGCGTTCGGGGGCAAATCGGTCCGGATCGAAGCGCTCAGGCTCGACCCAAAACCGCGGGTTCCAATGGAAATAGAAGATCGGGATCAGGACGTTGGTTCTCGCCGGAATCCGGTAGCCGCCCAATTCATCGTCCTCCACACAAAACCGGCCAATCGACCAGATGGTCGGATAAACCCTCAGCGATTCTTCGATGACCTGCCGCGTGTAGCGAAATTCGCCAAGGTGCTCCAGGCGAAGTCCGTCCGCCGGCCAATTGAGCTCCAGCTCGAGCTGCAAGCGTTCTTCGACCGCCGGATGTCGGGAGACCAGGTAGATCAACCACGCCATGGCATTGGCGGTAGTTTCGTGTCCAGCCACAAAGATGGTCATGACTTCATCGCGTAACTGGGCATCCGTCATGCCCTGGCCGGTCGTCTCTTCGCAGGCGGAAAGCAACATTTGCAGCAGGTCATCATATGCGCCGGGATTCCGGCGGCGGGATTGGATGATGCCATGAACGATCCGGTTCAGAGCCTGCAACGAGTCATATTGGCGGCGTGTGAACGGCGTGGGAAAACGACGGGGCACCAGAAATAACCAAGGGTTGCGCAGCAGATGCAAGGCAAACTCGTTCAAGGTGGCGATGTGCCGGGTCACGTCGGCGGCCTGGCCATGCACGTCGGAGCTGAACATGGCTCGCGCGATAATCTCGAGGGTCAACTGCGAGAGGATCGGGGCCAGATCCACCGTCTCGCCGGTCCGCGCCGCCAACGCCAGGCGCGCCACCATCTCGGCCACGCGTTCGATCATCATGCCGCCCAGAGCGTCGAGCCGGCGCCGATGAAAGGCCGGCTGGACCAGCTTGCGTTGACCGCGCCAGAAGTCACCCGCGCTGGTCACCAGACCATTGCCCATCAGGATCCGGAGCACCGCGTAAGCGCGGCTCTTCTGCTGGTAACGGGTGTAACGATCGATCAAAACCTGACGCGCCAATTCGGGCGCCCCCACCACCACCGCTTGACCGAACAGCGAACGGATGCGGCACAGATCGCCATGATCGCCCAGCCATTTTGGAATCCATCGCAACGGATCGCGGCGCGCATGATACGCGGGGCCAAGCAGCCAGTGGCTTGGCGAGGAAACCAGTGGGACCAACGGACGCATGCAAAAGCATCCAGCCCCCAGGCCAGTCTCGGCAAGCGCGCAAATTGCAGTGCTCATCGAAGCCGGCGTGAGGAGCTGCGGGCGATCTTGTTCTCGAAGCCTCTCTCCATGAACCGACCCCTCTGGTAGCAGCCGACGTCAGGAGGCCTGCCCTGAGCTTGTCGAAGGGGCTCACTCTACCCCAACGCGTTCGTCGGGAAAAAGAACAGAGCCCTTCGACAGGCTCAGGGTGTACCTCGTGACCTCGGCTGCTACGTGAGATTGGGTTGGGTTCATGGGTCCAATGCGCGTCCGAAATTCGGAGGTCCAAGCTCTCCATGAACCGCGCTGAAGAAACGTTCAACGTT
>DATLUX010000039.1:0-17570 GCA_035577805.1 Verrucomicrobiia bacterium
TGATCCCCTGGCCCAGACCCTTGGCGAGCTCGGGCAATTTCTTGGCGCCAAACAGGATGAGGACAACGGCGAGGATGAGAACGATCTCCCACCCGCCCAACATTGCAGCAAACAGAGTGTTCATGAGCGTTTGTCTTTCGATGCTGCCACACTAATGGCCGGATTTAAGGGTGTAAAGCAGGAATAAGGTTCAGGGTTCCCGGTTCAGGGTTCTCGGTTCAGGGTTCTCGGTTCAGGGTTCAGGGTTCGTAGTCGGGCTGAATGCGGGCCGCTCAACGTTGGACGTTGGACGTTGGACGCTGAAAGTTCTCTAGCCCAAGGAGCAATGGGCGAGGGGATTCTTTCGGCGACGCTGGGTCCGCCCTTCAGGCCGATGACGCCAATGCAACGTTCAACTGCCAACATTGACAATCGAATTGAACCTTGAGCGTTGAGCGTTCCCAGCAACAAGCAACCAGGAACCGAGAACCGGGAATCCCGAACCGAGAACCCTGAACCGCGAACCGGCAACTAGTTCGCCGCGCCGGCGGGCGGGGGCGAGAGGAGAATCAATTCGATGCGCCGATTCTTTTTCCAGGCGGCGTCGTTATGGCCGGGGTCGGCCGGCTTCTCTTCGCCGAAGGAAATGGTATCGACCAAGCCGGGATCGAGTCCCAATTGAGCCAGTTTTTCGCGGCCGGACTGGGCGCGTTTATCCCCGAGCGACCGGTTGTACTCTTCGGTGCCGCGTTCATCGCAGTGGCCTTCGACGCGGAGTGCCTTGCCTTGGAAACTGCTTTTCATGCGTTTGGCCACTTCCTCGAGCTTGCCCACTTCGCTGGGCTTGATGTTGGACTTGTCGAAATCGAAATAGACCGTCTGCGCTTTGAACTCATCGCGGTTTTCAAGCCAAGTGCTGCGGTCGGTGGTATTGGCGGCAATATTGCTGTTGGACGGCACATTCACTCCTGTGAGGGGCGTGCTGTCGGTGGAAGTGGTGTTCACCGGGGGGCTGGACGTAATGTCGCGCGGCTGACCCGTGCCCGTATCACCAATGGTGGGACTCGAGCCTTTGGGGATTTGGGTGGTTTTATCCAGACCCTTTCTGCAACCGATTGCGGCGAGTGAGAGGATCGTGCCAAGGACGATCAGGTTAGGGACTTTAGCGAGTTTCATGATGTTTGGATTCTGTGGAGAGTTTTAGTGCATTGTTATTTCGCCCAACTCGGTTGCGAGTTGCTCCCCAAAATACGGGCGACATGTTTTACTTGTTTCGTAGGCACGTCAAGTAAAGACAACTGTTTGGCGTGGTCCGGCCCACGACAAAACAGGAGTGCGCGCGAGTTGGGCGCCCAGGACGGATCTTCCCCTTCGACCAACGGAATTGCTTCGCCGCCCACCCCTCCGTTGGCGAGCACGATGCAAATTTGGAACGTCCTCGATTGAGACGTGAAAGCAATCCAACGACCGTCCGGCGACCAATCGGGCTCGGTGGGACTGGGCGCCCCGGTGGTGGCCAGGCGACGGGGCGAACCGCCTCCCGGGGAGATGGTGAATAACACCGCGGCGCCAGGTTCGCGTGATCCATAACAGATCAGTTTCCCGTCCGGGGACCAGCAGGGCGAGAACTCGGCTTCCCGAGTTGTGGTGAGCTGTTTCAGGCCGCTGCCGTCGATGTTGGCCACGTAGAGATCGGGACTACCCCCCTTGCTGAGGATCATGGCGACCCGCGAGCCGTCGGGTGAGACAGCCGGACTGTAGTTGCCGGCCGGATGCCGGGCCACTGGAGCTCGCGCACCGCTGTTCAATTGATGAGAAAAGATCTGGGGAACACCGAACTTGTAGGTGGCATAGATGAGACCGGCGCGTTGGATCCAGCAAGGCCCCGCGACCATGCTCTGGTCCTGAGTCACGCCTTGGGCGTTAAACCCGTCGTAGTCGGCCACGTAAACCTCGCTGCGGCCCAGACCGCTCTCAGCTTTGAAAGCCATCTTGGTTTGCGCGATCCCTTTCACCTGCGTGAGCAGGAACGCCACGTCATCGGCGAAGGCATGAATCTGAGCGCGAATGGGGCCGCCCGTATACGCCTTGCCGAACAGCGGCGACTTGCTCCCTTTATCAATGACATGCCCTTCCACGCGCCCGTTGTTGTTGCCGGTGATCAGAAAGAGCGCTTGGTCGAGCGGCACATGCTGCACGCCCATAAAGAGAAGATCGTTCTTCAGGACATTGTCCGGTTCTCCCGTAAACCCGCTGACATTCACGGGCACCGGCTTAACGAACCCCAGGGAGTCCTTCGGCTTGATGATGGTGAGACGCTCGGATTCCGCTGCGAACCCCGCGATCGGCAGGCCCAACAAGATTAACGTCATGCAGATGATCAGCCTGCGCACAACAAAACAGTTCATCCCAATAGTTTCTTGGTTTTCAGGTTGAATTCGATGGTGAACGTGCGTTCAAGGTCCTTGATGAAGTCCGGGAACGGCGGCAGATGTTCATCGCGAACCCGGTCCAGGGCACGCTGGACAGAGCGGTCCATGGTGGCGTTGCCGGACTTGCGCAGGATCAGGGAGGACAACACACGGCCATCCCGGGCGATGGTCACCTTGACGAGCGTGATGGCATCGTCGTCGCTCAGATCCTGGATGACCTGCCAGGCTGCTTCATATCTCGCCTGGACCAAGGCGCCGTAATTGGCGAAGGCTTCGCCTCCCGGACCGCCCACGTCCACCTTGGTCCCGTGCTGAAATCCACGCTGCAAGTCGGTGGCGGCATTATTGAGCTGCTCCCCCAGTTTCCGGCGGTTGGCCTGGGCAATCCGTTGGGCTTCCGCGCGCGCCTCAGCTTCGGCTTTGGCTTTCACTTTCTCGGTATCGTCCTTGGCCACGAGCTTCAGTTCGGTGAGATCGATCTTGCGCTTGGGCGCGGCCTTTTCGGTCGGCTTGGCCACGTCGGTCGGCTTGGGAGGTTTGACTGAGTCGACCTTGGGCGGGTCAACTTTGGTTTCGACGGGTTTAGGCGTCGGCTTGGGAGGAGGCGGGGGCGGATCCGCTTCGCGCACTGGGTTCGGCTTGGGCGGCGTGGGCGTGGGCGGTTTCGGGGGAACCGGGGCGGTCGGGCTGCCCTTCTGGATGTCATCGGTTCGGGCGATGTTGGGGTTGCCACCGCCGCCAGCCAGGGCGGCTTCGACGAAACGGGACGGGACGAACTGGAGCCTGGGTTGAGGAAGTTGTTTATCTCGTGCGACAAAGAATGCCGAGCCAAAGACCAGCACGAACGCCAGCAAAGCGTGCAGGCTGGTCGAGGCAATCAGGCATTTCTTATGCAGTCGCGTCATGCGAGATACAAATCCATCAATTGGTCTTCGACTATCTATCAACGGTCCAACCGCTTAGTGGCATTAGCCCCACATCCATTAACCAGAATCTGGCGCCCAAGGCAACCACCTGAGCCGGGCCCAGTAGCGGCGGTCTATGACCGCCGTCCTTTCCGTGCATCGGCGGTCATAGACCGCCGCTATAGCAAAAACGGGACATCGACCCGCCCGCCCGCCGATTCATCGGGAGGTCGGGTCGGTGCGAAGCGACACATTTACGACACCCGTCTGTTCGAGCCGATTCAACAGGGCCGCCACGAACTTATACGGACCATTCTGGTCGGCCCGGATATAGACAATCAAATTCGGGTTGCGCAGTTGTTCGCGTTTGAGTTCCGTGGCGATTTGTTCCGGGGTCATCCACTGGTTGCGTAACTTAAACTGGCCCAGCGTATTGATGTCCACCGTGCGAATGTCGCGCGGGTCCAGCCGCTTCTGGTCCTCGCGGCCGCCGGCGGGCAGTTTGAGACTCAGACCTTGCTCCAACAACGGCGTCGTAATCACAAAGATGATCAACAACACAAACGCCAGGTCCAACAGCGGCGTGATGTTGATGTCCGACAAGGTGACCAAACTATGGCGTTGCGAGAAACGTCTCATTGGCCTCAAAGCATCCTAAGCATCCAAATCATTCCAATCATTCAAAGCGTCGCGTCCGTTTCGGTTTCCTGCAGATACTCCGTTTCCATATGGGAGACGAGTTCCTGGGCAAAGTTGTCCAGCTCGACGGTCTGGACCCGCAGGTTATGCACCAACCAGTTGTATCCGAACATGGAGGGGATGGCCACCAGAAGTCCGGCTACGGTGGTGATGAGCGCCCCCGAGACACCAGGGGCCATGGTCTTCAGGTCGGCGCTGCCTTTCATGGCCACGTAACTAAATGCGCTCATCACGCCCCAGACTGTCCCCAGCAGACCCAGGAACGGCGCGCCGCTGACCGCGTTCGCCAGCAGGATGAGGCCCGATTCCAGCCTGAGGGACTGTTGGGCAACGGTCCGTTCCAGGGCGCGTTTGACATGTTCCATGCCCTTGAGCGAAAGGAACCGGCGCCGGACGGTGCTGCCAGCGGCGCGCAGGCGGCCGTCCAATTCGCGGCAACCTTCCTGATACACCATGAAGAGGGGGCAATCGGGAACCTGGAGCTTCCGGTCATACACATCGAGGACATGCTTTTGCGTCCGGAACTCGGCTTCGAAGTATATATTCAGCTTTTTGGCGCGGCGCATCTGCAGGGCCTTGGCCGCCATCACCGACCACGCGAAGATCGAAAAGACGACCAGGACAGCAATGATGGCTTTGCCTTCCGGTGTGGCGTAACGCCACACGTAAAGCAAATCGGATTCTGCCAACAACCAATTCGAAGCGTGCATTGAAAGCTTGTCCGCACCGGAAACTCCCGGTTCCCGCAATGGTGTAACGACCGCGCGCGGACCCGTCAAATCTTTCGACTCGCCTTTGATGAAAAACTTTGGGCACCGTTCAAACTGAGTTGGGCTAGAGGCGAGGCTCGCGCGACGTTCGTTCGACCTTAGTGTGGTGGACGCGCTCCACTCGTTTTGCTAATTCGTCGTCCCAACGTTCCGGAGGGCAAATCGCGCCCCACTAGAGGCGATTTCACGGCGGGGCCGCTGGCCGATATTTTTTTCGGCGCCCCTTGGTCCAGGCCATTGGGACCACGAACTAGTCCTCGTCCGAGGAGGAGGAGGAGAACGAGGAAGAGGGATTTCCGCTTTCCGCTTTCCCCATTTCCCTTCCGGCTGCTTTGCGGCTAAGAATACCGCCATGAACGTGATCACCGATGAACGCTGCACAGGATACCAGAGCGAAGGCCATCCCGAGCGCCCGCAACGCATCAGCCGGACCATCCCGAAACTCAAAGCCCAGACGGAACTGCCGATCACGTGGTTGGAACCCATCGCAGCCGTCCGGGAGGAAGTCATCCTGCGGGCGCACGACAAAGAGCATCTGGCCGAAGTGCGGAAGCCGTCCGGCGATTTTGACGGCGATACGCCCATGCATCCGAAGATCGTCGATCATGCTGTCCGGTCGATTGGGGGCGGTCTCCAGGCTCTGGCGTTCGCGCGCAAAGGTGAAATGGCCTTCAGCTTGTTGCGCCCGCCCGGACACCATGCGACGCGCAATCGGGCCATGGGCTTCTGTTACTTGAACAGCATCGCCATCACTGTGTTGGAAGCGCTGGCCACGGGCGCCCAGAAGGTGGCGGTCTACGATTTCGATGTCCATCACGGCAATGGCACGGAAGCCATTCTCGTGAATCATCCGGGAGTCGTGTTCGCATCCATCCATCAACATCCCTGTTACCCGGGCACCGGCACCGCCAATGTCGGGCGCAACTGTTTCAATTACCCGGTGGCGCCAAGGACTCCGCGGCTCGAGTACCGGAAGGTGTTGGAACGCGCGCTGGATGAAGTGAAGAGAGCCAAACCGGACCTGATGGCGGTCTCAGCCGGATTCGACGCTTATGCCCGCGACCCACTGGCTCAAGAGACGCTCGAGCCGGAGGATTATTATTGGATGGGCGGTTTGTTGCGTGGCTTGGGCGTGCCGGTGCTCAGTGTCCTGGAAGGAGGCTACAGCAGCGATTTGCCGGAATTGATCCTCGCCTATCTCAAAGGTCTCTCCGGCAAATAAACCACAGATGGACAGGAGCGCAAAGGAACCGCAGATGGATCTTGTCCATTCCGCACTCCGCCCTCCGCACTGGAAAGGGCCCGCAGATGGGGACGTGGGGATCCGAAGCGCCTGGCTGTTTTACATCCACTCACTTGCGAAGATTGGACAGATGTCGTCGTTGGCGCTTGGGCAAGGACGATCGTTGCTGGGAGCCACTGCGGGGGTTGCTCGCGGGCTCGTCCGAGACCCATGGCCGGAGGAAAGTCGGACAATCAGCGCGCCCAGCGCGACGGTAATCGCGCCAAAGGGCGGCTGCCACGTGGCTGGCATCCAGGCCTGGTCCCTGGGTCAGATACCGGAAGAGCAGCTCAGCCAAGCGATTCAAAGCAATGGCATCGGTGCGACCGATTTGTTGATAGAGCCACTCGGTCCAGGCCATGAACGCAGCGAAAGGCGATCGGCCATTGGCCCACAACAACGGGGCGGTCTCGATAAAGTTCCCACTGTTGCCGACCAGGTCCCAATACCGCGCAAAACGGCGCAGGCGCTGCATCGTGGGGAAGTCGAGCAGCTTGTTTTCGATCAGTTCATAGGGCGGATGCGGGTTGTAACGCATGCGCCAGGCGTCGTCATGCCGGACAATGGGCGTGCCGCGCAGGCGTTTGAGAATACCCACCTGAATCTCCTGCGGGCCAAGACCAATCAACCGATCGAAGCCGGCCGCGAAGGTTTCCAGGGATTCCCCTGGCAAACCGGCAATCAAATCGGCATGGAGATGCACGCCGGTTTGCTGACGCAGAAATCGGAAGTTGTCCTCGAGCTTGCCGATGTCCTGACGCCGGCTGATGGCAGCGCAGACCTCAGGGTCAAATGATTGGACGCCGACTTCGAACTGCAAGGCGGC
Organism: Verrucomicrobiia bacterium; assembly: GCA_035577805.1. GTDB lineage: Bacteria > Verrucomicrobiota > Verrucomicrobiia > Limisphaerales > JADJPG01 > DATLUX01. The sequence goes on from DATLUX010000039.1 coordinate 6,894, forward strand.
CGGCGGAAACCGGGCAATGATCTCGCGCAAGGCCTCCGGCAAACGGTCCGGGATCATCTCGAAATGAAAGAACAATCCCGGGCGATAATGGCCAAGAAAGAACTCGAGCAAAGCGCGGCTCGTCTTCAGGTTCAGGTTGAAGGTACGATCCACGAATTTGAACTGGGTCACGCCGCGTTCGAGCAGTTGGCGCAACTGTTCGAGCAACTCCGGCAGGGGCACCTGCCGGACTGGGATATCCAACGAACTCAAACAAAACTCGCACGAGAAAGGACAGCCCCGGGAGGCTTCCACATAGATCACGCGATGCGCCACATCCTCCGCCGTGTAAAAGTCATACGGCAACACCAGTTGGCCGAAGTCAGGCAACGGCGCCGGTTGCACCTTGGGCTCCGGCTTTTCGCCTCGCAGCAGTTGCCCGCAAAGCTCGCCAAACTTCAGATCGGCTTCGCCCGTGATGACGTAATCCGCCAATTGCACGATCTGCTGCACCTCGGTTTCATAGCTCACCTCGGGTCCGCCCAGTACGATCGTGATCTCCGGGCGCAACCGCTTGAGCGTCGCCACCACCTCGGTGCTCTCCGCGACGTTCCAGATGTAGATCCCCAGGCCAATCACGCGCGGGTTCCGCCCCAAGAGCCCCTCCACGATATCGAGCGGCCGCTGGTTGATGTCGAATTCGGCCAGGTCACAGCGCGATTGCAACTCGCCCATGTTCGCCAGCAAATAACGCAGACCGAACGCGGCATGGATATACTTCGCGTTGAGTGTGGCGAGAATGATGTCCGGCATTGCACCCTGACGTTAAGCGGGCCCTTGAGACGGGTAAAGTGTCATTGCGCCTTGGAATCGGGTTGAAGGTCCGACCGGAACTGATACGCTGGACATTATCCACGAATGGGCGCACGGCCAGATCTGCGTTCGAAACGGTGCTGGGTGCTGGTTGCTCACGCGGAATCGCGCCGGATGGCGTCCACCTGAAACCGCCTGGATCTATGATGCGTCGTCTTGGTTATGCGCTCTTGCTGGTGGCGCTTTCCCAAGCTGCCGTTCCCGGAGGGGCGAGGGAGCCAGTTGGGCCTTCGAACCGGCGCTGTCCGTTGGTGATCTCGGAGATTATGTACCACCCGCTCGACCCCGGTGAGGGCCTGAATCTCGAATTCATTGAGCTCTACAATGCAGGTCTCCAGCCGGTTTCTTTGTCCGGGTGGCGGTTGTCCGGCGAGATCAGCTTCAATTTCGTCGCGGGAACGATCCTGGAACCGGGGAACTTCCTGGTTATCGCGGGCGCACCGGCGGCGCTCACGAACCGATATGCGATTCGGAATGTCGTCGGCCCATACACCAATGCGTTGCCAAACGACCGTGGCACGATCCGTCTGCGCAACCCTGCCGGAGCGGTTGTTTGGGAAACAGAATACGATGATGCCCCGCCTTGGGCCCTCACGGCCGATGGGGCGGGACATTCGCTGGTGCTGGCTTGTCCGTCCTTCGGAGAACGGGATCCTCGGGCGTGGGCGGCCAGTGCAGTGCGCGGCGGCTCGCCGGGCGGCCCGGAACCGAGCTCTGCGCCGAGCCCTTTTGAAGATCTGATCATCAACGAAATCGGCACGACGACCAACCGCTTCGGCGATCCCCCCTTCGTCGAGTTTTTCAATCGAGGAGGAACTGCCCTGGTCCTCAATCAGTCCACTCCGCTCTTTCTCACGGATGATCCGCAGACCAACAAAGTCCGTTTAGGAACAAGCGGCCTCACGTCGATTGGTGCGCGAACGTCGGTGGCGCTGCCGTGGAGTTCGCTGGGATTGCCTTTAAAACCCGGAGGCGGCTCGCTGTATCTGGTGGATTCCGGCCGGGATCGTGTGCTCGACATGGTGCGTTATACCGATCAATCGCCGAGCGTCGCCTGGGGCCGCCACCCGGATGGCTCTACTCGATGGAGGACAGTCACACCCACGCCTTATTTTATGCCGAGGCCGGCGGTTGACCCGAGTCAGCGTCCACCGTTCCGGTCGGACGTTATCATCAACGAGATCATGTACCATCCGGTGAGCGGCCTGGCCGACGATGAGTTTGTGGAGTTATTCAATCGCAATCCGCTTCAGGCGATGGATGTCGCCGGCTGGAAGTTCGTGGCTGGAATTGATTTCACCTTGCCGCCGAACGCTGTCATCCCGCCCAACGGCTATCTTGTTGTCGCCAGGAACGCGGCGCGTCTTCGGACCAATTACGCCGGCTTGTCGAACGTGGTCGGCGATTTTGGAGGTCAGCTTTCCGATCGCGGGGAGCGACTGGCCCTGGCGCGGCCTGAGATTGGGTCCGCGGCGGATCATCCGCAGGCGGGCAGCAACGTGGTTGATGTGATCATGGACGAGGTCACGTACGGCACGGGCGGCGGCTGGGGCCGGTGGTCCGATGGAGGTGGAGCGAGTCTTGAACTCGCCAGCCCGGAGGGGGAGCACGACCTGGCCGGTCATTGGCGTGACAGTGCGGAACCTGAGAACACTCCCTGGACGTCCATCCGCGAGAGCGGCCCGCTGGAATTTGGCGAGACCCGTTCTGTGGCTGACACGGTTGAAGTACTGTTGATGGGGGAGGGCGAATGTTTGGTGGACAATGTGGAGGTGTTGCTGGGTGGTTCGAACCGGGTGTCGAACGGGACGCTGGATGCCAACGCTGCCGGCTGGGTCTTCAATGGCACCCATGATCAGTCCCGCTGGCGTCCGACCGGCGGCGTTGGGAACAGCGGCTGTTTGCATGTGCGAGCGACGGCCCATGGCGACACTTATGCCAATCGTGTCTACGTGCCGCTGACCGCAACGTTGGCGGTCGGCCAGCAAGTCACGCTCGGCGCGCAGGTCCGGCATCTGCGCGGCAATTTGGATGTGCTGCTGCGAATCCGAGGCAACTGGCTGGATGCCGGTGGGACCATGAAGGTGGCGCCGGGCGCCTACGGCACTCCGGGGCGTGCCAACGCCGGCGCAACCCAGCCCGCCGCCCCAGTGATCTATGAGGTGCGCCATGACCCGGTCGTGCCCAATGCGAATCAGGCGGTGACGGTCAGCGCGCGCTTCGATGGCGCGGGCACAAACAGTTTTGTCCGGGAACTGCTCTACCGGCTTGACCCAGGGACTTCCTATCAGACGTTGGCGTTAAGAGACGACGGCACGGACGGAGATCTGATCGCCGGTGATGGTTTGTTCAGCGCGACTATTCCCGGCCAGGCGGCCGCGCGGCTGGTGGCCTTTCGCCTGCGCGCCCGCGTCGCTTCCCCGCCGGCTACGAATTCGTTTCCCAACGCCGAACCGCTGTATTCCGGCGACGCTTTTGGGCGCGAGTGTTTGGTGCGTTTCGGGGACCCGCGTCCGGCGGGCAGTTTCGCCAACTACCGGATCTGGATGACCCAAGCCACGCATAATCGATGGTCGACGCGGGGCACCGAACATCACAGCCCGCTGAACACCACGTTTGTTTATGCGGATCAACGGGCGATCTACACGGTGGACAGCGCCTACGCCGGGGCCGAGTTCATCTACGACACGCCCACGGGGATCATTTGCAGTTACAATCTGGGCTTTCCAACGGACGACCGGGTGCTGGGTGCCCGCGAGATGTTGCTGGATTGGGGGCAAAGCGACGACACCGGTCAGCGCGAGAACGTGGCGTTTTGGATCGCCGAACAGATGGGCCTGCCCTTTCTTTACCGCCGGCATGTCACGCTGTTGGTGAACGGGTTGCTGCCCACGCAACGGCCCTTGACCGGGTATCATCCGTTGAGCGCGAAGGTCTACTGGGACGCCCAGGAACCCAATGGCGACTTCGTTGCCCAATGGTTTCCCGAGGACGATAACGACGGTCAACTTTACAAGCTGCATCATTTGGTGTTCGGGTCTGATCCGGCCAACGTCTACGGCAGCCACCTCTTCCGCTTCATCCACTTCATCGACCGCGCCGGGCAACGTCATCAATCAGCCTATCGCTGGCATTGGCGCCGGCGCGGAGCGGACCAGGGCGCGAGTGATCTAGGCGAGGCATTTCGGTTGCTCGACGCGCTCAACACGCCTGACTCAGGTTACCGGGCGAACGTCGAGGCGCTCGTCGATGTCGACCAATGGATGCGCATGTTCGCCTTCGAACGTGTCATCGGCAACGTCGACAGCTTGGGATGGGACAACGGCCATAACATGTATGGTTACTTCAGTCCACGGCGCGGCTGGCATTTGCTGCCTTATGATTGCGAACTCAGCCTCGCGACACCCACCGGAACCTGGTACGACACTTCACCCACCAAGGATCTGTTTAGTTACACCTACGAAGACATCGAGTTCAAAGGCGACCACACCCTCGGACGGATGAAACAAAATCCCGCCTTCCAGCGGGCTTACTGGCGCGCGTTTCGCGACGCGATCGAAGGGCCGCTCGTCACGGCCAACTTTCTGCCCCTGATGCAACGTTATCAGGCGGCTCTGGTGACCAACGGCGTGCCGGTCGCGAGCCCCGCCGCGATGCAGGATTATCTGCAAACTCGCCGGGAATACATTCGGAGCCGGCTCGCCACGGTCAATGCCCCCTTCACGGTCGCCAACCCGCCCCGCACCGTCGCTCTCAATACCAATCTGGTCACTATTACCGGCACGGCCCCGATCGATGTCGCCAGCATCGCCGTGAATGGACTGCCCCAAGCCGTGACCTGGACGAGCGTCACGGCGTGGACGCTCACCCTCGCCCTGCCTCCGGGTCCGCAGTCAGTGATCGTTCAGGCCCTCGATGCGATGGGACGACCTATCGCCGGCCAGGCGGTCACGCTTACGTTGCAACTGAACGTGCCGCCGGCTGCTCCGGACTCGGAGGTTGTGATCAACGAAATCATGTACCACGCCGCAATTCCGGGGGCGGAGTTCCTTGAACTGCACAACCGGTCCACCGCCACTGCGGTAGATGTCAGCGGCTGGAAAGTGAACGGACTCGACTTCACTTTCCCAAACGGCGCCGCCATCCCTGCCGGCGGCTTTGCCATCATCGCCGCCGATCGACTTGTCTTCGGCCAGACTTACGGATTTGGCATTCCAGTGGCGGGCACCTTTGCCGGCTCTTTCGATCAAGGCGGCGAGACGCTGACCTTGCGACGCCCGGTCGGCACTAACGAGCTCACCGTGGATACGGTGACGTTCGAGGACGATTTTCCGTGGCCTACGCTGGCAGACGGAGGCGGCCCCTCGCTGCAATTGGTAGACCCGGCGTTGGACAATAATCGCGTGGCCCACTGGAGCGCCGTCTCCACGGTCCCCAAGTTTACGCCGGGTGCGCCGAACCAGGTGCCCGGCATCCACTCTGTCCTGCCGCTAGTCTGGCTGAACGAGCTTCAGATTCTGCATGAGACAGGGCCGATCGATGGCCGCGGCCAACGCGAGCCTTGGGTCGAGCTTTATCACGCTGGTGCCTCCCTCGATTTGACCGACTATTTCCTCAGCAATGACCCGTCGGACCTCACGCGTTGGCCGTTTCCGGCCGGCAGCCGGCTCGGGTCGGGTGAATTCAAACTGGTGTGGCTCGACGGAGATTTGCTTGATCAGACCGCGGACGAATGGCACTCGAACTTCCGTATCGGTGCCAGCGACACGATCCTGGTCCTGGCGCGCCAGACCGAGCGCGCGGTTGAGGTCGTGGATTATATTACCTCCGCTGGCCTGAAGACCGACCAGGCCGTCGCGCGCGTGCCGGATGGCACCTCGGAGCGTCCGCGCGTGCTGGATTATGCCAGCCCAGGTGTTTCCAACTCAAAAGCCTCGCCTTTGCCCGCCATCTACATCAATGAGTTGTTGGCCGCCAATACGCAGTGGCCTGATCCCGCCGACGGGAACACCGACGATTTCTTTGAGCTGTACAACGCCACGGATCAACCGGTCAATCTTGTTGGCTATTCGTTAACGGATCGGCCCGGGGTCCCGCGCAAATTTGTTGTCCCGGAGGGCGTCCGGATTCTGCCGCGTAGTTTCCTTTTGGTTTGGGCAGATGAAGAAGAAGACCAAACCCGAACCAACGGAGATCTGCACGTGAACTTCAAGCTCAATGAAGCCGGCGAGGCGGTAGCCTTGTTTGCTCCGGACGGCCGGTTGGTGGACCGCTATGACTTCGGAGCCCAGACCAAAGACACCAGCCTCGCCCGTTGGCCAGACGGCGCAGGCACGTTTGTGGCGACAACAAACGCGAGCCCCGGCATGCGCAATAAACCGAATGAATTCGTCCTGCTGCCGCTCTTACTCCAGGCAGAATGGTTGCCGGGACTTGGGGTGAGGATCTCATTTCCGGCGGGTCACACGGCGTCTGTGCTCTGTGCCAGCAGACTCGACCGCGACTCGGTTTGGTCTCAAGTCAACGGCCTTCGCGGTTACGATGCCTCCACCGACCGCGAATGGCTATTGGACCGGGCCGAAGGCGCTCAACAACGATTCTACAAAGCAACGAGCAGACGCTAGACCAATGCGGAATGCGGAGTGCGGAATGCGGAATGACGAAGTTCGAATGACGGATGACGACCAACTCCCGCATTCCGCATTCCGCACTCCGCATTGGAAAGGGGCGCTTTCCACTTTTCGCTTTGCGCGTTTCCCCCATATAGTGTCGTCTGCGTAGACGACCATGAGCGAACATAGCGACGAACACGGACACGACAATTCCCTGGTCCGCGATCATTTCCTGAATCCTCGGAACGTCGGCGATTTTCCGGATGCCGATGGTGTGGGTGTGGGTGTGGGTGTGGGGGTGGGCGAAGTCGGGGCGGTGTCCTGCGGCGATGTGATGCGGATCAGCATTCGGGTGCGGGACGGGCGGGTTGTGGAAGCGCGGTTCCGGACCTTTGGCTGCGGCACGGCCATCGCGGCGTCCAGTGTGGCCACCGAATTGATCTGCGGGCGGGCGCTTGAGGAAGTTCGGCGCTTTTCCAACGAAGAGGTTTCAGCCGCCTTGGGCGGCTTGCCGCCCGCCAAAAGTCATTGCCCCATTTTGGCGGAGGAAGCCGTGAGGGCAGCGGTGGAAGATTACGTGCGCCGCCAGGCCGTTCAACGTTCAACCAAGTAACCATTTCCAGTGCGGAGTGCGGAATGCGGAATGCGGAATGCGGAACCAGCCAATAGCCACTCAGCAACCAACAACCAGCAACCAGCAACCAACAACTAGGAACCAGCAACCAGCAACCAGGAACTAGGAACTAGGAACTAGGAACCAGCAACCACAGTGCCCAGCAACCCGTCATTCGCGACGCGCAGCGTTTACCTTGATCATCAAGCGGCGACCCCATTGCTTCCGGAAGTGTTCGAGGCGATGCGCCCGTTCTTCACGGATGCTTACGGCAGCGCTTCGTCCTTGCACCAGCACGGCCTGCGCGCCCGGGATGCCCTCGCCCAAGCCAGGGAACGGATCGCCGCGTTCATCCAGGCCGAATCGCCCGAAGAAATCATCTTCACTTCGGACGGCACGGAATCGGCCAACCTCGCTGTCAAAGGCACCGCTTGGGCCAGTCAAAACCGGGGCCGCCATGTGGTGGCCAGTGCGATCGAACATCCGGCGGTGCTGAGTTCGGTCCAGTTCCTGGAGCAGCAAGGGTTCAAGAGCACGCGACTGACGGTGAACAGCGAGGGGCTGATCGATCCCAAGGTGTTGCGCGCGGCTTTGACGGACCAAACCATCCTGGTGGCGGTGCATCACGCCAACCACGACCTCGGCACCATTCAACCCGTGAAAGATCTCGCGGCAGTCACGGTCGACCGGGGAACCCCGCTCTTCGTTGATGCCGAGGCCAGCGCCGGCTGGCTGCCTATCGATGTGCGGGCCATGGGGGCCGATCTGCTCTCTTTTTCGCCTCATCGATTTCAAGGGCCCAAAGGCGTGGGTGTGCTGTACCGTCATCGGCGCGCCCGGCTGAGCAGTTTGCTGCACGGTGGCGTGCAGGAAGAAGGCCGCCGGGCGGGCACGGAAAACATCCCGGCCATCGTGGGCGCGGGGGTGGCGGCGGAGATCGCGGGACGGGAGCTGACGAAACGGGTGGAACATGTGGCCTGGCTTCAACAGCGTCTTTGGGAAGGGCTCCAGACCCGGGTGCCGTACCTCAAACTGAATGGCCCGGCGCCTGGTCCGCAGCGTTTGGCGGCACAGCTCAATCTGAGTGTCGAGTTTGTGGAAGGAGAAGGATTGCTGTTGATGTTAGACACGCGCGGCATCGCCGTGGCCAGCGGAACGAGTTGCGTGAGCAAAGCGTTGAAGGTGTCTCATGTGCTGACTGCGATTGAGTTGCCCCACAGCCTGGGGCAGGCGGCCATTCTCATCTCGCTCGGCCCGGAGAACACCCGCGAGGAGATCGACTACGTGCTTGAAACTTTCCCTCGAATCGTGGCCAAACTACGGGCCATGTCACCGATGTGGGACGAATTCGAACGAGGCGCCGTCGATTCCCTGATCGCGCCGCGCGCCGGGAAAATCCTCCTCTCCTCGCCACCCTCGCCACGGGGAGCCGGCCGGGGTGGCCAGGGTGAGGGGTGAGGGGTGACAATGACCCAAGACGTTCTTCTCAACGCGCTCAAGGCCGTGAAGTATCCCGGTTATTCGCGGGACATTGTTTCATTTGGCCTGGTCAAGAGTGTGGTGGCCAACCAGGGCGCGATCAGCGTCGCCATTGAATTGACTTCGCCCAACCGGGAAGCGGCCGCCCAAATCAAAGAACAGAGCGAACAAGTTCTGCGTGCAGTCCCGGGGGTGACGCTGGTGCACGTGGAAGTGAAGATGCCTGCGCCTCAGCCTGGCACTGGCGCGACCGGGCCCAGTCCGTGGGCGAACCAAAACCGAGTCCCGGGTCTGGCGCGCATCATCGCGATCGCCAGTGGCAAAGGCGGCGTCGGCAAATCGACCTGTTCGGTCAACCTGGCCTGTGCGTTGCGTCATTTGGGCGCGCGGGTTGGCCTGCTTGATTGCGATATCTACGGCCCGAGCATCCCCTTGATGATGGGAATTAAGCAGCGGCCCACCATCAGCCCGCAGGAGAAGATGGTGCCGCCGTCCAATTATGGCGTGAAACTCATGAGCATGGGTTTCTTGCTGGAAGGGGATCAACCCGTGATCTGGCGCGGACCGATGATCATGAAAACCATCCAGCAATTCTTCCAGTCCGTGGAATGGGGTGAACTGGATTATCTCCTGGTGGATCTGCCGCCCGGCACTGGGGACGCGCAGTTATCGCTTTGTCAGACCGTGCCCTTGGACGGCGGGGTCATCGTCACCACACCGCAGGAAGCGTCTCTCGGCGTGGTTCGAAAAGGCATCGCCATGTTTCAGAAGGTGAATGTTCCAATCCTGGGCCTGATTGAGAACATGAGTTACTTCACCGCGCCTAACGGCGAACGGATCGAGATCTTCGGACACGGCGGTGGGCGAGTCGAAGCCGAGCGACAGAAGTTGACGTTCCTGGGAGAGATCCCGCTCTACATGGAGATTCGCGAAGGCGGCGACCGCGGTCAACCGGTGGTGGTCACCGCGCCCAACGAGCCGCCGGCGCAGGCGTTTCTGCGGGCCGCAGAAGCCTTGCGCGACACGCTGGCCGGATAAGCCCAGCCCTTCGACAGGCTCAGGGCCCCACTCCGCACTCCGCACTCCGCACTGGACTCAGGCGGCGGCTTTGTCGCCGCTTTTACGGCGGATCACGGGTTTGGATTCGCCGAGGACGACCTGGCGAGTGATCTTAATGCCGACGATATCGCTGCTGGGCACATCGAACATCACGTCGAGCATGAGTCGTTCGAGGAGGCTGCGCAGAGCCCGCGCGCCGGTGCCTTTCTTGATGGCCTGGGCGGCCAATTCCTGAAGAGCGTCGGGACTAAACTCGAGCTCGACGCCTTCCATGGACATGAGTTTGCGATATTGTTTGGTCAACGCGTTGCGCGGTTCGGTGAGGATGGACACCAACTGCGCTTCGGTGAGCTGTTCGAGGACCGTGACCATGGGAAGCCGGCCGACGAACTCGGGGATGAATCCGAACGTGATCAGATCCTCGGGTTCGACATGTTGGAGAATGGCATGCCGGTCGGTATCGGAGAGTTTGTGGCCGTGTTCGGCGGCGGCAAAGCCCATCACGCGCTGGCCGAGGCGCCGTTGGATGAGTTTTTCAAGGCCGACGAAGGCGCCTCCGCAGACAAAGAGGATGCCGCTGGTGTTGACGCGGATGTATTCCTGTTGGGGATGTTTGCGTCCGCCCTGGGGGGGAACATTGCAGATGGTGCCCTCGAGGATCTTGAGCAGGGCCTGCTGGACTCCTTCGCCGGAGACATCGCGGGTGAGAGAGACGTTCTCGGTTTTGCGGGCGATCTTGTCGATTTCGTCGATGTAAACGATGCCTTTCTGGGCGCGTTTGACATCGAAGTCGGCGTTTTGCAGAAGGCGCAGGATGATGTTCTCGACGTCTTCTCCGACATAACCGGCTTCGGTCAGGGTGGTGGCATCGGCGATGGCGAAGGGCACATCCAGGATGCGGGCCAGGGAACGGGCCAGCAAGGTTTTGCCGGAACCCGTGTTGCCGATCAGCAGGATGTTGCTTTTCTCGATCTCAACGTCGCTGCGGGAGGTGGACCATTCCTCCTGCGGCTTCTTTTCGGGCTCGCTCAGGATGCGTTTGTAATGGTTATGCACGGCCAC
>DATLUX010000040.1:0-4393 GCA_035577805.1 Verrucomicrobiia bacterium
AGTAACATGAACCACTACCTAATCGCCGTGACGTGCGCCGTCATCGGCACAACCCTGTTCCTCACCCTTTACCGACGGTACTGGGAGAGGGAATAATTCTGTCACAGAATAGCAGATACAAAACAAACCATGAGTACCACCAATAACCACACAGCAACACAGGCGCTCCTCGTCTCGCTCAACTTCACTCTCTGCCGCCAGTCGAAGCAGTCCAAGGTCGAAGCGAAGCGCAGCGAGGACGCGAACAACGCGCACCGCGGGGTGTGCAAGTCATCCTACTTCTACTTTCAGGAGGAAGTGGGGGCCGTCACCAACGATGCGCTGGCCGAGCTGAAGAGCTACATGAATGCGTGGCGCACCGCGCACAACCGTCTCACCCGGGTATGGGATTCGAACAACACCCGCCTCCTGCCAGCAACGCTGGTGCAGGCATACCTGGAAATGGACAGCAAATGGAAGGAGGGATTCCCGGCCAAGCTCGCCGAGTTCTTCGAAGTCTATCCGGACTGGCAGATCACCGCACCGCACCGGATGGGCGCGCTCTATGAGGCGTCCAACTTCCCGTCCCTTGAGGAATGCAGGAACGACATCAGCTACGAGGTCACCATGATCCCGTTGCCGGAGGCCGAGCAATGGAAGCGGATCTCCATCATCAGCCCCGACCTGGCGCACACGATGGAGGAGAGCACCAACTCCAAGATTGCCAAGGCAGTCGAGGAGGCGCGCAAGCAAACCTGGGTGGACCTGTTCACCCCGGTCGAGAAGATCGTGAGCACGTTGTCGAAGGACAAGCCGAAGATCTATGACAGTCTCATCGGCAATCTCACGGACATCCTCAACCTGGCGCCTGCGTTCAACCTGAGCGGGGACCAAGGCATGAACCAGTTCATCGCCGAAACCAAGGCGACACTGGCGACGATCAACCCCGACGATCTGCGCAACGACCCGATGGTGCGCGCGTCCACCTGCAAGAAGGCGGAGGAATTGCTGAAGAAGTTCGGGGAACTCGGTAACCGGAAGTTCGCATGAGCAAACAACTCAGCCAAACATTCAAGAACAAGCTGCTCGAATACGCAGCGCGCGGGCCAAAGGAACTCGAACTCAGGGTTGAGCTGGCCAAGCTGGAGTCCCACGTCAGGACGTATCACAGCAAAACCTGTAGCCTTTGCTCAGAAATCGTGGAGCTTTGGAAGAAGGAAACGGAAGCAACCCACATCATCTGCGATTACATTAAACTTCCGGATGGCAAAGTTGCTGTGTTGCAGGAAGGCGCCATCACGATCTGGAAACTGACCGAGCTGCCCTGATGGACCTTTACCTCTGCCTGTTCCACAACGCGCTGGACACGCCGATCGAGTTCGGCCTTGTCCTCTCAGACCACGAACCCAAGGATGACGAACTGATTCGCGCCTTGGATTTCCCCGTGCCAGTCAGCGGGGAAAGAATCACCACCCAAAAGATGGACGAGCGGGAGATTAAAACCCTCCCGTTCGTCGCACGAAGATAGGGGCTTGACATGGTGGGTGTGGGTGTGCGATAGATAGCACCCATGAAAACACCCACCGTCAACCCAACCAAACCCAAAGTTAAAATCGCCTGCCCGAACTGCAACTCAGGGCAGGTACGCTTCACCCGCACCGATGGCATCTTCTGGTGCCGTAAGTGCGGGCATGAATGGAAGAAAGGCAAATGAACCTCATCAAGATCGAGTGTGTCGGCCCGCCTGGGAAGCGCAATTACAGGAAGCGCTTCACGGTTCAATGCCCGATCTGCTTCGCCGTGGTAACCCGACGGAGTTGGTATTGCCTCACCGCAAAGTCGTGTGGGTGCGTGTCAAATGCCTTCATCAAACACGGCATGGCGCACAAGCATCCGCTCTACGGCGTCTGGCGTGCGATGCGTGCCCGGTGCCACAATCCAAACGATCACGCCTACCCATACTATGGTGGGCGTGGCATCACGATCTGCCCTGAGTGGAGCGAGTTCAAACCGTTCTTCGATTGGGCGATAACGAACGGCTGGTCACCAGGATTATTCTTTGACCGCCAAGAGAACGACGGGAACTACACCCCGTCAAACTGTCGGTTCGTTCTGTTGCTGCAAAGCAATCGGAACAAATCAAACATAACCATCACTGAAGCGCAGGCCGCTGAGATTCACGTCCTGCTTGACGCTGGAATTCCGGTGCGAGAGATCGCACAGATTCTGAGTGTCCCATTAACCACGGTAGAAAACATCAAACGCCAACTCTGTTGGCGAAAGGAACAGCTATGTCCCATGTGACGGCGAGCAAGATTGTGTATAAGGACTTGGACGCGCTGCGTAGCGCAGTCGCAGCCTTCCCTGAGTTGACTTGGTGCGAAGGGCAAAAGACCTGGAAGTATTGGGGAAGTTGGGCGAACGATTATCACCAAGAGGATGCCGCCTACAAGCGGCTCGGAATTGACCCGAAGACCTATGGCACTGGCGTTCACGCCATCAAGTGCAAAGGCACAGATTGGGAGATCGGCGTCGTGGCTAGAAAGGATGGAGGCTACGCTTTGGTATTCGATTTTTACGGCGAGTCAGGCCGACGAATCCAAGAGGTGGCTGGTAAGGAGGCGAACAAGCTGGCGCAGTTGTATTCCAAGTACGCCACCATCAACGCCGCGAAGAAGGCTGGCTACATGGTGACGCAGAAGGTCACCGCCAGCGGAGCAATCCGGATGCAGCTCGTCAAACCGTGAGCCTCAACCCATCAGACGAAGCGCTGTTCGACGCTGCATCCCCCGAAACAATTCGGCGGTTGCTGCGGCGTCGGGGCGTATTCGTCAGCGAAGACATGCCCAAGGAAGAACTTCGGCAAATGATCTTCGTACTCAGTTACGCAGAATGGAAGGAGTTAAAGGATGAGCAGCGAAGCAGCGCGCAAAGCGTGGGCGACACGACGAGCCAGAGCCAAGGCGGTGCCCCCGATGAAGCGGCTCCTGGCGCTGGCAAAGGAGCAAAGCCGGTGGATGCGCAAGGAAACCATAGCACGTAACAAACTCAAGCGAGTGCAGTTTCAAATCGCAATGCTCGCCGAAGAGTTCATCACCAAACAAAACCCGCCCGACACCGACAACGTGTGGGCCAAAAGAAAGATCACCAGCAAATGAGCAGCCCATCTGTATCGCAGATTGTCCGGTGCCTGAAGACCGACATGAGCGGGGACTTGCTCGCCGGGGCAGCCTACGCTGAACGGATCTCACGGGCAGCGTCAATGAATCCGTGGAGTCCACCCGGTGACAGCCACGCCTACGCAGAAGCAGCCCGCGTTCTGCGCAGTGAACACGAAGAACGCGAACGCCAGCGGGCAACCGACCGCATGTATAACGAAGGAGTCTAATGAGCAAACCAATCATCAACGTCACCATCAACCCTGACGGCACGGTCGAAGTGGCACCGTCCGGATTCAAGGGAAAGAAGTGCAAGGACGCCACGAAGTTTCTTGAGGATGCGCTGGGCATGACCGGCGACGGCAAGAAGACGGCCGAGTACTACGAGACCGAGTCCGTGAAGATCGGACAGAAGACATGAAATTCAAACTCACCATTGCAATGGACAACGCCGCATTCGAGGACGGCGCAGACGGCATGTTCGAGGTAGCCCGCATCTTGGAGGAACTCGCCGCCGATCTTCGCAACGGAAGCGCGGCGAGCACGCTCATGGACGTCAACGGCAATTCCGTGGGCCGATACACTGTCACCAAATGAGCACCATCACCATTCTGCCAGACGGCACGGTCGAATTCTTGGGGGACACTTGCCCCCTCGATCTGCCGCTGGCCAACCCTGTGCGGCGACGCGTCTCAACCATACAGCCAACTGTCTGGTGGAAACGAACAGCATTCTTGTTCCTGCGCCGCGTGTGCGGAGAGCGGGGGCGCGTCGCCGCCTTCACTCGTCGGTGGAAGGGACCGTGGAAAGCGGTGATCCTCGCCACCGGGCAAAGCGCAGTGTTCGATTCGCGCCAAGCCGCGATCGATTGGGAGTACCAAGTTCTGACCGGGCCGAAGTTTGACCTGTGAACAAGGAGAACATCTACAATGAAACCCTCCGGCAATACGTCGAGTGGTACGGTGAAGGGCACGGGGCCAATGGCTCCTGCCTTTACTGGGCACTCACCGGGGGATTGGTATTCCAACGCCACGGCATCCGGTCCATGCTCCAAGCAGGGACCATGTTGTGGCCCGCATTCGAAGACGACGGAGTCAACATCACAGACTTCGGTTACGAGTGGGATCCGAACGACGTCGGCAGCAAGGCAGCCCTGGCACTGGGGATGTTTCCCGAGATCCACATCTGGCTGGGACTGCCGGATACGCAGGAGATCGTGGACTTCAGTGTTAGGCATTTGCCTGAGTGCGCGGCCA
>DATLUX010000041.1:0-5162 GCA_035577805.1 Verrucomicrobiia bacterium
CCCTCACCCGGCCTTGCGGCCACCCTCTCCCATCGGACCCTGGCTACGCCGGAGGCTTCGCCGAGGCGAGTGGGAGAGGGGCTGGGGGTGAGGGCTCTTTTTCAGTGGAAGTTCATGGCCCCAATGCTCGTGCACCTGACGTGCAGGTGGCTGCAACCATGAACCTCTCCTGTCTCGTAGCAGCCGACGTCAGGAGGCTCACTCTATCCGAACGCGTCCTCCGAGAAAAAGATCAGAGCCTCGTCACCCGCCTGCGCCCTACGGGCTACGGCGGGCAAGCCTCGGCTGCTACGTCAGATTGGGTGGAGTTCATCGTCCCAATGTGCGTCCAAAAGTTGGGGGTGTTGGCTACCCATGTGTATCCTTTCCAAGCGGCTCTGAACCGTTCAAGCTGGCTGACATGAACCGTCGCGCCCGGCCCAAGACCTACGGGTTCGGCCGTTTGCTGACCGGGATCCTATTCTTGTTGTTGCTCTCGTCCATGGCCCTGATCGCGGTGGTGTCGTCCGTGTTTACCCGCGTCAGCATCCAGGAACTCTCCAATCGGATCGTCCAACAAACTTTGGCTCGAGTGGAGTTGCGCATCGAAGAGTTGCTGCAGCAAGCGATGACCCACAACGAACAAACGCGCCGCTTGTTGGAGGGCCAGCAACTTGCGGTGACCGATTTTAAAGCTCTGGGCGCGTTCTTCGCCCATTCGCTCGAAGGACTCAAGGACCTCACCTACCTGGGATTTGGGCTGGAAACCAACGGCGATTACGTCTTCGCGGAACGCCTGCAGGATGAGAGCATTCGCGTGCGGGAATATGTGATCGGCGCCGCCGGCCAGCGAGTGATTCAGGACTGGCGCTGGCGGGGACCGGTCCGAGAATTGGTCAAGGTGACGCCCTGGGATGGTTACGACCCGCGCCAGCGACCTTTCTACCAGCAAGCCATCATCGCCCGCACCAATGCCTGGACCGAGACCTACCAATTCTGGCGCGGCAGCGAGCGCGGTACGGTCCCGGGAGTCACGCTGGCCACACCGTTCTACGGAAGCGATGGGAAACTGGTCGGCGTGCTGAATGCGGATTTCGACCTGGCGGCGCTTTGCAAGTTCCTCGATGCCGTGCGCCAGGGAATGGCTGGCTACGCCTTTGTCGTGGAACGCCGCCGTGACGGAGGCCGCAAGCTGATCGCTCATCCCGATCCGAAGGTGCTCCCGGCGCAAACCGACTCCGGGCCCAACGCCTTGACCGAACTGCGCGACCACCGTGCCGCCGCCTTCATGCGCACCGTGTTGGCCGATGAACAATCCTTGCGTCGCGTGCTGGGCGGAACCAGCGTTAAATTCGAGGCCGACGATCAACAGTTTTTCGGCGGGGCGCGTCGGTTGATGCTGCCCGGTCAACCGACTTGGGCCATCGGCGTTGTCATCCCGGTCAACGATGTGATGGCGGGTGTGTATCGCAACGACCGGCGCGCTTTCTGGCTGGGTCTGATTTGCCTGGCCTTAACCGCAGCCATTACGGTCGGCGTGGCCCGGCGCGTGTCGGAACCGCTCCGCGCCTTGACCCGCGAAGCTCAGGCGATCGGGCGATTGGAACTGCGCGCCAATTCCGCCACCGTGAGCCGGGTGACCGAAGTCGCGACGCTGGCCAATTCGATGGCCGACATGAAATCCAGCCTGCGTTCTTTTCAGAAATTCGTGCCGGCCGATGTGGTGCGGGACATCGTGACCAGCGCCACCGAAGCGCGTCTGGGCGGACAGCGCGCCACGCTCACGCTGTTCTTCTCGGACATTCGGGATTTCACGGCCATGGCCGAGCAGATGACGCCGGAGGCCCTCGTGAGCCACGTGGGCCAATACCTCGGCGAGATGAGCGAAGTGATCCAACGGGCCGGCGGCACGGTCGATAAGTTCATCGGCGACGGCATCATGGCTTTCTGGGGCGCGCCCCGTGAGAATCAGCACCATGCTTCCCACGCGTGCCGGGCCGCGCTTCAGTGTCAGCGCTGCCTGGTCGGGCTGCGCCAGGCCTGGCTGCAATCGGGCCGGCCCCCGCTGCACGCCCGCATCGGGTTGCACACCGGCTCGGTCATCGTCGGGAACATCGGAAGCGAGTCGCGTCTCAATTACACCGCGCTGGGCGATGGCGTGAACCTGACCAGCCGCTTGGAAGGGTTAAACAAGTTTTATGGCACCGAGATCCTGCTCAGCTCAACCTGCGTCGACGCAGCCGGCCAAAGCATCATCACGCGCCCCGTCGATCAGGTTGCCGTCAAAGGTCGAGTCGAAGGATTCGTCGTTCATGAGTTGCTTGGCCTGCCTGAAGACGGCAACGAGCGCATCCACCGCATCGTGCGCCTGACCACCGAAGCCTTCGGCCTCTTTCTGCAAGGCGATTTTCGCGCGGCGCAGGCCGGCTATCAGGAACTCGCCGCCGCCTACCCAGAAGACGCCGTGGCCGCGCTCATGGAAAAACGGTGTGCCGAATTCATGTCCAGACCCCAACCTACCGAATGGGAAACCACCTTCCGGATGAAGGATAAGTAGGGACGGTTCGGGGTTCGGGGTTCAGGGTTCGCGGTTCGGGGTTCGGGGGTTCAGTTAGGTTCGGGTGACGCCTACTGTCCAGCCGCTCTGTGGCTGTGTCCCGCGGTCGGGGGCCGGCCAACGCGCTCCCACAGCCGGCGAGACTAAGCGATCAGCTCGTGCACGACGCGCCCATGCACATCGGTCAAGCGGAAGTCGCGGCCGGCGCTGCGGAAGGTGAGTTTTTCGTGATCGAATCCAAGCAAGGCCAAGATGGTGGCGTGCAGATCGTGCACGTGAACCTTGTTTTCGACCGCCTGGAACCCGTATTCGTCGGTGGCGCCATGAACGTAACCTCCGCGCACGCCTCCTCCGGCCAACCACATCGTGAATCCGTAGTGGTTATGGTCGCGTCCGTTGATTTTCCCGGCATTTGATCCCGGGGTGGGCAGTTCCACAGTCGGGGTGCGTCCGAATTCACCGCCCCAGATGACCAGGGTATCTTCGAGCATGCCCCGTTGTTTGAGGTCGATGAGCAGCGCGCCGATGGCCTGATCGCATTGTTGAGCTAATTTACGGTGATTCACCTCGATGTCGTCGTGGTTATCCCAGGGCTGGCCGGCGCCGTGCCAGACCTGAACAAAGCGCACGCCGCGCTCGATCAGGCGGCGCGCGATCAAGATTTGGCGGGCCTGGGTGCCTTCGCCGTACATCTTGCGGATGGATTCCGGCTCACGGCTGACATCGAACGCGTCGGTCGCATCGAGCTGCATCCGGTAGGCTAGTTCGAACGATTGGATGCGGGCTTCGATTTGGGCGTCGTCGGCGCGGAGGCGGTGGTGGCGTTCGTTCAAGGCCTGGAGCAGATCGAGTTGGGCGCGTTGTTCGGGCAGGGAACTGTAATTGTTTTTGATGTGTTCGATCAGCTTCTCGATCTTGGTGTGCTCGGTATTGATGTAGGTGCCCTGGTAAACACCTGGGAGAAATCCGCTCTGCCAATTCTGGGATTCCTGAATGGGATAACCGCCCGGGCACATGGCGATGAAGCCGGGCAGATTCTGGTTTTCCGTGCCCAACCCATAATTGATCCACGAACCCATGCTGGGCCGAATTTGGCGCGCCTCCCCGCAGTTCATCAGGAGGAGGGACGGTTCATGATTGGGCACGTCCGCATTCATCGAACGAATCACCGCAATCTCATCGATGCTTTGTGCCACATGCTGAAATAATTCGCTGACCTCAATCCCGCTTTGGCCATACTTCTTGAACGTAAACGGAGACGGAAAAGCGGCTCCGGTCTTGCGTTCGGTCCGCAGATTCTCCATCGGGAGCAGTTTGCCTTTGTATTTCTCGAGGGCCGGTTTGGGGTCGAAAGTGTCCACATGCGAAGCGCCCCCATTGGCAAAGATATGGATAACCCGCTTGGCTTTGCCGAGGAACTGGGGATGCTTGGGGAACAGCGGGTTGACGAATCCGTCATTGGCGGTCGCCGGACGGTTCAAATCGAGGCCGGCTAGAAGCGAGCTTAACCCCAAGGCCCCCATGCCCATCCCGCAGCGGCTCAGGAATTCGCGACGGGTCAGGGCCAAATGTTCCGGATTCGGTTGATGATGTGGCATACGATGCAAAGGCAGCCTTTCGTTGACGCGCCAAGGTCCAGCTGCATTCAGAACTATTTCAGGGCCAATCTAATGGCGCGGGTCCGATTGGTCGAGGCGGATTCCCTGCCCGCGGGGGCGCCAGCGCATTCATGGGGGCCGCGAGTCGGCGACTTTTAAAACTTACCCATAACTTACGGCCAGCAGCCGTCCGTCCGGGCTGAAATTCATCCATGTGAACGTGCAACAGCGGCATCTCCTGCGCTGACCGGCAAGCCAATTTAGACCAGATGGGCGGGCCTCAGTGGTTGGAAAAGGAAAAGACGCTTAAATGCAGACCGACTCCATTTTTCTGCCGGCCATTTTTCTGCCAAGCCATGTTCTGCTCCGCATCTTTCTGCCCGCTTCCGAACTGGCGAATGAGCTTGCTCCTCCTTCGATTTCTGGTGGATGCTCGCTCGCTGGCGCGAGCCATGGCGTCGCGCTCTCATCGCGGTGGGAAGGGTGGCTGAGTGGTTGAAGGCACCTGACTCGAAATTGTAAATCAAGGTTTGCCCCGATTTTGACTCATGTGGACAAGCCTGGACTGGATGCGTTTTCCTATTTTGTTTGTTTCTTACCCTGGACCCAAATGGACACAAAAGGACCCTATATTAAGCCCCTGGTATAGAAGAGCGGTATAGAACGCTTTGGCGAGTTCAGTTGGCTAGAATCAGTGCATAGGTTTTTTCGAAACTCCCTCAAAACCCACAAATTAGCTTTAAATTACCTTCAACTAATTAAAAGCGATTGAGCGGGGAGCTTGGAATTATATATCCCCTGGCGATTTTTTGCCCTTTGAACGTCTCCCCACGGTTTTGGGCAGCCTCAATTCCTGCAGTTCGCCTTTTCCCGTTTCTGAGGTGGGACCATTCGAAAGCGACGTTAAATAGTCCTAACTCCTTTTGATGGTGAACGATCGCAAAGACATAGGCAAATGCTGCCAGCCGGACAAGCTCCCGCTCCTTACTATGATCCGGCAATCGAGACGCAATCTCTTCAAGCGCCAC
>DATLUX010000042.1:0-47920 GCA_035577805.1 Verrucomicrobiia bacterium
CCCCGAAACCCTGAACCGTTAAACCCCGAACCCTGAACCGTTAAACCCCGAACCCTGAACCGTTAAACCCCGAACCCTGAACCGTTAACCCCGAACCCTGAACCGTTAAACCTACCCGCGGACGCCAGGCCAAAGCTCCGCGACGCGTTGCAGGAGCCAATCGCGGCGATTGGCATCCTTCACCCATTGGCAGCGGCCTTCGATGATCCCGAGCCGGTCGCGCAGATAGGCTTTTTCAACGTCGGGCAGGGATCCGTTCTTGAGGGTCGCTGAGATCGACTCCAGATCGCGAGCCAAGGCTTCCGCGTCGGGACCGGCGGCGGGTTGCGCGCGGGGATGATCGGTTGGGGCGGCGGATTGCCGGCTGATGGCCTGGCTGACCAGGCTGGCCAACACTTCCTGCTGTTCTTCCGTGTCCCAGATATAACGCACGACCCAAAGATCGCTGAGCCGCGCCTGAGAACGTCCACAGAGCAAGGCGCTGGCGGCGATGACACGCTGGAGTTTGACGGCACGCCGGTCGCTCACCGGCACTCCCGCATGGCGGATGCGATGGATCAATTCGGCGAACGGCTTGCGGACCTCTCCCAACTCCACCGTCGGGAGCGCCGCTTGCACCCGGCGGATTTCTTCGAAGTGCAGGGCGGACTTCTCCGGAGCGCCACTGGCTAGCTTCCAACCCGCGGCCAGCACATCGGGGAGCCTTTCACCGGGCACATTATCGCAATGCACTCGCAACAGGAACCGATCAAAGAGTGCATGCAACGCATCGTCCTCGGGCAGATGGTTGCTGGCGCTGACAAATAAAAGCGCGGCCAGCGGTCGGGTTTCTTTGCCGCGCCGGAAGATGCGTTCGTTCAGAGCGACCAACAAGGAATTCAAAATGGCGCTGTTGGCATTGAGCAGTTCATCCAGAAATACCAGCGACGCCTCCGGAAGCATCCCTTCCGTGTTGGTCAACAGTTCTCCGTCGCGCAGTTTGCGAATGTCGAACGGCCCAAACAATTCGTTGGGCTCAGTAAACCGCGTCAGCAAATAATCAAAGGTGCGTCCTTCCAACCGCGCCGCCAGTTGATGAACTAGCGCGCTCTTGGCCGTGCCCGGCGGCCCTAAAATGAACAAGTTCTCGCCGCCGACCAGACAGATCCCAAGCAGATCAATGATTTCGTCTTTGCCCACGAACTCCTTCTTCATGGGGTCCAATACCTCTTTGACCAGTCGGGAAGTGATCTCGGCCGGGCTCATTCAGGGTGTGGCAAGGCCGAAGATGATGCGGAAGCGGTACCGGAAGCGGCCGGCTGCCGACCCTGGGCGGTCTGCGGGAATAACCGGCCGGCCAGCCGCGGGGCTAGCTCATGATGCAGCCCCAAATCAGCACGCAGCACTTCGATGACCCGCGGGTCTTCCAAACGGCCGGGCTCATCCGCAGCCGCCAGACGATCGGCATAAAGACGACGCAACACCGCGTGTTCGATAAAGCTATCCAAAGCAAGGTTCGACAAACCGGCCAGACCCACCGAGGAAAGCGGCCAGGCCGCCCCCAGGGTTCGCAACACCTCCACTAAAGGATCGCCATTGCTCAGTTGTTGAGCGAATCGAAAGAACCGTGGCAAATGACGTAAGACCAGATCCGCCGACCAATCCGTGGCGGGTCCGCGGGGGCTGGGACACTTCATGGTGAGGAGGATGCGGACATGGTCGGCGCTCAGGTCCCGGCAAACGGCACAGCGGCATGCTTCGTAGAATAGCTGGGCCGCCCACCAGGCGGTGGCACCGCAGAATGGCGGCGGATCGCCTGACAGTTCCTGCCGCGCGCGCAGTTCCAGGGCGGCCAAAGCGGAGAGCGCTTCGCCGTCTTCCGGCGTTGACGGCAAGGGTCGGCGGGAGACCACTGCCCGGCCTTCCGCGGCCAAGGTGCGAATGAACAGCGCCAGGCTGACCGGCTTCGCCGGGTTGGCCTCGTTGGGCGTTGGGGTTGAGTTGCTCTCGTCCACGCGGCAACAGCTTAAGCCGCCCTCGCCTCAGGGGGCAAGTGTGCGTGAAATTTCAACGCGACAAAACGCACGCGCGAAATGGGTCATGCAGACGTTCAAAGCCAGGTCATCCCGGGAAACTTTTTCTGCAACGCCAGCTTGAGTTTCGGGTAGGTGAGAGACCGGAAGGCAGGCCAATTGAACGTGGCTTCGAGACGTTTTCCGTCCGGTGTGCACAACCATAATTTCACTGGAAGCCGGCCTTCACAGACATGAGGGTGCGCCGTCAAAGCAAAGCATTCGTGGAGCTTCACCTGCAACTCCGGGGACGCCGGTTCGTCGTCTGCGTCCCTGGCCGCATCGGGGTAAAGGAGTTTGAGTTTGCGGCCGTCTGGCCAAGGCAGTTGAATGGGCACTAATTCATCGAGCCAACCGAGTTGTTCAGGCGCCAGATGTTTGAACAACGGTTCGCGTAACGGGGCGGCTTGGGCCTCTTTCGCCAGGGTCAAGCCGGTGAAAGCCCGGGCCAGGCAATTCGTGATGGCCGGTGGGTTCAAGGGCGGAAATTCGAGATCGGGCGCGGCCGCACAAACCAGATTCACCCGGTTGATGAATTGCCGGAGTTCATGATTCAAGAGCGGCAATTCGAACCAACCTTTTTGGTAGGCTTCAGCCAGGCAACGCCCGGCCGCTGCTGGATCCACAGCGCGCTGATGTTCCTGATGGATGATCAAATCGCGGAAGCGAACCACCTTGAGCGCCGCGACACGTTTGTGCGTGCGGTCGAATAAATGCTCGAGATCGGCGCGGACCTGTTCCGGGAAGGTCTCTTCGATCCATTCCCGTTTCACGGCCGTGGCCAAGGACAGCAAGGTCAGATTCTCGGCGGCCCGTCCGGCCACCTCTCGGATCGCGGCGACGACCAGCAACGGAGGGTTCTGCACCACACTTTCCCGGACCAGTGCTCCGCGGCGGCCTTCGGTGAGATCACAATCCAACGTGCCCAGGTCGCGCCGGACGCAAAGCTGATCGATGAAGCCGGTCATGAGTGAACGCAACAACGCTTCGTCCCCGGATGGGCCACCTGCTGGAGGCGCAAGGGGCATCGCGGAATCAGACGGTCCCAAGGCCGCATCCGGTGAAGCAAAGGATCGTTCCAGCCGCGCTTGGCGTCCGGCCAGCTCCAGGATCTGCTGGTAAGTTTGTTCCACCTGGCGTGCGGTTTGCCCGTGGATGCCGTAACGCCGGCATCGATCCAGGTCGAACCCGGCGTTCCTCGCGAATTCGTAGGCGCGCATCAGCGTGAAGAAATCGGATTCGGCGCTGGTTTCGAACAATTCGCGCGCTTCGGCGACATGCTTATCTTCGCGGCGCAGGCGTTGCAGCAGGTCGCGACCGCTGACCAGGGCGGCGCAAAGCGCCGCGGGGCGCAGGCACCCGCGCCGGGAAGCTTCCACCAGGATGCGGGAATAACGCGGATGCATGGGCAGACGCAGCATCTGACGCCCCACTGCCGTGAGGGCTTCGGTGCGGGCGTCAATGGCTCCCAGGATGTGAAGCAGCCTTTCTGCGCGTTCGACCGCCTGTGGATCGGGTTTGTCGAGCCAATCGAAGGCGGCGGCCTGACCAATGTGCAGCGAATGCAACAACAGCACGACCTCGGCCAGATCGGCGCGCTGAATCTCAGGCGTGTTCCGTTCCGGCCGGTTCAGGTGCCCGCTTTCCGTCCAGAGCCGGTGACAGGTGCCTGGCGCGGTCCGTCCCGCTCGGCCCTTGCGTTGATCGGCCGACGCCCGGCTAATCGGTTCGATGAACAAGGTGCCGATGCCCCGTTCAGGGTCATAACGGGAGATGCGCGCCTGACCGCCGTCGACCACATGGCGGATCCCATCGATGGTGACCGAAGTTTCGGCAACGTTGGTGGCGATCACCACTTTGCGCAATGGATTCGGAGCAAAAGCGAGATCCTGCTCGTCGGGCGGCAGTTCGCCGTGCAGCGGGATGAGCGCGAGCCGTTCCTTCGGGCGCAGCGCGCCCAGGGCTCCGATGGTCGCGTTGATTTCGCCCATGCCCGGCATGAAGACCAGGATGTCGCCCGGTTCTCCGCGATCGACAATCCGTCCCACTCGCTCGGCGGCTTGTTCCGGAAGCGGGCGCTCGTCGCGGGTGGCGCGCTCATCCAGATAATAAACTTCCACCGGAAAACTTTGTCCCTGCGATTGCAGAATGGGCGCCCGGCCGAGGTAATCGGCGACTGGTTCGGCCTCGAGGGTGGCGGACATTACGATCAGCTTGAGATCCGGCCGTTGCGATTGCTGCAGCTGTTTGGCAATGGCCAGGGCGACGTCGCTCATCAAGTTGCGTTCATGGAACTCGTCGAAAAGCAGAACTCCCACTTCGGCCAGCGTGCGATCGTCTTGCAACCAGCGCAGAAGGATTCCTTCCGTGACAAAACAAATCCGCGTGCCAAGGCTGGTGCGGTCTTCGAAGCGGATCTGGTAACCGACCTCCTGCCCCAGACGCCCGTTGCGTTCGAAGGCCACGCGGGCGGCGACGGTCCGGGCCGCCACCCGGCGGGGCTGCAGAACGACGATCCTTTTGTCTCCCGCCAAACCCGCCTCCAGGAGCATTTGCGGAACCTGAGTGGTCTTGCCGGAGCCCGTCGGAGCCACCAGCACCAATTGATTGCCTCCTTGAAGCGCGCGCAGGATGTCCTGATGGATCTGCCAGATGGGAAGGTCGCGCGCCATGGATCAATCAAGTCAACGAATCAATTGCCGCAGCGCCAGGGTCAGGATCGTGGCCACGGTCAATAGGCCCATCGGCATGAACTTTCGGCTCTTGGCGAAACGAGCGCCAAACACGAACAGCAAACCCAACAAGATGTAGTCCGCCGTGTGGCGTCCCTGGATGACGTTCATGGCGCACAGGCTCAGCACCGTGGCGAAGGCCAGTGAGGTATACAAGGAGGCTTGGCTGCCGGCTTTGAGGAAGCCCATCAGTCCACCGCTGACCAGCAGCACAATGTAGATCCACAGAATAACCGTTGGTGTCATAGGCCGCGCAGACTAACGAGCCACCCGCCAGTTGAAAATCCCGAAGTGAAGAGGCGATGACCGTTGGTATATTCGTGTACTGCCTGTGGCCAGCGCGAGTTCAGTATGTATGCAACACCCTGACCGCGAGAACCCTCTCCCCTTAACGGGGAGGGCAGGGTGAGGGGTGAGAATGGTAAAAACTGTTCGCTCCGGGGGAGGCGTCTAAATGCACCCGCGAACGCGCCGAAAAGGCCTCGCCCGTCATTGTCCGGAAAGCGAGACGCGGCCGCTGACGTTGGTGCCCAGGAAGAATCCAGCGGCGACGTTCGATTTCTGCAGAACCACGCCGCGGAGAAGAAGTGATCGCGTGCTGGCCGGCGGGGTGACTGAACCACTGATGCTGCCGTCTGCTTTGGCGATGCTCAGGGAGAGGCGGTTGGTGCTTTGGTTGGTTACCCGGCCATTATCCTCGAAGGTGACCTGGCTGCTGAAATCTGCCGAGAGATCGCCGCCAGCAAAGGCGATGCTCGCATTGGTTAGAGCAAGGACGTGTGCCGGGATCGCGGGCGCGATATACCGCGAGCCTGTGGCGGCCGTTTCATTGGTGAACCCGTCCGGATAATATCGAGGTTTGGACTGGCTCGGCTTAAACCAGTTGATCAGGCCACTGATGTCAGTCGTCGGCTGGTTCAAATCAAAAGTCAACCAGCCGACCAGGACGCCTTTCTCGTTCGGCCAGGCCAGGAAGAGCGGCCATTGGCCGTTTTGCGTCAGCAAGGTTCGTTGGGCACCGACCGTTCCATCGGCCAACCTTGCGTTAAAGGAAAGTGTCCCGCGCGTGGTGACCGAAATCGTGGCGACGCTATCGCCGCCCGGGCCGGAGGCGGACAGCGGGTCTCCCGGCATGCCTAACGTGTAGAGACCTGCCCACGGCGCAGGGTTGGTGCGCGCGTCAAAGGTGGTCCGGTCCGCCTGCAACGAAGCTGACCAAGGCAAACTCAGATCGAGGTTGGTCACCTGGTTGTTGGTGATGACGCCGGTCAGTTGATCGGTAGCGCCGTTCAGATCCAGGGCGATCCGCAACTGCAACGCGTTGGTGCCCGGACGCAGGACAACGTTGGTGGTCCTGCCGTCCACCTGAAACGAGCCGCGCGTGCGATAAGTGCGCCCGTTCATCAGCAACTTGGCCGTATACGAGCCCACGCTGTTCACCGTCAACATCAGGTAACCGGAGCTGATTTGCTCCACCAGCAGGGGATCGAAGAACAATCCTTGATAACTCCCTTTCACGCCCGGAAACAGGTTCGTCGCGAACACCGCGGTGACTGACGTATTCGGGCCCATCAGAAAAATCAGAGTCGCGTCGGCCTGTGGAAAATCGCCGTCCCAGCCGCCGAACAAATTTCCCTTGTCTGGGCGAGCGCTCAGAGTGTAGCCGCGCCCGACTTCGAGCATTTGTTGGTTGGTCGGACCCGACACGGTTCCCCGGCCCAGGATTTGGACCGTGAGCGGGACCCGCACGCTGCGAAAGAACGAACGAATCAGCTGCGTGCGTAGACCGCTCCGATCGATGGCTTCCACCAGAACCGTGTTGGTGCCCGGCGGGACATTGGTGAGGGTGAGGCTCCAGTTGTTATTGGTGATGGTCGCCGGCAGCGGGCTCGAACCGCCGCCAGTCCAATAGATTCGCACCGAAGCCACGCCCACATTGTCGACGACTGTGCCGCGCACCAGGACATCCTGGTTGGTGAGGCTGATATTCGCGGCCGGTGAAGTGATGGTGAGCCGGGGCGGACTGGAGTCAGGACCGCTCAGCACCAGGACTTGGACCGTGAACAGGTCGCTGTAAAAAGGGCAACCGAATCCGTTGGTAAACGCGACCGGCAACGCCTCGAACGGGTAGGCGAAGATCCCGTCGGGCCACAATTGGACGGGTGGACAAAAGCCTTGGTACAGCACATTGGTCATGTTCAACAAGCCCAGGTTTTCGGAGAGACTGTTGAAGAACTCGAGCACATTGGTGCCTGCGATGACTTCCCCGAACACGGTATAACCGCCGTTGGCGGTGTCGAAGTTGGTGGCGCCGGAACCGTCGCTGTTGTTGCCCAGATTAAAGAACCATTGGTTGACGGCCGAATTGGTGGCACCGGGCGGTTTCCCCATCGCCAGAGTGCCAAAAAGGTTGCTCCGCACTGGGCCCGCGTGGAATTCATTCGGGACCACGCCGTTGGTTAAAACGCGGGTAAGACTTTCCAACGGGATCGCCGCCACCGGATTGGTCACCGTCCATTCTCCGCCCTCGAGCAGGGTTCCCGGCACGCACCGCTGGAGCAGCGTGTTCCGATATTGATCGTTTCGCGCGTAGGCCAGAAAATTCGAAACGGTGGCCGGCTTATCCTGATCGAAGAGCTGCACATCGATGTCTCCAAAAAAATTGGCGCCGTAGCTGATGCGGAAACGCACGGTGCTTTGGGAGGAACCGGGCGACCGCTGGGCGTGGGCCGTGAGCGCGAAAAACACGACACAGCTGGAGAGAAAAAGAAAACGTCGTTTCAAGTGGATCTCATTGCGAAGTCAGCTTGAAGATAGCAAAGCCGCTGACGCGAAGAAAAGGGGAAACGGGGGAAAAGCGGAAAGCGGAAAACGGAAAGCGGAAAGCGGAAAGCGGAAAGCGAAAAGCGGAAAGCGAACGGGAAACGCGGAAAGCGGCCTGCCACGGCGTAGCCCGCAGGCGAAGCCGGGCCTGCCACAGCGTAGCCCGCAGGCGAAGCCGGGGAAGCCGAAACGAGGATGCTTGCCAAATCCTGTGGCGGCTTGTTTGCTGATGCCGGCCGGCATGCAAGTTACCGAAACTGTTCAATGCCCATTCTGCGGGCAATCCGTCGAGTTAATCATCGACACGACTGTTGCCAAGCAGCGGTTTGTGACCGACTGCGAAGTTTGCTGTCGTCCGTTTGAAGTTGCTGTGGAGTCTGAGCCCGGCGAAGTGCTAAGCGTGAACGTGCTGGAGTAGACAGCTATCTGCGCATGAAGGAACCCGTTTCCAGGAGCAGTTGGCGGTGGATATGCTGGTTCGGAATTGTCGGCGCTCTCCTGATCCTGTTGCGCCATTCCCATGCCAGAGAACATCTGCGCGAGGCGTTGCAATGGATCTCCCATTCCGGCCCGCTTGGTATGATCGCGTATGTCGTCGTCTTCATCGTAGCCTCCGTTTTGTTGCTGCCCAGCTCGATTCTGACCATCGGCGCCGGGACTGCTTTCGGCCTGCTCAAAGGGGTCGTCTTGACCTCGATTGGCGCCACCTTGGGAGCCACTTCGGCTTTTCTGGTCGGTCGTTATCTGGCTCGGAATTGGGTGGCGCGGCGGATTGCCAACAACGTTCGCTTCCAAGCCATCGATCGGGCCGTGGCTCGGGAAGGATGGAAGATCGTGGGCCTGACTCGTCTGTCGCCGGCTTTCCCGTATCCTGTGCTCAACTATGCCTATGGCCTGACTGGAATCTCGTTGCGGGATTATTTCTTTGCTTCCTGGATCGGGATGTTGCCCATGAGTGTGCTCTTGGTTTATCTGGGGTCGCTGCTGCGGGACGTGACCACCGCGGAGGATTCGATCAGCCGCACCCACTCGTCGTGGGAATGGGGAATGTTTGGCGTGAGCCTTCTCGCTACGCTCGCTGTGACGATTTATGTGACTCGCCTGGCCCGGCGCGCCCTTGGCGAACGCGTCCCGGAAGCACCTGCTCGCGCCGTTCTCCCGGCGAAGGGCGGAGGCCCGTAGCGAAGCGTAGCACAGCCCGGCAGGGCCGCAACCGACCGAGGAGGGGGAGGATGACCACGGAGGACACGGAGGGCACGGAGAGAAATTCTCGTAGAGCTTTTCATCCAATCCTGGAGAGGTGCCCCTTCCGAATCAAATCCGCTCTATCCTCCGTGCCCTCCGTGGCCTCCGTGGTCCTCCTCACCATCTCTGTGTTCCTCCGTGACCTCTGTGGTAAGTCCAATCTGGGGCCCGCAGTGAGGGTCACCACAGAGAAAACGCGCCTGTTGCGTTCTTTTGTGATCTTTGAGTTCTTTGTGGTAAATCCCCCCTCGCTCAGCGCTGGTTGGTGCTTGAAAGCTTGAAAGTTGGCCGGGCTGGTGGCAGCCTGTGGTGGTTCCAACCGAGTTCGCCGAGATGGTCTTTATCTTGATGGTCTTGATGTAAATATGCCGGGTGTGCTGCAGGTGCGTATTGTTTCCAGGATCCCTCTGTTGCCTGGGCGTTTGTTCACCGTTGTGCTTCTTCTGCTGGCGGGTCTGACGTCTGGGATCGTTTCGGCCCAGTCGGTGGTGGAGGATTATGCCGTGCGCGTGAGTGCGGCGACTCAAACGAACCCGCCGCGCATCACGTTGAGTTGGCCGGGAGATCCTTCTTCCCTGAGCTACAAAGTGTATCGCAAAAGCCGGGATGCGACGTCCTGGGGAGTCGCCGTTAACTTGGGCGCCCAGGCCACGAATTACGCTGATGCGGGTGTGGGTTTGGGTTTCGGTTACGAGTATCGCGTGGTGAAGACGGCCACCAATATGGCCCTCGCCACCAATTACGTCGGGGAAGGCTATGTCTATGCAGGGTTCGGAATCCCACTGGTTGAAAACCGGGGGAAGGTGGTGCTGTTGGTGGATTCGACGCTCGCCCCCGAGCTGGCTCCGGAACTGGCGACGCTGATCCAGGATCTGACCGGAGACGGATGGACCGTGCTGCGTCATGACGTGAACCGCACGGATGCCGTCCCCGCGATCCGCACGCTGATCCGGAACGATTACACCGCGGATCCAGCGCGGGTAAAGGCGGTGTTCCTGCTCGGGCACGTGCCCGTGCCGTACGCGGGAGATTACATGCCGGATGGACATACCGACCACCGCGGGGCGTGGCCGGCGGATGGTTATTACGGTGACATGGACGGCAATTGGACCGACTCCACGATCAATCGCAGCACCGCCGCGGACCCGCGCAATCGCAATGTTCCCGGTGATGGCAAGTTTGATCAGAGCCTTTTCCCTTCGCCGCTGGAATTGCAGGTGGGCCGCGTCGATATGGTGAACATGCCGGGGCTGGGGGCGAGCGAAGTCGAACTGATGCGTCGTTATCTAAAAAAGAACCACGCGTTTCGCCACCGGTTCTTCACCCTGGAACCGCGTGGATTGATCGATGATAATTTTGGGGTGTTCGGCGGCGAGGCTTTTGCCGTCAATGGCTGGCGAAATTTTGCCGCGCTGTTTGGTGCCGACAACACCATCGCGGGCGACTGGCTTACCACGTTGTCCACTCAGGGGTTTCTTTGGGGGTACGGCTGCGGCGACGGCACTTACACAAGCGCCGGGGGTGTTCTGAGCACGGACCTGCTGGTGACCAACGATCCGCGGGTGGCGTTTACGTTCCTTTTTGGCAGTTACTTCGGGGACTGGGATTCAACGCACAATCTCATGCGCGCATCCCTGGCCACACCCGGCTATACCCTGACCTGCGCGTGGGCTGGGCGTCCGCATTGGGTTGTTCATCACATGGCGCTTGGCGAAACCATCGGATTCTGCACGCGCTTGACTCAAAACAACTCCACTCTTTATGCCGCTAATGGTGCCGCCCGCTTGGTCCACATCGCTTTGCTTGGAGATCCAACCTTGCGTTTGCATCCGGTTGTTCCGCCGACGAATCTGGTCAGTCGGGCGGATGGATTAGGCGGAATGGTGCTGACTTGGACGCCATCCTCGGACCCGGTCCTGGGTTACGCCATTTATCGTGCCGCAACGGCTGCCGGTCCCTTCGGCAGGGTCAACGCGCAGTTCACGACCAGCACGAACTACACGGTCACGCCTGGCGTGGCAGGTGTCTACATGGTCCGGGCGGTTATCCTGCAAAACAGCGCGAGCGGGAATTACTACAATCCGAGCCAGGGCGCCTTCCGGGAGTTTACCGGCACCGTGAGTCCGCCTCGGCTGACGGTGCAACGGGCAAACCAAACGTTGCGCCTATCCTGGCCGACCAACTTCGCGGGTTATCGGCTGGAAACAACTTCGTTGTGGCCGCTGGGCTCCTGGACGCCGGTGCCCGATCCGCCCCAGATCAGCAACGGCCAGAACGTCGTGACCCAGCCAGCCCAGGACCCGCAGCGCTTTTACCGTCTCCAGTCGCCTTGAACGGGCCCCAGGCGGGCGAGCCCCGTGGCCGGGCGTTTTCTCTAGAATCCAAGTGGCTGGCCTCAAGAATTTTATCGAATCCCCCGGCGTCTGGCGGAGTCGGAAATCCGCTGTTGTCTCAGCGCCTTGCCGTCGCGTAACATCGGCATGGTTCAGGCTTGCCGAGTTGAGGCAGGACGTTGGGGCGAGGATGGGTCTTTATGAGTATCAGCCAGATTTTTTTGGATAAAGGACTGCTCACGCCGGAGCAGTTGAACGAGGCGATGGCCTTGGAGAGGGATGAAGGCCTCCGCCTGGACCGGGCGCTGATCCAGTTGGGGTTCCTGACCGAACGACAGGTCCTGGAGGTGATGGCCGAGCAGCTTCATCTGCCCTTGGTCGATCTTTCCGAGCTTTCCATCGAGCCGCAGACGCTCCAAACCCTCCCTCCGAAACTCGTATATCGGAAGCGGCTCGTCCCCATCTCCCGCACCGAGACTACTCTGAATGTCGCCACCAGCGACGCGTTTGATCTCTACGCTTTCGATGATATCCGATTGATTACCGGACTGACCATTCAACCGGTGCTGGCGCCGCGCGAGGACATCGAAAAGATCATCAAGACTCATTACGGCCTGGGTGGGGATACGCTGGACGAGATGGTGGCGGACGATGATCTGAAGGCCAACGGCTCGGTGGAAGCCGGGGAAGATCTGCTGGAGATGGCGCAGGAAGCCAGCGTGATCAAGCTGGTCAACGAGATCATCCTGGAGGCGGTGAACGAACGCGCCAGTGATATTCACATCGAGCCCTACGAACATCAGATGGCGATCCGTTATCGCATTGATGGCGTGCTCCAGGAAGCCAGCGTTCCTCCGCAGATGCACCGGTTTCAAGCCGCCATCATCAGCCGGGTCAAGATCCTCGCCAACTTGAACATCGCCGAACGACGCCTGCCCCAGGATGGACGCATCAAGTTCCAAGTCGGCGGCCGCCAAATCGACGTGCGCGTCAGCGTCATCCCCATGCTCTTCGGCGAAGGGGTGGTCATGCGTTTGTTGGACAAGTCCAATGTGCTCTTCACGCTTCAGGAACTCGGAATGGACGAGCATACGTTCGGCCTGTTCCGCGTCCTGATCGAACGGCCGCACGGCATTATCCTGGTCACCGGCCCGACCGGCGCCGGCAAAACCACCACGCTTTACGCAGCGCTCAACGCCATCGTTGGCCCCGCCATCAAGGTGCTGACCGTCGAGGATCCCGTCGAATATCATCTGCAGGGCGTCAACCAAATCCCCGTGCATCATCAGGTCGGGATGACCTTCGAACGCGGCTTGCGCGCCATCCTCCGGCATGACCCGGATGTGGTGATGATCGGGGAAATTCGCGATCTGGAGACCGCGCGGGCGGCCACCCAAGCCGCCTTGACCGGTCACCTCGTGCTCTCGACGCTGCATACTAACGATGCGGCCTCGGCGCCCATGCGTTTGATGGACATGGGCGTGGAACCGTTTCTGGTTTGCAGCACCCTGATTGGCTCGATGGCCCAACGCCTGGTGCGGAAGGTTTGTTCCAAATGCCGCGTGGAATACGAGCCGGATCGATCCAAGCTGCCGAAGGATTTCCAACTCGACTCCGGCGCCAAGCTGTTCCACGGCCCGGGATGCCCGCATTGTCGCAACACCGGCTTTCGCGGACGCAGCGGTCTCTACGAACTCATGCTGATGACCGAAACGGTCTCCGACAAGATCATGCGCCGGGCGCCTTCGCCGGAAGTGGTGGCAGCCGCCCGCGCGGCTGGCCTGCGCTTACTGCGCGAGGATGGCTGGGTCAAGGTCCGCAACGGCATCACCACGCCCGATGAAGTAGTGATGTGCACGGCGCTCTGATCGGATCCAGGAGCGGACTCGCTGCGCCATGACGCAATTCAATTACGTGGCCATGAACGAGGCGGGCCAGCGCGTCAGTGGCGCGCTCGAAGCCGAGAACGAAGCGGCCGTCCTGCGCCTCTTGGAAGAGAAGCGCCTCTTTCCCGTGACGGTGCTCGGCAAGGGCGTGACGGCCTCCGGCAAGGCCAAACCCAAACGGCGCGTGCGCCTGCGCGATTTAGGCGTGTCGTACGGGCAATTGGCCGACTTGATCGGCTCCGGCGTGCCCCTCCTCCGAGCCATCGACACGCTGGTGAAATCCGCCGTCAGCCCCGGACTCAAGGATCTGTTGAAGGAGATCCATGCGCGGGTGGCGGACGGCCGATCCTTGACCGAAGCGTTGCGCGAATTTCCCGAGGTGTTCCCCGTTTTGCACACGGCCATGATCCAAGCCGGCGAACGCGCCGCGTTCCTCGAGGAAGTGTTGCGGAGTCTGTCCGGTTTCCTGGAGCGGTTTGAGGAATTACGGAGCAAAGTGTTGGGCGCGCTCATCTATCCGGCTTTGCTGACCATGCTGGGCACCGTGGTGATGATCGGCGCGCTGCTGTTTTTCGTGCCGAGGTTCGAGCC
Source organism: Verrucomicrobiia bacterium (assembly GCA_035577805.1). Classification (GTDB taxonomy): domain Bacteria; phylum Verrucomicrobiota; class Verrucomicrobiia; order Limisphaerales; family JADJPG01; genus DATLUX01. The sequence goes on from DATLUX010000042.1 coordinate 13,662, forward strand.
GCTTTTGGCCAACGCTCGCAAGCCGTTGCCCACCACGATTCTTTTTGCCGCCAGCAACATCCTCCGCAGCCATTGGTACGTGCTGGTCGTGGGCGGCGCCGGCCTGGTCGCTCTCGTTTATGCCAACGTGCGCAGCGCCGCCGCCCGCCGTTGGATGGAAAAATGGCGGCTGAAATTACCCGTAGTCGGCGACGCCTTCCGTTTGTTGGCCATCACCCGTTTCTGCCGGATTCTTGGCACCATGCTGGCCAATGGCGTGCCGTTGCTCCAAGCCCTCAAGATCAGCAAGGACGCCACCGGCTCCACCATCCTCTCCGAGCGCATCGCCGAAGCCACCGAAGCCGTGCGCGACGGCAAACGCCTTTCCGAACCCCTGGGCGTGGGCGGCTTTTTCCCTGAGCAGATTCTGGCCATGCTGACCGTGGCGGAGGAAAGCAATAAGCTGGACAAGGTTTTGGTCCAGATCGCGGATACGGTGGAGCGGCGCACCAACCGGCAGGTGGATCAAGCCGTGCGATTGATTGAGCCGGCCATTCTGTGTCTGGTTGCCGCCGGCATCGGGCTTCTGGCTCTCGGATTGTTGCTGCCCATCTTCACCATGGCCAGCTCGCTAGGTTCACGGTAGGCAGAATGATCTTTGTTTTGAAGCCCGATGCAATGCCCAACAGCCAGGTTGCAGTGTACGGAGCACCTTGGGCAGTGCGCGAAGGTCGATTGCATTTCTCCAGAGCCTCAAAACATTTTTTGGGGAGTCCGTTGCCATGTCCAACCGCCCGTTGACAGCGGACGCAGGGCCCTTGGCAGTGCGCGGAGCGCTGGTTGCATTTCTCCGGGACCCCCCAAACATTTTTTGGAGCTCATGGCAATGTCCAACGGCCCGGTTGCAGTGGACGGAACACCTTTGGCAGTGCGCAGAGGGTCGATGGCATTTCACTGGAGCCTCAAAATATTTTTTTGGAGCCCGATGCAATGGCCAAAGGCCCGTTCGCAATGTGCCGAGGGGCTTTGGCAGTGCACCGAACGCCGATCACACTTCTCCGAAGCCCGTTGATACGGTTTCGGAGCTCGACGCCCTCTGCCGACGGCCGATTAGTATCTCCGAGGACCGACTAACGAGGCAGAGCCCTCAGACCAGCTAGGCGGGGACGATTCTTTGCAAGATTGGACGCCTTGGAGTGCCTTGCCGCTCTGAGGCCCCGCCTCGTTAGAGGGTTTGGCTTCGCCAAAGTACCTGTTTAGCGCGCGAGGGAGCGCGGCGTTTACGCCGCTTCAATGTCCGGCGGGTCGGCCGCGGTGGGAGTTGCAAGCGCTTGCTCCGATTCCCAACTTGAAGCGGTCCCGCCCACATGCGGGACCGCGCTCCGGCGACGCTAAACACGTACTCGCCAAACCAAGAACGATCGCACCTTCTATAGGTGAGTTCGGTTGGGCTTCGCTCCATTCAAGAACGCCTTGAATGCTTATTGCGCAGGGAGACTAGCCGCTTGAAAATTTGGCCCACTCCCAACCCAGCGCGCGTCATAAATCTGCCCCGGTTGGGCAAGGGAATTGGGGGCAAGGGAATTTCCGGAACCGGCCTAGTGCATCGACAAGTGGAATAGAAGTTAAGAAGGCCGCCATTCCCTTGCCCCAAATTCCCTTGCCACCTCCCAGCCCCTTGCCAACACGCGCACACGTGATCTGGGCTAGGCCCGCACGCAAGCGGCCTTAAGGCCGCGATCCGGGGGGCAGGATCCGAATGCGCCCGCGACGACCTTGCTCGACCGTATCTTGGCTTGTGTAGCCGTCCGAAACGCGTATTGTCCAAGTGATTATGTTGACATTCCTCAACGGATGTCATGAACGGTTCTGCGACGGGTTGTCGCGGCGCAGTTTTCTGCGCATTGGAGGGCTGGCTGTGGGCGGCCTGTCCCTTTCGGGTTTCCTCCGCCTGAAAGCAGCCGGGGCAGTGGCAGGCGACCGCGGGAAGTCGGTCATTATGATCTGTCTGGGGGGCGGGCCCAGTCAGGTCGATACCTACGACATGAAGCCGGATGCTGCGGCGGAAATCCGTGGTGAATTTCGCCCCATCCATACCAATGTCCCCGGGTTGACGGTTTGTGAGCTGTTACCGCGCCAAGCCAAACTCGCCGACCGCTTTGCGGTGGTCCGCTCTGTCACCTGGCAGGAACCGGACCACCAACGAATCGAAATTTTTACCGGGTTCCCCAAACGCGAGCGCCGTCCGTCGTTCGGCTCTTATGTCAGCCGGCTGGGCCGGCGGATGGACACGGCGCTGCCGGCCTTCGTCAGCCTAAAAGGGGATGACCAGGAGATTGCCGAAGCGGAGCAACCGCTTTGGGTGGGTTCCCAACATCGCGCGTTTGTGCCGGACAATCGGGGATTACGCACTCTGGAGTTGAGCAAACAGGTGGACTTGTCGCGCCTGAAAAACCGCACAGAATTGTTGACGCAGTTGGATACGCTCCGGCGTGAGGTCGATGTCCGCGGGGAAATGCGGGCCTTCGACGCTTTTTCCGGGCAAGCGGCCGACATGCTGACCAGTGGCAAAGCGCGGCGGGCTTTCGATCTGAGTGAGGAAAAACCCGCCACGCTCGATCGCTATCGGTCGGGCGGAAATAAATTCATGTATTCCCATTCGCCCAGTCCGGTGACTTGGGATTGGGAGTCGTTCGTGCGCGCTCGCCGCCTGGTCGAAGCTGGTGTGCCGTTTGTGTCCTTGCAGGTGGGCTTGTGGGATCATCATTGCGCCGACGGGTTGCCCACGTTGTTTGAATCGTACCGATCCCTTCTGCCGCTCTACGACAATTGCCTGGCGGCGCTGCTCGCCGACTTGCACGAGCGCGGTTTGCACCAGGAAGTGTGCGTCGTGGTTTGGGGCGAGTTCGGCCGCACGCCCCGGATCAATAAGTATGGCGGGCGCGATCATTGGCCGTCTGCCGGCAGCGTGCTGTTCTCGGGGGGCGGTTTGCAAATGGGTCAGTATGTGGGAACGACGAACGCCACGGGCGAATATCCGGTCACGCGCGCGTATACGCCGCAGAACGTCCTGGCGACGCTTTACCATGTGCTGGGCATCGATCCGGCCGCGACCATTCCTGATCACAACGGCCGCCCGCAGTATCTGTTGGATGATCGCGACCCGATCCGGGAACTGATCTGAACGCTGCGGGTCCGAGGGAGATTCGTATGATTGCGCCGCCGCCCCTCCAGCCCATCGCCGGTTCTGTTCGAACCATCACTTATCAGCTCAGGGTCTCCAGGTTTTGCTCCAGAGGATGTAGATCTCATGGATGGCGCGCTGTTCCAGCGGGGTCCATTCGCTGGTGCGTTCATTGAGGGTTTTGTATTCGCCGAAACGCGCATCGCGTTCCACCGCCAGTTGGTAATTCTCCAGTGCCTGCCTGGTGTTGCCGGTGCCCCAATAGCCAAGCACAAGCGAATAGTAATCGTAATGCGCTTTGAGGTTGCTCAGTTTCGCCGCCGTTTCGAATTCGCGCGCGGCGTCGGCGTAATCGCCCAGGTTGAAATAAGCCCAGCCCACCCGATTATGCATGGGGCCGTTGTCTTTGAGGGCAACCGCTTTTTGGAGATCGGCGCGAGCCTCGGCCTTCCGGCCAAGCAAAGCCAGGGTGTAACCGCGATTGGAATACGCTTGCGCGTCCTGCGGATTGGCTTTGATTTGCGTGTCCAGAATCTCCAGCTTCGGGCTGGTTTGGATGATCGACTTGGTCTGGGTCGTTTGACCCTTGGGGGCCGTTTGCTCGGGAGCAGGGGATGGTTGGGCGCACCCGCTGATGAGGGCGAGCAATCCACAGATTAGCCAAGGCCGGCGCCAACGTTCCATGACAGCAGTTCAGGTCATTTCCTTTTCCAGACGTCGGACTTCCCTTTTGATCAACACGGTGACCCGGTTCTTGATCAAATACACTTGTCCGACCGGGACTCGGAATGTCATGGCCACTTTCTCGGCTGGCCACTCCTTGTTCACATAGAAATCGAAGATCTGATATTTGGCGGGGTCGAGGCGCCGTTTGATTTTGTCCACGGCGGCTTTAAGGAGATTCTTTTCCCATTCATCATCCCACATGGAGTCGAGCACGCCGGCGGTTGGATCAGCGATTCGGTGCAGGGCATCCGTGTGGGTGGCGGGATCGTGGGGCAGCGCGACGTGGGCCTCCCGGGGCGGGCGTTTGCGGAACTGACTGATGATCCGCCAGCGGGTCAGCTTGAGCAACCAGGCCTTAAACGAGCCGATGGCGGGGTCATAACGGAAGGCCGGCATATTTTTCGCGACTGAGGTCATGGTTTCCTGGACGACATCCTGAGCTTCGGCATCGGTTAGTCCGGCGTTGCGGGCCACCCCATAAATCAGTTTCCAATAGATGCTAAAAAAGTCGTTCCAGCTCGTGCCATCCTCCAGGTCCCGCATGCGATAAAGCAGGCTGGCGCGGGTTGGGATGAGTTCGCCGTCGGCCCGGGACATATACGACTAATGAATCCAGGCGACGATGCTGGCAAACAAAATGAGGTGGGCAAACGGAGGGCTTTAGGCATGGGACACGTGCTTACGGATACCCCTCCAGGGTCGGCCGAAAGAGTCGGCGTCGGGTCCGAGGGGGGGCATGTTAACGGTCTTGCGCGAGCGCCATGCCGGTAATACGGAGGATTCGCTGAAATCTTTCAAAACGTTTTGTGAAAGAGATTTGGCAAAACGGCGTATGACTGGTCGTGGCCCGTGCTGGGAGTGTTCTGGCCAATACGATTTCCATTGCTGGGGGTGCTGCCGCAGTGTCATGTAGGGCCAGGACTAATAGCACCGGCTGTAGCTCATTCCATGAATTCATGGCTCGGAAGGTGTTTGGGGAGTACGATTGCGCTGCTTTGTTTCCAGCTCATGCTGGGGAGCGAGCACGCGGCTCAGGCTGCCGACACGGCCGCTACCAATCAGATTCGTATCGTGGGCTTGCAAGGCCAGGCCGACGTCATGCCCCGTGGTGCCACCACGTGGGTGAGCACGACCACCAACCAGGTCCTCAATCCCTTCGATCGGTTGCGAGTGGGGAATAATAGTCGTGTCACTCTCCGCTGGTCGGATCAAAGCGTCCTAATCTTAAATGCCCGGGCGGAGATAGAAGTGCTGCCTCCGGACCAGTCTGGGTCGCTCCTGGGGTTTCATCTGTTCAAAGGCATCTCTTCGTTCTTTCATCGGGATAAGCCGCGCCCGATCCGAGTGATCACAAGAGGCGCCACGGCCGGCATTGAGGGGACGGAGTTCGTTTTGGAGGCAAGTGGCGAAGGAGCCGCGGAACGGACCAAGCTTTCGTTGATCGATGGCAGGGTTCGGTTCGGCAATAACCTGTCAGAACTCGTGTTGACGAATGGCCAACAAGCTGTGGCGGACATCGGTCAGCCACCGGTTCAAACCGCCGGTTTCGTGGTCAATAGTGTTTTACAATGGGCCTTCTATTATCCCGCCGTCCTGGATCTGGCGGATCTGCCGCTTGCTGCGCCCGAACGAGCAGCCTTGGCTGAATCGCTGGCCGCTTATCGGGAGGGCGATTTGCTGGTGGCCCTGGCCAGGTATCCCGCAAATCGGCAGCCCGCTTCGGATGCCGAACGCATCTTTCTCGCCGCATTGCTGCTGGCCGTTGGGCAAGTTGATGCGTCGACCAATATTCTGGCGACGGTCCAGTCGAACAAGCCCGCGGACGTTCTCACGCGCCTGGGCGGGGCGTTGCGACAAATCGTGGCTGCAGTGACCCGGCAGCCCAACCCATCCCTGCGCAGCCCTCAGCTGCCCACCGAACTTTTGGCCGCGTCTTACTATGAACAATCCCTGGCGGTGCGCAAAGAGTCCCTGGCGAATGCCTTGTCATTGGCCCGGCAAACGGTGACCGAATCGCCGCAGTTCAGTTTCGGCTGGGCGCGTGTGGCTGAACTTGAGTTTGGCTTTGGACATATTTCCGAAGCCTTGGAAGCTCTCGATCGCAGCCTGGCTCTCGCTCCGCGCAACGCGGAAGCGCTCGCGTTGAAAGGATTCCTGCGTGCGGCGCAGAATCGAACGCGCGAAGCGGTCTTTTGGTTCAACCGGGCCATTACCGTTGACTCCGCTCTCGGCAATGCCTGGCTCGGCCGTGGTCTTTGCCGTATTCGTCATGGCGACGCGGACGTTGGGCGGGAAGATTTGCTGGTGGCCGCGGCGTTGGAACCGCAGCGGGCGCTCCTGCGCAGCTACCTGGGCAAGGCCTATAGCAACGCGGGAGACAATCCGCGGGCCCGCTACGAAATCGAACTGGCCAAACGACTGGATCCTGCGGACCCCACCGCCTGGTTGTATTCCGCCCTCCTGCTCCAGCAAAGCAACCACATCAATGAGGCCGTCCGGGAGCTCGAGAAATCCCAGGAGTTGAATGAAAACCGACGCGTCTATCGTTCCGAGCTTCTTCTGGATCAGGATCGGGCGGTGCGTAGCGCGAATCTGGCCGCTATTTATCTGGACGCAGGGATGGTGGACGTCGGGGTTCGCGAAGCGGGCCGGGCGGTTAATTACGATTACGCGAATTACTCAGCACACCTGTTCCTCGCCAACAGCTATAACTATTTGCGCGACCCGAATCGAATCGACCTTCGTTACGAGACGGCGACCGAGACTGAATATTTGGTGGCAAATCTGCTTGCTCCGGTCGGGGCCGGCACGCTCTCGCCTACCATTTCCCAACAGGAATACTCGAAATTGTTCGAGGGGGACGGCGTTGGGCTTGCCTCGTCGACCGAATATTACAGCCGGGGCGCGTGGGTCGAGGCGGGGGCGCAGTACGGAACGTTCGCCCATAGTGCCTACTCCCTTGAGGCCGCTTACCGCTGGGATCCCGGGGAAAGGCCTAACCAGGACTTTGAGGAGCGGATCCTTTCTTTCAGCTTCAAGCAACAGCTAACCCAGCGGGACACAATCCAGGTCCGGGCACTGAACTATGAGGCCGAAGGGGGCGATTTGAGGCAGTATTACAAACCGTCTTTTGCCAATCCCGCCCTGCGCACCAAGGAGAATCAGGAGCCGATTCTGTCCGCGGGACTTCATCACGAGTGGAGCGCGAACAGTCATACGCTGCTGTTGTTTGCCAGGCTTGATGATCAGATCGATGTTTCGGATCCCTACCAGATTACCCTGTACGTGGATCGCCCAGCAAAGCAGATTCAATTCGCCATTCCCATCCCCATTACCCAGGCCTATGAAAGCGAACTCGAGATCTACTCCGGGGAACTCCAACACATCTATCAGCACCAGGGCGGAGCACTGATTGCCGGCGGTCGCTTTCAAGCAGGCCATTTTCACACCCGTAACCTGCAGACGGATCCGCCTACGGATTTTGATGGGTTCTTTCCCGTCCCGGCGGCTTCGCAGAACCTCGACGTGGAGTTCGATCGGATCACCGTCTATGGCTATGAGAACCTGGCCGTGACGGATTCGCTCTGGTTGGTCGGAGGTTTGAGTTACGATTCGCTAACCTACCCCCTGAACTTTCGGGCCCCACCTGTGTCGGACAACGCAACCGACGCGCATCAGCTTTCGCCCAAGGCTGGCGTTATCTGGGAACTCGGCCGGGACACCGTCGTGCGTGGCGCCTACTCACGCTCCTTGGGCGGTGCCAGCCTGGAAAGCAGCGTGCGCCTGGAACCTTCGCAAGTCGCCGGGTTCAATCAGGCTTTTCGGAGCGTGATTCCCGAGTCCGTCGCCGGGGAGAATGCCGGCGCGCAGTTTGACATGTATGGGCTTTCCTTCGAACATCGCATCCCCAGCACGCGAACGTATCTCGGCGTGACAGGCCAATTTCTTACTTCGGAAGTGGAGCGATCCGTGGGCGTCTTTGTCTTTAATCCGTTGGGTCTGGCCAACGTCGGGCAGACGCCGGAGCACCTGGATTATCACGAGCCTGCCATTCTTCTGACGGCCAACCAATTGCTGGGCGATGAATGGGCTCTTACGGCCCGCTATCGCTTGAGCAAATCCGACCTGCACAGCAAGTTTGTGGAGGGCGCAGCCTTAACTCCGGGTGACATCGATAATTCCTATATCACCGGGGAATTCCGCCCTCGTCAGCATTTGGAGGCCGTCCTCCATGAACTAGGATTGGCCGCCCTCTATAATCATCCGTCGGGTCTGTTTGGCCAGCTTCAAGGCTCGTGGTACCACCAAACTAATGACGGCTATCCCGCCTCCCTCGCGGTCTCGGGAGACGACTTTTGGCAATTTAATGTTTATGCCGGTTACCGGTTTCCCAGAGGGTATGGGGAACTTCGCGTGGGCCTGCTCAATGTCACCGGACAGGATTACAGGCTGAATTCGCTGACCCCTTACACCGAATTGCCGCGAGAGCGAACGTTGGCCGTCAGGCTGCTGTTAAACCTCTAGAGAGTGTTGGGAGTGTTGAGTGACCGAGTGGCCCGTTCCCTTCAGTTATGATAAGTCCAATTGAAAGTGAGGCTGGTCTGCCCGGTGGGAATCGAACTGGATTTGAAATAAATGATCACGCGAACGAGTCCTCGGGTATCGGTTTCCGTCGGGAGGTTAAACCAGCCCGTAATGCTGCTGTTGGCGTCCGCATTGCTATGGCTTGATGGTGAGGGAAAAACCGTGCATGTCGTTGAACCGTTATCATCGCAAGCGAGGACTTTTGCCTGAATGTTGTTCTGAACAATTCTCACCGCCGTCACGTTCGGAGCGTTATTCTGGCTGTTACACGTGTCAACTTGCAGCCTGGTCATGCCCGTGCTGTTGGCGAAGGCAGGCGTCCGGAGACTCTCTGGCACATTCGGACCGTTGAAGAAGTAGTAGGGATAAAACCGGTCGAATGAATGCGGACACGAGGATGAGGGTGTATTGGTGTTGATAAACGCTGCCACCAGAGTTTGCACGCTGCCGCCATTACCCGTTACCGTGGCAACGCTCAGATAAGCAGCATCTGAGATTGTGGAAGGACTTCCGCTCACGACGACCCGGTACACCCCTAAATCTGTGAGCGCCACCGCCGGGATGGTGTAGCTGTCGCTGGTTGCACCTGCGATGTTCACGCCATTAAAGGTCCACTGATACGTAAGTGGTGCGTTGGTGTTTGGCGGCGGATGTTGTGCCACCACCGTAAACGTGGCTGGTGTGCCCAGGAGTGCAACCTGCGATTGCGGCTGTTGGATGATAATCGGCTTGCACAGGCTGGGAAAGAGCGAGCAGCAGCCCGTCACCAACACGAGAGTTGCCACGAGCGCGGGCACCGTGGTTCGAGGCGTTCCTCGCAGGGTGAGGAAAAATTTGAGTCTGTCTTTTAGTTTCATAATCGAAAACAATTTGGCATTGGTCCCAACGACATCCGGTGAAACGTGAACGCTACTTCCTGAGAACCGTCCTCTGTTGGGTAGCAGCCGACTTCAAGAGGCCGCCTTTGAACCCGCAGATCAGTCTTGTTGGTTTGCTACCGTCAGGCTGCGAGTCTGCAGCTCCCGGCACATGGATAAACACGTGAATGCCATCCATGAACGCACAAATTGCTTCTACTCCAGCCTTTCGGGTGACTAATGAATATCATTAATTGCACCGCGCAAACTCGTAAAGCACAATCTTGAAGGAATTCGTTGGAAGACCAGTGGCTGAGGGCGCTCGCCAAAGGCGCCCGAGCGCTCATCTCGCACATCATCCAGAAAGAGCTTCTTTACTTGGCAACTCCCGCTAAACTGGTCGCCGGAGTCCGCGTCCTAGTTCAGGTGCTCAAGCCGTGAAACTCAAAACCATCACTCGACATCGATTCTTCCTGCCGGCTTTTGGCGCGCTGCTGGTGGTGTCGTGCGGCTTGTTGCTTTGGGCCATCCCGTTCGGGGAGCCGTGGGTCAATGCCAGCTATGATTATCTCTTCCGCTTCGGCTCGCGCCCGGTGACGAACCGGCCTGTCGTCATCTACATGGATAGTGAGGCGTACGATTTCTTCCACCAGACTCGAGGCGAACCCTGGAGCCGGGCGCTCCATGCGCAGCTGCTCGAAAAACTTGCCGCCGATGGCTGCCGGATGACGGTGTTCGATGTCCACTTTGGGGTGTTGCGGGATAAGGACGAGGATGCCGCGCTGGCCGCGGCCCTGAAGAAGCAGAACCAGGTTGTGCTCATGGCGAAACAGATGCGTGAGGAGAATCGGAACGTGTTGGGTGCGGAACCACGTCCTCCGGCGAACCTGTTCCTCGAGGCGCCCGCCACTAACTGGGGCGTGGCCCACCTTGATCCGGACTTGAAGGATAAAATTGTTCGAAAGCATTGGCCCTTTCCGTCACCGGGCCCTTATCCGAGCCTGGCGTGGACCGCGTCCCGTCTTGTCGGAGCGGCTTTGATGGATGAACCGCGTGAGCGGTGGCTTCGCTATTACGGCGTCTCTGGCCCTTGGACATCCCTTGGTTACAAAGCAGCGTTCACCACCGCCCCCGACTTCTTCCGCGATGCCATTGTTTTCATCGGCAACCGGCCGGAAGGAACCGCGCCAGACGATCAACAGGACAAGTTCCAGATTCCCTATACACGCTGGACGGGCGAAGCGGTGGGCGGGGTGGACGTGCTGGCGACGATGTTTCTGAATCTGGTCAATGGCGATTGGCTGCGTCGTCCGCCGGCCTGGCTGGAGGTGGTTTGTCTTTTGTTGTCCGGTGTGGCGCTGGGCGCCGGCTTATGTTTGCCCCGTTGGTGGGTGGCGTCTGTGATTGGGTTGCTGGTGGCATTGGCGAGCACGCTGGGGACCGCCGCCTGCAGTTATGCAACGAATTATTGGTTTCCATGGCTGATCGTCGCCGGTGGGCAAGTGCCCTGCGCCGTGGCCTATGCCGGATTGGTCTCGTTCTTCGCCCGGCGTTTGCCGGATGCGCCCGATTACGAAATGATCCAGCCGCCGTTCGGCGAGGGCGCCTACGGGAAAGTCTGGGTGGCACGCAATGCGGTTGGGCAATGGCAGGCGCTTAAAGCGGTTTATCGATCCAAGTTCGGCGTCAGCTCGGATCCTTACGAACGTGAATTTCGCGGGATTACAAACTACAAACCAGTCTCGGACAAGCATCCTGGTCTTCTGCGCGTTGATTTTGTCAGCACAAAAAAGAGCGAAGGATACTTCTATTACGTTATGGAGCTGGGTGATTCCCTGACACCGGGTTGGCAGGAGAATCCGGCCACCTACAAACCGCGCGATCTCGCCAGTGTGCGGGCGCAAGCCGAACAGCACCGGTTGCCTGTCCGTGAGTGTGTGCGGATCGTGGTCGCGCTGGCCGAAGCGCTCGAGTTTCTGCATCAGCAAGGCCTGACCCATCGTGACATCAAACCGTCCAACGTCATCTTTGTGAACGGTCGCCCCAAGCTGGCGGACGTCGGCTTGGTCGTCGAAGCCGGATCCCGCGCCGCGGCAGAGGCCTCCAGAATGGGAACGCCCGGTTATATGCCGCCGGAACCCGAACCGTTGGGGACTCCACAGGCCGACATTTATGGGTTGGGGATGGTGCTGTATGTGATCAGCACGGGCGGCACTCCGCCCCCGGGAACCTTTCCTGTGCTGTCGGAATCACTGGTCGAAAAATCCAGCCAGGATTTCATCGGGCTCAACGCCATTTTTTTAAAAGCCTGTCAGCCTGACCGGGCGAAGCGCTATACTTCGGCCGCACAAATGCGAGGGGCTTTATTGGAGTTGGAACGCTTGTTGGAAACAGAAACAAAACCAGTGTCTTGAACCCTGGGAGTGAGAACGTGGAGCAACAACCGGTGGGGACTGTAAAACCACTATTTCTCTCCGTGCCCTCCGTGTCCTCCGTGGTAATCCTCCCCCTCCTCGGTCGGTTGCGGCTTTGCCGCGCTGGGCCCTCTGCGGTAAATCCAATCGAGGGCCCGCAGTGAGGGTCACCACAGAGTGGCCGCTTGAATCAGCGGGGCGCCCCTTGCAGAGATCGGGTGCGTGATTCGAGATTTCCTTGCAAGTTGCGCTGCCGCCGCCCAAGGAGTCCGGCTTCGCGACTCCCGAAACGGTTCAGTTTACGGAGGTTTAGTTAGGAGCCGAATTCTGGCACGCGCTGGGCTTAGCAGGTTGGCGTATGACTGGAATCAGTATTGAACATGCGCAGATCATCGAATGGACCCAGAATCGCGGAGGACACCCCGTGATTAAGAGACCATCGGCAGAGGCTGCCCTGCCGGTCATTTGTTTCGCCAACGAAGACGGAGAGGTCTCCTGGGATGAATGGATGTCGGTATTCGACGACGGTGAATGGGCCTTCATCTATCAAGATCGAACTCCAGACGGAGAACTCAGCCGGACCTGGCGAATTATTCCACGGTTCGAGCCTGAATCACAGTGGGTCTGTGAAGTGCTCCATCGACCCCCGCCCGCGGGACCCAATCAGGCTCACGCCTGAAACGTGGAACACCGTCATCTTCCCACTACGGCGCATCTTACCACGCGGCGGGCAAGTGTGGTTTGATGAAATGGTTTGGCCGGTGGATTCTTCACCGGCCAAACTTTTCTCCGAGTTGCTGGTTGCTGGTTCCTAGTCTAGTTGCTGGTTGTTGGTTCCTTGTTTCGCTGACCGCTTTTCCTCAACCGTTGAACTGAACGCTTCTCGTCTCGCTCTGGCCAGCCCTGTTCGTTTTCCGCACTCCGCATTCCGCACTCCGCATTTTCTCATGGCGTCCCCGAGTGTAATGCCACCGGGTTAGGCCGCGTCCCTTCTCAATTTTAGCCGCAGGTGTTGGCCCAACAACTCTGCTCCTGGACGGATGGGCTCAGGTGGACCCACGGGCTCAAAGCCGGCACGCAGGTATAGCCGCAAGGCTGGGCTGTCGCCACAGGTGACCCCCAATTCAAGGAAATCGACCTGTTTGTCCATCGCCCAGGCCATGACCGCTTCCAGCAACATTTGCCCGGCGCCAAGGCGCCGATAGTTGGGATGGACCCATACCTGATAGAGATTTGCCACCGTAGGATTGGATTGTTCGATGCGGCCCCAGGCAAGGCCGATGGGCTGACTGTCTATCTGAGCCACGATTGGAAAGTCCCACGCTGAGTTGACACCAGCGGCGAGCCGGCTGGCCCAATCGGCCTCGGAGCGCCCTACTTCTCTTGCCAAAGTACTCCCAAACGCATCTGGGGACTCAGTCAGTGCGGCCAACCGTAGGTCTTTATAGATGGCCCACTCGTGCTCTGCGAAGGTTCGGATCTTGGGCTTCACGGTCCTGATGGGGGAGTGTTCCGGCAATCATTGGGAGTAACGTGAACATCCGAATGGTTTATACATTGGTGGTGCTGGATTGACCAGTCCTTCCAAGAGGTAAGGACGCACCTGACGCGCCTGCCATCCCTGGGGGCCCCGCCCCGACCGGGTGCCGGGCATCCGTGAAGGACCCGACGGGATGAGGGCAGACAAAATGCCCAAAACCATTTTGAATGTTGTTGTCGTGCCAACCGTCGCGATAGGCTCTTAGTATAAGGCAATTATGAGACTGAAAACTGTTCTACGACCTGGGAAACGGCCGGCGCACACCGGCGGTTTCACCCTCATCGAAATCCTGCTGGTGATCGTCATTATCTTGTTGCTGGCCGGGGCTTTAGTGGTGTTCGTCTTGCCGCAACAAGAAGGGGCGGAGAAAAACACCACCAAATTGCTCCTCAACCAGGTGAGCAGCGCCCTGGATACATACCGGCTCAACCTGGGCCATTACCCGAGCGAACAGGAAGGCGGCCTGGAAGCTCTCCTCAAGAAGCCGACCTTCGAAAACGAACGCTTGGGCGAGAAATGGCAGGGACCCTACATCAAGCCAGGCACCCGCTTGGATGACCCTTGGGGCCATGCCATCCGCTACGAACTCGTCGAGCGCGCCGGCAGCGATGGCGAAAAGAAAGGCGGTCTGCCGTATAAGCTCTTCTCGGTCGGCCCCGACGGCCAGCCGGACACCGACGATGATATCAAACATATGACCGGTGACGACGAAACCGACGGGGTGTCCTCTGGCAAAAAATGAACCTGAATCCGGCAGTCCAAACCACGGATCTCGCGGGAACGCGCGGGGGTGAGACAGAGAGCAGGGCTGTCGTCTCTGGCGCGTTGAGCGGTGCACGTCTCCGGCGAGGCGGGCCGATCACGGCGCGTCAGCGCTTGCGCTCGTCAGGCAACGCCCTCTCGCCGTAACCGTAACCGTAACCGTGTCGCCAGGCTGCCCACGCTGATTTGATTTTTCTGTCTAGTCCGTTGCCGTTCGCCGTCGAGGCCTGCCGCCTCCGGGCCGGACTGCGCCCGGACTTCCTTCCTGGCCGCGGACCCGGCGCTCCGCCCGCTGCAGATCGGTGGTTTGAAACGGAGCGGAAATGTCGCGCGCTCCCGCGCGACAGCCGTGCGTTCACGCTCGTTGAGCTGTTGCTCACCGTCTCGCTATTGCTGCTTTTGCTGGGAGCGGTGGTGTTTAGTTTCACCAATTTGCGTCGCGGCTCTTCCCTGGACGAAGGGGTCACGCAGTTGGAAGCATTGCTTCGTTTCGCGCGGGCCCAAGCCGCCGGCGCCGGCCGCCAGGTGCAGATCAACTTCGAGGAGAAAACCGGCGATGGGCGGAGCGCGCCGCTCGGAAGTCTGCGGGTGCTGTGGGAGCCGGATCCGCTCACGCGCCCCGGCCTGTTCGAAGAATTGCGCGAAGCTGAGCCTTACATCCGCGGGATCGCGGAGCTCATCAGCATCGAGGACGTGCGTTCCTTGGAACAGGCCTTCGCCGCTGGAGAGCCGGTCAGTCATTCCGGAGCCGCCGGGAAAATGGGTCCCGGCGCGGTCACGACGGTCTCGGAGGCGGACTCGGCGGACAGCCTGGGCTTTGCCCCGATCACTTTTTATCCGGATGGTTCGAGCGATTCGGCCGAGATTGTGCTGGCCTCCAAAGACCAGGACGATGATCGGATGATCGGACTGCAGTTCGCAGGCGTGACCGGCACGTTCCGTCGCCGGCTTATTCCTCGGGATTTCGCTTCGGATCAATCCACTGAAGAGGTGGTGAAAGCGAGCCGAGCGGAGCCGATCCCAGTGGGGACCGACAGTGAAACCGCCCGCGACCTTCCCAACTCCAGATGAATCTGCCAGCACCAGTTGGATCTTGGGGCGGAGCGCGGGGCGCGTCTGGCGACCAGGGGCGCGGCCGGGGATGCGAAGCGGGAGTGGTCCTGCTGGAAGTGGTGCTGGCCCTGGTCTTGTTCGTGGCGGCGGCGTCGGTGATCAGCACGGCGGTGAATGCGTCCTTGGAAGGCGTGGTTCGCCAGCGGCTCAACACCCATGCAGTGGATTTGGCGATCAGTGTGCTCTCGGAACTGCAAATCGGATCGCGCACCGCCGACTCAGCCGGGCCGGAACGATTCTCGGTGCCGTTTGAAGATTGGACCTGGCAGTTGGCTCTCTCTCCGCGCGACGAGCGCGAACTCGAGCCCAGCGGTTTAGCCTTGGTGGAGGTCATTGTCCGGCATGATGACCCTCCGATCGTGTATCGCCTGGCCCAGGTGTTGAAGCTCGAAAAGCCCGCCGCCACCGCTACCCCCGCCACCTCGGCCACCGCCCGGACCCGCCGAGACAACTTCTAATGAAGACGTCACCTGGCCAACTGCGAATTCGCGCCGGCTTCACCCTGATTGAGGTGCTCCTGGCCATCAGCATCGCCATCGGCATCCTGGTGGTCGCACTCCATTTTTACGGCCAGGCCGTCGATCTCCGGTCGCGGTTGCTGGAGGAATCGGATCGCGTCTCGTCGGTGCGCCTGTTGCTGGATCGGCTCACGACCGATCTGCGCGCCGCTTATGCACAACCCCAGATGGGTTTCACCGGCGACTCTGCCTCACTCCGCTTTGTGGTCACCGGCGTTCCGAGTCGCGCGAACTGGAACGGCCCGAGTCGCTCCCGCCGCGGCCCAGGGCACATCGAGACCGATCTGACCATCGTGCAGTATGGCGCGGCCCGCGCCCTGGAGGGCACCAACAGCGTCGTGACCGGTCTGACGCGCACCGAACATGCCTTCCTCGAGATGCCCACCGCAGTGTCGGCGTCCCAGACCAACCACGCGGCGGCCGGCTCCGTTCCTGCCGGTGCCACGGCCGCGGCCCACGCCGCCGCCAGCCCACCTTCTGACTCGCCCGTGGTCGTCGACCCGCGCGTGCCCGTATTCGATTCCGTGCGGTTCATCATGTTCTCCTTTTGGGATGGAACCGGCTGGAGCGACCGGTGGGATGCCTCGACGTTGCCGGCGGGCGTGGAAATCACCGTGGGCGGCGAACCGCTTCCCGACGGAGTGGATCCGTTGGATTATCCCTACGAAATCTTTCGGCGGGTTATTTATTTGCCCGGAAGCCGGCGAACTTCAGTGAATGATGATCCTTTAGCGGAGCTTTTTGAGTAAGGGCCATGCGAATCCTCTTTCCACTCATGCGCAGTCGAGGCGCCTTGGTTGGGCCGGTGGCGGGAAGCTCCCGGCGTCGCTCCGCGGACCGAAGGCCGCACGCAGGTCGCGATCAGAGCGGCGGCTTTGTGCTGGTGGCGGTGCTGGTAGTCGTGCTGCTTACCTCCATGGTTGCGGTCAGTCTGCTGTTCCGCTTGCGCGCGGAGACGGTGGCGACGGCGGCCACGGCCGGGACCGAACAGGCCTGGAGCGCGGCCATGAGCGGAGTGGAGGAGGCGATCCGCCAGGTGGCCAGCGCGGCGCCCGGTTCCACCGAGTGGCAGGACAACCCGCGCGTGTTTAAAGATCAGTTCGTCTACGAGGACGGCTCGGACCGGTGGTACTTCACGGTCTGTTCCCCGTCGGTGGACGATGCCTTGCGGGAACTTCGTTACGGTCTGGCTGACGAGGCGGCCAAGCTCAACGTCAACGCCGCTCACACCACTAACCTGCTGCATCTGCCGCGAATGACCCCGGCCCTGGTGGCAGCCTTGCGGGATTTTATCGACTTGGATGACATCCCGCGGCCCGACGGAGCGGAACAGGAATATTATGACACGTTGCCTTATCCTTACGCGGTTCGGAATGCGCGTTTGGACAGCCTCGACGAACTTCTGCTGGTTCGCGGCTTTACTCCGGCGCTGCTCTACGGTGAAGATGCCAACATGAACTGGCGCCTCGATCCGAACGAGCAGGACGGCGATGAGCGCTTTCCGCCCGACAACAACGACAGCCGGTTGGATTTGGGGCTGCACCAGTATTTGACCACGGTGTCCTACGATCCCAATCAGGATAACGACGGCGTGCCCCGCGCGAACTTGAATGATCCCAAGGATCGTTTTCCGGGCGGGAACTGGTCGGAGGCATTCACCAACTACGTGGCGGCGTTGCACAGCCACCAGATCCGCCTCGGCCATGTCGCGGAGCTGCTGGACGCACGGCTGAAGGTCAAGGATGCCTCCGGACGCGTCGTGGAGATCAGTTCGGGCGTGGGCAAGGAAGAGCTGCCTCGGATCCTCGATCTGTTCACCGCCAGTTCGGCTCCGGGCTTTGAAGGGTTGCTCAACGTCAATACCGCTTCGGTCGCGTCCTTGCAGACGGTGCCTGGGATCGACGAAGCGTTGGCCGAAGCCATCCTCTCCACTCGGCGCAGCATCAGTCCGGAGCATCGCACGACCATCGCCTGGCTTTACCAGGAGGGCCTGCTGGACGCCGCGTTGTTCAAGCAGATCGCCCCATTCCTCACCGCGCGCGCGGTCCAGTTCAGCTGCCATGTGGTGGGCTATGGGTTGCCCTCCGGTCGCTATCGCGTGCTGGACGTGATCATCGATCTGGCTGGACCGAAACCGCGCTTGGCTTATCTGCGCGATATCACCCGTTTGGGTCTGCCGTTCCCGCTTGAATCCAAGGAGGCGCCCGATGCCTGAAACCCCCGGCCGAACGCCTTTCCTGCGACGGCGCTTCCATCCGCTGCGCCCGCGCCGGCCCCGTCCCCCCAGCCAGGTCACCGCTCTCGACATCGATAGTCAGACCCTGCGGGTGGTGCAATCGGTTCCGCGCGGCGGCGACGCGTCCATCACGCGGCTGGTCGCCTTGAACCTGGAGTTGCCGGCCGACGCCGATCGCACTGATCCGGCGTTGATGGGGGGCGCGATCGCCCGGGCTTTGTCTCAAGCCGGCCTCAAACCTGGCTCCGTCGTCATGGGCGTGCCCAGGGCCCAGCTCGTTCTCCGCACCCTCAGCCTCCCTGTCATCGAGGACATCCGGGAGCTGGCTTCGATCGTGCACTTCCAACTCAGCCGCGATCTCCCGTTTCGGCTCGACGAAGCGGTGGTCGATTTCAAAGTGCGTGGCCCGGTCAAACCAGAAAACGGCGCGGCCGAGAGCTCGGTGCCGGTTTTTGCCAGCGATGCTGCTCCCGGTGAGGGCCGGGCCGAACCGGCTCCCGGCAAACTCGAAGTCCTCGTGGCGGCCGTGCGCCGCGAAGTGGTGGAGTTCTATCGCCAAATGGCGGACGCCGCCGGATTAAAACTCGCCGCCCTCGGCTTGCTGCCCTACGCCAACGCCCGCTGCGTCGAGGCCTGTCGCGTGGCCGACAGCGATCACCCTTTTGCCTTGGTCTCGCTTCGGCCCGACGAGGTGAGCATCGACATTATCGCCTGGGAATCGTTGCTGTTCAGCCGCGGCGCGGCCATCAAACTGGTGACGGAACCGCCGGCCCCAGCTGCCCCAGCCGGTTCCGGGAGCGAATCGGCGTCCGGAGAGAAGAGCGACAAGGCGGACAAAACGGATCCGCTGGCGGCCGTCGAGCCGCCGCGTCCGGCGACCTTTGCGGAGGCAGCCTCCATTGAAGTGGTGCGCACGTTGCATAGCTATGGCGGCCTGCAGGCGCAAAATGCCGCCACCAAAGTCGTCGTCACGGGCGCCACGGGGAATGAGGCGGCGGTGGTGGAGGCTCTGACCAAGCGTTTGAGCATCCCTTGC
Source organism: Verrucomicrobiia bacterium (assembly GCA_035577805.1). Taxonomy (GTDB): domain Bacteria; phylum Verrucomicrobiota; class Verrucomicrobiia; order Limisphaerales; family JADJPG01; genus DATLUX01. The sequence continues at coordinate 32,611 of DATLUX010000042.1, forward strand.
ACGCTGCTCGATCCGGCGACGGCTTTCGAATTACCGGCGGAATCGCGCGATCATGCTTCCGGTTCGATCGGAGCGATTGGGCTGGCCCTCGGGCTGGGCGATGCCAAGGGGTTGCCGTTTGATTTCCTGAATCCGAAGCAGCCTTCTGTGCCGCGGGACATGCGTCGGATTCGGATCCTGGCCGGACTCTCGGCCGCCGCCGCCGTCCTGGTATTTGTCCTGTCCATCCGCGGGTATCTGATCAATCAACGCGAGCGGACCCGCCGCGAGTTGGTGGCCCAGCTGTCGGAAGCAGAGAAGAAGAGCCCGATCTACAAGCGCATGATTCAACAGGTCGGCGCCGTGGATGACTGGACCAAGGGGAATGCCAACTGGATCGAACATTGCGCTTATCTCAGCGCCATTCTCCCGGCCAGCGAAGAGATTTACCTCACCAGTCTTTCCATCAGCGGCCAGGGCGCGATCCGGTTGGCCGTGCAGGCGCGCAGCGGCGAAATCCTCGCCAAACTCGACAAACAACTGCGCGCCGCCGGTTATGATGTCAAACCCCTCGCCATCACGCCCGGCGCCGATCGGCATGGTTACGAATTTCGATCGACCGTGGAATTGATCGTTCCGGAGCGGATGAAGATCGATCTGAGCAAGGTCAGTACCCCGGCTCGTCCGGCCGATGACGGCTCGCTCGACCCCGCGCCCCAGAAAGGAGGAGGCGGTTGAACGCTCGCGAGCGAACCCTCCTGATCGCGGTGGGAGCCTTGGTCGGGGCTCTGGGCGCCGGGTTCGGTCTGCGCGCCCTCATTACCAAACCGCTCCGGGAAATCGATCAGAAGATCGCCACCGCCAGAAACAAATTGCAGAAAATCCAAAACGATCGCCGCGCCTATTTCTCCGCCGAAGATCGCTTGAAAGCGTATGCGCTGCGAACTTTCGCCGATACCGTCGACCAAGCCAGCGGATTGTCCGGTGAAATGCTCACCCGCCAGATCCTCCGCAGCGGCCTGCAGGAATCGGATTTCACCCGGCTCCCGGTCGGGCCGCGCAAGCTGCGCGGCGCCAGCGAAATCGGCTGGAGCGTTCAGGGGGATGGCCCGCTGGCCGACGTGTTGGATCTGCTCTTCCTGCTCCAGGAATCGCCTCACGTCAGCCGGCTGGAGAATCTTTCCCTCTCCACCGGTGAAGGGCCCGGCCTGGTCAAGGTGCGCTTTCGCTATCTGACCTTGGTCCTGGACCCGGGGCCCGACGTCGAGCGCAAGGAGCTGCCGCCCAAATACACGCTCGAATCTCCCCAGCGCCATCTCTACAATGGCATCGTCTCCCGCGATCTACTCCGGCCTTACATCAAACGCCTTCCGGTCCCGGCCATTCCCATTCCCGGCCAACCATCCCCCGGCTCTTCCCCGGGGCGGCCCGGCACCCCGCCGGGACCAGAGTCGTTCAAAATTGTGTCCCTTTCCGAATGGATGGGACAACCCGAAGTGCATGTCCGTGATTTGACGCAGCAAAAGACCCAGCGCTATCGGCCCGGAGACCCCCTGGCTGGGGGAACCGTGGTTTGCGTCGATTATCGGCCGCTGCAGGCCGGGCCGTTCCTGCGCTCGGACAGCCGTGTGATTCTGAAGATCGGGAATGAATTCTGGGCCATTGAACGGGGCAAAACACTCGCCGATAAACGGAAGCTGGCCGCGGGGGAATTGCCGGAACAACTGGCCAAGGTCAAGTAACGCCATGACGGGCTGAAGAGACTGCTTATGAAGAAAACTCAATTCCATGCATCCGGCCCAGGTGGGGCGTCACAGGCCCGCGGCGTTCCGTGGATGGCCGCCGCTTGGACCATGGCCACCTGGCTTGGGATCGCCCAGCCGGCCATCCCCCAGCAACCCGCCCCGGCCCAGCCAGCCCAGCCGGCCGCGGCCCAGCCCGCGCCCGCCGCCAACCCCCGCAACATCCGCTTCCAATTTGATGGCATTTCCTACATGGACGTCGTGGAGCGCTTTGCCCAGATGGCCAACAAACCGCTGCTGGCCGACACGAATATTCAAGGAACCCTGACCTTCAACGATCCGAATCCCTACACGTACCTCGAAGCGCTCGATACCCTCAATCTGGTGCTCTCCATGAAGGGCCTGATGCTGGTCGAGTCCGGACATTACCTGCGGCTGGTGCCGTTCCGGGAGCTTCCGGCCATGCCGCTGCGCATTCTCCGCGGCGCCGATGCGACGGGCGATGTCCGGCCTGGGGAGGTGGCCACGGTGGTTTTGGACGTTAAGAATCTCGATTCCAAGGAAATTGCCGATTCGATCACGACCATGCTGTCCAGCGCGGGGTCGCTGGCGCCGCTTTCCCGCGGGCGCGGTCTGATCGTCACCGATCGCCTCGCCAATATTCAACGCATCCGCACGCTCCTGGCCACCATTGACACGGAGGCCACGGTCGAACGGCAGATGAAAACCTACACGCTGTTGCATGCTTCCGGGGCCATCGTCTCCGATCTGTTGAACCGGACCTTCGGCTTGGCCACCGCGCCCAAACGCACCACCTACAATCCCAATAGCAAAGCCATGGAGGTGCTCCCGCCTGATCCCAATGATTACGTCACAGCCGTCTACGATGATGCTTCCCGCACGATGGTGCTGTTCGGGCCGCGCGAACGCATCGAGCTGGCCGAGGAATTGATCAATAAGTTCGAGCAAAAGGACGGCGCCGGCGGCGACGTCCGCATTTATTATCCGGTGACCATCAAGTCGGACGAACTCGCCAATGTCATCCGCCAGGCCGTTCCCGGCGTGGCCGCCCCGGGTGAAACCGCCTCCACCGCCGCCACCAAGGCCCGTTTGATCGCCGATAATTCTCAAAACCGGCTGATCGTGGCCGCCCCCATCCCTGGCCAGCTCGAACAAATCGAGCAACTGATCAATCGCGTCGATAAACCCGTGCACGGCCAGGCCGGGCTGGGCAACATTCCTTTGCGATCGCAAAGCGTGCAGCTCACCAAAGTGTTCCGGCCCCGCGCCGCCGAAGCCACCAATCTGGCTTCGATTCTGACCCAGGCCCTGACCCGCCGCGGGCCGGGTGGGCAGATCGTCACCACCGCCAGCGTCAGCCACGACGCGGGCAGCCAGAGCGTGGTCGTCAGCGGCAGCGCCGGCGACATCCAGATCGCCACCGATATCGTGACCCAATTGGAGACCGGCACCTCCCAACCTACTCCTCTCCAGACCCGTTTCATTGATGTCGGCAGCGCCGCCGAGGCCAAACGCTTGGAGCCGCTCCTCGAGGAACTCTATCGCAACGAGGTGGCCGACGGCTCCATCGGAGCAGTCGCTCACGCCAAGATCCTGGTTCAACCTGAATCGGGCCGTCTCATCGTGACGGCCAACGAAACTCACCTCGCCCGCATCGAGGAGCTCGTCAAACAACTTCGCCAGGATCGAGGCGTCTCCCGCGCTCGCCGGCTCCAGATCATCCCCCTCAAAACCGCCCGGGTCGAAACGGCCCTCACCGGCATCCAGAACCTCGTCAATGACAAGATGAACGATCGCGCGTTCCAGGATGTCCCCAAACCGTCCCTCCTCTCCGATCCCGTCAATAACCGGCTGCTCGTCACCGCCACCGACGAGCAACTCGCCGAGATCCAACAAATCGTCAGCGTCCTGGATGTCGCCCCGGAGAAAAGCAAGCGCGAGATGCGCGTGGTGGCGCTCCGCGCCAAGCCGGCAGGTGAAGTCATCCCGATGGTCACGCAGCTGCTCGAACAAACCGCCGAGGGCCCCAGCAATCCCGCGCTCGCCCCGAAGTTGATCGGCGATCAGGCCGGCAAACAAATCGTCGTGCTCGCCCCGGCCAAGGATCTGGCCAGAGTCGAACAACTGATCCAGCAATTCGACACCACTCAGGCCGCCGCCGCCCCGCGCCAGTTCAAAGGCGTCGAACTCTATAGCCGGATGGCGGCCGACTTGTTGCCGCTGGTCCAACAGCTTTACACCGAACAGATCCGCGGCCAACCCGAACCCGCCGGCGGAGCCGCCACCTTGATCGCCGAAAACAAAAGCAACCGCATCATGGTCAGCGGATCCGAGAAAGAAATCACCCGCGTCGAGGAGATCATCCGCCAGTTGGACCCTGCCGGTAAGAAAGGAGCCAAGGAAGAAACGCGCGTCGTCCGCCTCAAAGCCGCGCTGGCCGCCGAGATCGCCACCTTGGTCGAAAAGAGTCTCAATGCCCAGTCCCAACAAATTCGCGTGATGGTCGATGCGCGCAGCAATAGCCTCGTCCTCACGGGCGATTCCGCCGCGGTCGAGGCCGCGTCGCAGGTCATCGCCCAACTGGACACCCGCTCCGATGTGCAGCCGCGCGAAATGCGCATCATTGAACTCAAGCAGGGCGATGCCTCAACTCTGGCTTCTCTCGCCACCACGCTCTCGGTTGAGATGATCAAAGATCAACGCGGCCCCGAATACAGCCCGCAATCCAAGATCGTTCCGGATGCCACTTCCAATCGACTGATCGTCAGCGGCCCCCGTGATGAGCTCAAAACCGTGGCCACCGTGGTCGAGCAGCTCGATCAATCCCCCGAGGCCTCCGGCGGCGCCCGGGTGTTCAAACTCGTCAATGCCGATGCCGCCCAGATCGTCGGCGTCGTTTCCAACGCCATGCTCAAGTTCGATGCCCGCAATCAGCCTCTGCGCCGCGTCACCGTCTCTCTGGACCGCGAGTCCAACAGCATCGTCATCTCCGGTTCCCGCAACGACCTCAAAGATGCCGAGGCGATCATCCAGCGGCTCGATAATGAAGGCTTGGACCCCGCCGCCGGTCCCGCCGCCGCCAATCGGGCTCGCGAATTAAAAATCATCGAAGTGCGTAACGAAGATGTCGACGGCCTGGCCGCCCTCGCCAGCCGCGTGTTCACCGCCCAAAATGCCGGACGCACCGTCACCAACCTCGTCAGCATCACGGCCGATCCAAACACCAAGCGGCTGATCGTGCTGGCGCCCGCTCCGATTCTTCCCCAAGTCGAGGCCGTCGTCGCCTCCCTGGACAGCAAAGCGGACCAGGGCGTCCGCGAGCTTTATCCCATCGACCTCAAGAACGCTACGGCCACTGACCTGCTCCCCACCGTCACCCGCATCTACGGCGAACAAACCCAGGGCCGCTCCGGCAAACCGGCCAGCCTCTATGCGGATGCCGGGGGCGCGCGCCTCATGGTCTTTGGCAGCCGCGATCAGGCCGCCGCCGTCCGCCAAATCGTGGAGGCCATCGAGGCCCAACCCCGCGCCCCGCGCGAAACCAAAGTGTTCGAATTGGGCAAACTCGCCGAGGTCAACCGCGTGCTTCCGCTCACTCAACAGCTCTACAAGGATCAACTCTCCAGCAACCCGCAACTGGGCGCGCCCGATGCCCAGTTCGTCAGTGACGGCAAGACGGGCCGGCTCATCGTCAGCGCGCGCGCCGACCAATTACCGCGGGTGGAACAGATCATCGCCCGCCTGCAGAGCGGTTCGGTTACCAACCAGGCCGGACGCGAGACGCGCTCTTTCGAAGTCGGCAGTGCGGCCGATGTCCAGCGCTTGCAACCCCTCGTCCAGCAGCTTTACACCGACCAATGGAAGGAAAAAGCCGAATCGGACCCGGCCGATGCCCAGATCCTCTCCGATACCAAAACCGGCCGGCTGATCGTCACCGGCAAGCCTGAGCACCTGAAACAGATCGAGGCGATCCTGACCCAGCTCGGCGCCGGCGCCGCCAAACCGCACAGCGATGTTCGCGACACGCGCATCCTTGATCTCAGCACCGCCAGCGCCGTCGATCTCTCCGCCACCGTCAAAACGCTCTACCTCGAACAAGCCAAAAGCCGGTTTGGCGCTCAAACGCCCGACACCCTCATCACCCCGGATGCCGGCGGCAACCGGCTCATTGTGGTGGGCGAAACCAACGAACTCGATGTGATCGAGGACATCGTCCGCAAACTCGACAAAGTCAGCGCTCAGAGCGCCACGGCGCGCGTCTTCAAACTGAAATCAGCCGATCCCACCAAGGTCTCCGAGATCCTGACCACGGCGCTCGTTCGTTATGACGCTTATGGACGCCCCCAAAAACGCGCCAGCGTCTCCGTGGACGCCAAAAGCCGGACCCTGATCGTCACGGGCGATCCCAAGGAACTGCAGGGCGTCTCGGTCATCATCGAACAACTCGACACCTCGCTGGGAGCGCAGCCGGAAAGGAAGATGAAAGTGCTGACGCTCAAGCAAGGTCGCTCCGGGGAGGTCCTGGCCAAGGTGCGCCAACTTTACACCGATCAGCTCACTGCCCAGCCGGAACTCAGCACGACCGACGTGCTCATGATGGATGACCCGGCCAGCAACCAAATCATCCTCGCCGGCAGCGACGCCCAGTTGACCTTGATCGAGCGCATCGTCGGCCAACTCCAGGACGCCGGCGCCGGCCAGGCTGCACGTGAAACACGCTTCTTTGAGGTCGGCGGCTCCGAAGAACTCGCCCGCGTCCAGCCCCTCGTCCAGCAGCTCTACACCGAGCAATGGAAAGACAAGCCCGCCAGCGATGCGGCCGATGCCCAGATCCTGCAGGACCCCAAGAGTGGCCGCCTGATCGTGACCGCGCGCCCGGCGCATCTCAAAGCCATTGAAGGAATCTTGGGCACCGTGTCGATCAACCCCACCAACAACGTCCCCCGCGATACCCGCATTTATGATCTTACCGCCGCCCAAGCGGCCGAACTGGCGGCCACCGTCCGTTCCCTTTACCAGGAACAGGTCAAAGGTCGTTCCGTGCCCGTGCCCGCGCAGGCGTTGATCCTCCCGGATGTGGCCGCCAACCGTCTGGTTGTTTCCGGCCCCACCAATGAACTCAACGCGGTCGAAGCGCTCATCAACCGTCTCGACAAAGCCAACGCCCAAACCGCCGGGACCCGTGTGTTTAAGCTGACCAACAGTGAGCCTGACCAGGTCGCCTCCGTGATCTCCAGTTCCCTGGCCCGGGTCGACCCCAATGGACGCTCCGTCCCGCGCGTGACCGTCGGAGCCGACACCAAGAGCCGGATGGTCATCGTTTCCGGTGAACCCAAGGATCTCCAGGCCGCGTCCACGATCGTGCAAGAGTTCGATCGGTTGGCGGCCCGGGAGGCCCGCCAGATGCGCATCATCCAGCTCAAAACCGGCGCGGCTCTCGATTTGTCCACCAAGGTGCGCTCCCTTTATCTGGACCAGATGAAGGGCCGTGGCGAGACCGCCGCGGCCGATGCGCTCATCATGGCCGACGAATTGGGGAATCGCCTGCTCGTCAACGCCAACGAATCCCAGCTCAAGGTCATCGAGGATATCCTCAAACAACTCCAGGAAGGCGGGGAAGGCCGCCAGGTTCAGGTCGTCTCGCTTAATCACGTCAATGCCACGCCCCTGGTGCAGATGATCTCGCAATTGTTTGCCCAGCAGGTGGCCAGCACGGACCCTGCGCAAAGAATGGTCGTGAGCGCTTCGCCAGACGACCGCACCCTCCTCCTCGATGCCCCGGCGCCCACCCTCACCCGCGTCCAGTCCATTATCCAAACCCTGGACCGAAGTGAAACCAACGGCCAAGCCGTCATCCAAACCGTCCTGCTGAAGAAGGCGACGGCCGAGACGTTGGCGGAAGCGGTTAATCGAACGATCTCCGCCCGGTCCGGCCAGGGCCAGCTCCGGCGGGTCAATGTGACTCCCGTTTCCGGCGCCAATGCGCTGCTCCTCAACGGCCCCAACGAGGCGGTTCAGGAAGTACTCAAGATCGTGCGCGAACTCGACCAGGAAAGTGTCGATGGCGATGTGGAGGTTCGCATCTACAAACTCAAGACGGCGGACGCCAATCAATTGGTGCCGGTGCTCAATCAACTTTTGCAAAGCGTGGCGACGCGCCTGGCCTACTCGCGCCCCGGCACGCGGCCGTTGCCCGCCGCGACGGTGGCGGTGGATGAACGTGCCAATAGCCTGCTCGTCTCAGGCACCTCCGCTCACTTCAAACTCGTCGAGCAACTCCTCCCTACGCTCGACCAGGCCCCCGAACGTTCCGAGCGCGATGTCCAATTCGTCTGGCTCAAGAAAGCCAAGGCCTACGATGTCGTCTCCAAGATCGAAGCGGTCTTCGCGAACCGTCCGAGCGCCGAGCGACCCGTCGTCGAACCCGATACCCTCAATAACTCCATCACCATCATCGCCAAGCACGCCGACATCGTTCAGGTCCAGGACCTGATCACGCGCCTCGATGAAACCGCGAAGGACAGCAGCCTGCAGGTCCGCTTGCGTCCGCTGGACCGTGTGGCCGCCGAACAGATGGCGCGCATGCTCCAAAACATTTATCCCCAAATGGCCCTCGGCCAGGTGCGGATCGTGGAAAAAGTGCAGCCGCCCAAAACGGACTCCACGAATGCGCCGGCCGCCTTCGCGCCGGGAGGAGCCAATCCGGCTGGAGCTCCCGCTCCCAACCCGCCTGGAGGCGCCAAGCCGCCCGGCGGCGCCAATGCCCCAGCCCCGGCCGCGCCGGCGACTGCCACGCCAGCCGGTGTGGTCGCGGCAGCCGCGCCCGCGCCTGCGCCCGCACCGGCTCCGGCCGCGCCCGCCAACGCCGCGGCCGCCAATCCTAATGCCAATGCCGTTGCCAACGTGGCGGCGGGGAATGCCGTGCCGGGAAATGCCGCCGCTGGGACGGCCGCCGCAGGCAAACCTACCCCAAGTGCCGGCTCACCCGAAGTGGTCATCGCGGTCGATAAAGATGCCAACGCCCTGATCCTTTCCGGGCCGGCCCAGGAATTGGATCACATCGATCGCATCCTCAACGAGCTTTCCTACAGTTTTTATGGTAACGAAGCGGAGTTTCGCCTTTTCCCCTTGAAGGAAGCGGATCCTATCATCGTAGCGCGTTCCTTGACTGATCTGCTGAAGCAGGAGCCGGTGCAGGTCGCAAGCCAGCCCGGCCAGCCGACCATCACGCGCAGCCAGCAGCCGCGCATCACGGTCGTGGCCGAACCGCGCACCCGCAGCGTCATCGTCCGCGCGCGCCCGACGGACTTCACCTTCCTGGAGTCGTTGATCAAACAACTCGATTCGACCGGTCAAACGGCTCAGCTGGAGTTTCGCCTGGTGGCGTTGACCAATGCGCCCCCGGAAAAGGTGTTGCCCTTAGTGCAACAGTTGGTCACGCAACTCGGAGTGGCCCGTCCGGGAGACCCGGTCACCGTCACGGTCGATCCGCGTTCGCGCGGACTGCTGGTGGTGGCCCGTGACTCATTGTTGGTGCAGGTGGAGAAGATGATTCGCTCGCTGGATACGCCGGCCGCCTATGTGGAAGGCGAGGTGCTGGTGGTGTCTTTGAAGAAAGCCAACGCCACCCAGTTGGCGGCTGTGCTCCAAAATATGCTCAAACCCAGCACGGCCGGCGAACTCACGGCCGAAGCCCGCGAACTCCAGGAACAGGTCCGCCGTCTCCGCATTCGCAATGACGCCGGTCAAACCGTCCTGCTCGATCTCGCGCAGCCGATCCGGATCGCCCCCGATCCGATCTCGGCCCAGGGCGGCGGCAATCGCTTGCTCCTGACCTCCACGCCCGACAACCTGAAGGCACTGGCGGCGGTGGTAGCCATGATGGACACCGTGCCATTGTTGGAAGGAGTCTCCCTGCGCATCGTCGCGCTGCAATTCGCCGACGCCGCCTCTGTGTCGCAGACGCTCAGCACGATTTTCGCTCAGGGGCGGCAACTCAACATTGGTCCAGCCGGGCCGGGAGCTCAGCCCGAAGGCACCAACGGCAAGGCCTTGGTCAATCCGCTCGGCGTGGCGGTCGATAGCCGATCCAACACCCTGATCTTAAGCGGGCAGCCCGAAACCCTGGCTCTGGCCCAACGCGTCATCGATGACCTCGACCGGCAGCTGGACCGATTTGTCACGGAGGTGCGGCTGTTCCGTCTCAAGCATGCTTCCGCCATCCGCCTGGTGCCACTGTTGCAATCGGTTTTCGCGGAGGGCGCGCCGGTTCCCGGGACCGAGGGGCTCAACACTCAGGTGTCGCGGTTGCGCACGATCAAGGATGCCCAGGCGCCCAAGACCACTGACGCCGCCAAGACCCGCTCCGCCATGGTCATCCAAGCCGACGATACCTCCAACATCCTGATCGTGGCCGCCCGCAGCGACACTCTGCCGCTGATCGAAGATGTGATCGAACAGCTCGATATCCCGGCTGCTTCCGGGCTGGAAACGGTGCGTATCTATCCCTTGAGCCATGCCGACCCGGCCGTCATTCAAAAGATTCTCAATGATATCTATGCCAGCCCGCGCGCGGCGACCATGCGCGCGGAAGACAAGCCGGTCATCACGATCGATGCCCGGACCAGCGCCCTGATCGTGGCCGGCAACGGCAAATCCTTTGGCGTGCTCGAGGGGCTTCTCCAGCAGCTCGATCAAAAGCTTCCTTTCGACCTGCGCGAGATCCGCCTGGTCCCGCTGGATAATGCCGACGCCGCCAGCGTGGCGGCCACCATCCAAAAGCTCATGGACGCGCGCGTCACCCAACGAGCCACCTTAAATCAGGGCAGCGCGGACAGCTTGAAAGTCACCATCCTGGCCGACCCGCGCAGCAACAGCCTGTTGGTGGCAGGCGGGCGCGACAGCTTTGAGCTGGTGGAAACGTTGGCTCGGCAGCTCGATAAATCGGGGGCGGCGCTCAGTGGGCGGATCCGTTTGATTCCCGTGGTGCAAGCCGATGCCCGGGTGCTGGCTGCGACGCTCACCACGTTGTTTGATCAACGCTACACGGCCGCTCGCTCCGCCGATGTCCAACGCAACAAGCCCATCATCCTGGCCGATCCGCGGAGCAACAGCCTGCTCGTGACCGCCAACCAGGAAGACAACCTGGCCATCGACGATCTGCTGAAGCGGCTCGACACAAAACTGGAAAACCCCGCTCTCACTCTCACGGTGATCCCTCTGAAGAACAACGACAGCGCCCGGGTTGCGACCTTGCTCCAAGGGATCTTCGCCGCCCGCGTCAAGGCGCAGACGTTGCCGGGTCAAACCCCCGTGCCGACCGAACAGATCGATGTTCACCCCGATGCGCTCAACAACGCTCTGGTGATCTCCGCCAGCAAGGAGAACCTCGAGCTCATCCAGGGGCTCCTGCAGAAAATTGATGTCCAGCCCGTCATCGAAGGCGGACAGTTGCAGACGTTCACCCTGGAATTCGCCGACGCCCAGCGGGTGGCATCCATCCTCAAGTCCCTGGTTGACCAGGGGCTCTATCGGCCGGGCCTGCCGGCTGGGACCACGGTCAAGGGCACCGCCCGCGACGCCCTGGCCATCAGCGTCGATCCGCGCAGCAACACACTCATCATCAGCGCCAGCCCCGAAAACCTCGCCGTGGTCCGCGAAGTCATTCGCCGCGTCGATACGCGCGATTTCGCCGCCGCCGGCGATATTCGCATGTATCAACTGAAAAAGGCGCGGGCCAGCTCTCTCGCCAACACCCTCGAACAGTATTTCCGCGCCAGACGCACCGCCGATGCGGTGGCGGTCAATTCCACCGAACGCGCTGTGCCGGTCAGCGTCATTCCCGATGACCGCGTGAATGTGATCCTGATCACGGGCGGCAAAGAAGCCTTCGACGTGGCCGATCGCATCATCCAACAACTGGACGGCGAGAGCGTCTTTGCCCGCATGAATTTCCGCGTGTTCCCGCTCAAAAAGGCCACCGCGGCCAAGCTCCAGGCCACGCTGCAGCCGATCTTCGCCAACCGGCCACCCAAAGTGAAAGGCGAGGCTCCCGAGCCCATCACCATCGTGGCCGATCCCTGGGTCAACGCCTTGCTGATCGGCGCTGCCGCCGACGACATGAGCAGCGTGGAAACGTTGATCCAACAGCTCGATGCTGACCCCAGCGACGCCGGCCTAGCTGTCCACGTCTTTCCTCTGGCCAAAGCCGACGCCCGCCGCGTGGCGACAACCGTGCAGAGCCTCTTCCGCGAAGGCACTCCTGGCACCGCCCTGCCGATCACCGTCAGCGCCGATGAACGCATCAACGCCATCGTGGTGTCCTGCGGTGATGCCGATGCCAAACGCATCGCCGAGCTGGTCAAAAAATTGGATACCGAACAGGTTGCGCGCGTCAGCGAGATTAAAGTCTTCCCGCTGCGCTACGCGCGGGCTGAGACGCTCTCGACCATCCTCAACACGGCTCTGAATACCAAGCCCACCCCCTTGAGCGAACAGAGCCCGAATGCGCAGTCGGTGCTCCAATTCATCACCCGCAGCGAGCAAGGCCAGGAGCTGGTCACGGCTGCCCTCAAGGAGGCCATCCTCATCACTCCCGATGGCCGGATGAATTCGCTCATCGTCAGCGGGCCCGTCGATTACATGGGATTACTCGAACAGATCATCGGCCGCCTGGATCAAAGCTCTCCTCAGCAGGCTAAGATCAAAGTTTTTTATCTGCAGAACGCCGATTCCCGGCAGATGGCCGATCTGTTGATGAGCCTGTTTCGCATGACCCCAACCACGGCCGCCACCGCGGGCGGCGCCCAACGATCCATCCAATACACCTTGGTGCGCCCGAAGCATAGCGAGGCCGGCGATGTTCTCAGCGAGGAAGAGCTCGCCTCGGCCACGCTCGGGACGGCCGAGCAAAATGCCCTCAATGTCACGGTGGATCCTCGTACCAACAGCCTGCTGGTCGGCGGCACCGATCACTACGTGACACTGGTTTCCCAGATCATCGAGTCGCTGGACTCCAGCCCGGCCAATGAACGCAAAACCGAAGTGTATCGCTTGAAGAACTCGAAGGCGCAGGATGTGGCGCTAGCCATCCGAACGTTTCTCGACCAGGAACGTCAGCGCGTGACTTCGGCATTGGGCGCGGAGGCCGTCGGTACCGGCCAGCGCGTGCTCGAACACGAAGTGGCCGTGGTGGCTGAGCCCCTCAGCAACACACTGCTGCTTTCCGCCAACCCTCGTTACTTCGAACAGATCAGGGCCTTGATCGAGGAACTGGACAAACCGCAGCAACAGGTGCTGATCCAGGTGTTGCTGGCCGAAGTCACTCTCGACCAGGGCCGGGATCTCGGCCTCGAATGGACCTATAATGGGGTGTCCTATGCCGCCGGTATCGATATCAGTGAAGCCAAGTGGATCGCCTCCGGCTTCTCTTCTGCCGTCACCGGCGGCGATTACCATTTCCTGCTGCAGGCTCTGGAAACCTCCGGCCGCCTCGAAGTGCTCAGCCGCCCGCAGATCGTGACGGCCGACAATCGCCCCGCCACCATCAATATCGGACAACGCGTCCCGCTCATCACCGACAGCCGTGTCACGCAGCAGGGTGACACCATCAACAGCTTTCGTTACGAGGATATCGGTGTGAACCTCTCCGTCACTCCCAAAATCAGCCCGGACGGTTTTGTGACGATGGAAATTGGCACGACCAACAGTGCGATCAGCAGCTCTTCGGTGGAGATCAACGCCTCCGCCACCGTTCCCATCATCAACCAGCGCCGCGCCAACACCACCGTGAGCGTGCAGAGCGGCCAGACCATCATCATCGGCGGCCTCATCGCCACCACCGACGACAAACGAATCAAAAAAGTCCCCGTCCTGGGCGATATTCCCGTGCTGGGTTATCTCTTCTCCAAGAGTCAGATGAGCCGAGACCGGAAGGAATTGCTCATCCTGCTGACGCCCCAGGTCCTCTCCACCGCTTTGGGCCAGGGCAAATTGCTCGGCGTGGACGAAGTCACCCGCGAACAACTGGGCCGTTCGCAGATCAAGGAGGGGATCAAACGTGATGAGCTGCAGAAACAAATACTCGATCCGCTCTTCCCGGTTCCTGAACCCCCGCAGACGCCGCCAGGGAAAACCAAGGCGCCGGATCATCTTTAAGCCCCGATGATTTCCAGTTGCAGGACCGGCTTGAGTTGCGCGCTCTTGGCGCTGCTTCTTGCAGGATTGGGCGGGTGCGCCACCGCTCCGGATGCTCACGTCATTCGGGAACTTCATCTGTTTGGGGTGCCGGTCGCAGTGAATCTCGATCAGGATCCCGGCCCGGATGGCTTCGCGGTCAGGGTTTACGCCAGCAACGGGCGGGCAGCCAGCGGCATTCCGATCAAGACCGGACGCTTGGAACTCCTGCTCTACGACGGCGCCAAACCCAACGGCGTGCCCGAATCGCAACCTCCCCTGCGCGTCTGGACTTATGATGTCGCCGCGTTGAAAGCACACGTGGGCAAATCTTCAATTGGCTGGGGCTATCGATTCGCGCCCGCCTGGGGCGACGCCAAACCCACGCGCGATCGCATCACGGCAGTCGTGCGTTACGTGTCTCCTTCCGGTGAAAGGATCTCATCCTCTCCAAGCGTCATCTCCATGACCTCACAGTAGCCCGCAGATGAACGCGGATGGGAGGTGGCCCGCAGATGGACGGCCCGCAGATTCACGCAGATTTCGGCAGATGGGACGGGAGGCTCACTTCCCTCCGCCCTCCGCCCTGGAACGGCCCGCAGATTCGCGCAGATGGAACCCCGAACCCCGAACCCCGAACCCGCAAGGCTCCGACGCGGCATTTTCTGCCTTGTCCGGCAGCTTGACTCCCCGGCGCTTGACGTTCCATAGTGCGCTTTGCGGGATGACGTGCGATGATGTCTCATGAACAACGCGCCGGCTAAGCTTCAGGTCTGGGTTGGAGACCAAGCGGTCTGCATCCGCATCACCGGCCGGGCCAGTTTCCAATCCAGCGTTGATTTCCGGACCCTGATCACCACGCTTTGGCAACAAGGCCATACCCGATTCATCCTGGAGCTTACGGATTGCCAGCTCATGGACAGCACTTTCCTGGGCGTGATGGCTGGCTTGGGACTTAAGTTCAGCGGCGAAAGGAATCCCAAGGGGCAGGCCACCCTGGAACTGCTTAACCCGTCCGAACGGGTGTCCGACATGCTGGACAACCTGGGGATTCTCCATCTGTTTAAGATCGTGCGTGGTCCCTTCCTGGAGCCCAACGGGCTGAATCGCCTCGAACAACCGGTGGCCACTCCCGACAAGAAAGAAATCTCGCGCACGTGCCTCGAAGCGCACCGGCTCCTGATGGAAATCAACCCTGACAACATCCCCAAATTCAAGGACGTCACCCGGTTTCTCGAAGAAGACCTGAAGAAGCAAGGTTGATGAACCGATTCGAAGCGAAGTTGACCGAGGCGGGCCTGACGTTGCGGCGGACTTTCCTCGAAACGCTTCAGCTCAATGTGGGCCGCAAATGCAACCAGGCTTGCCGCCATTGTCATGTCGATGCCGCCCCC